>JALENF010000155.1 GCA_022767945.1 Bacillota bacterium
CTGCTTGTAAGGCAGGTGCTCTCCCAGCTGAGCTAACCGCCCACACTTTGCGTTTCGCACTCAAGTCATTTCCTTGACGCGACTTGATTAGTATACCGTTAATTCCGATTATTGTCAATATGTTTTATCAAAATTTTTCAATTTTTTCATCAATGATTTTCTCCCTGCCATTCGCAAGTCCTGTAATCGTGCATTTTACAGCATCTGAGAGCTCCGGCTCGGTTAGAAGATCGAACTTTACAACATCAGTATACTCGATGTTCTCTATAGACACATCCTGTTCAAAAGTGAAATTCTGAACTTTATTAAATATACCATAATCCAAGCGATATGTCACTACTTTTATTTCTTTTACTTCACGAATTCCTGCAGCTTCAAGTCCAAGCTTGGCACTACTGGTGTAAGCGCGAACCAGTCCACCTGTTCCCAGCTTGATTCCACCAAAATACCGGGTCACGACAACAGCAACGTTTGTTATTCCCTCCTGAACAAGCATCTGTACAATAGGAGCACCGGAGGTTCCCTGCGGCTCGCCGTCATCACTTGCCCACTGTATCTGAAACCCTTCGCCGATTACCATTGCAGGTACATTATGTGTCGCATCCTTATGCTTCTTTTTTATTTCCGCAATAAACGCATCAGCCTCCTCCCTGGTGGAGACAGGCCTGACGTACGTTATAAATCTTGACTTTTCAATTGTCTGTTCTGCAGAAGCTTCTTTTGCCACTGTGCTATATAATTTCATATTTCTTTAACCTTTGATAATCTTCCTGGTTCATTTCCAACGTGATACGTGTTCCGTCCGCTTCGTAATCCATAGACTTTATCAGTGCCTTTTCACACAGATAGGATGAAATGTCTCCTCTGTCATACGGAATAAGAAGTTGTGTGCTCACTTTATCTGCAAAAACTCTGCTCTTGATGGTTTCTATAAGTTTATCTATATTTATATTTTCTTTTGCAGATACAAACAGTTGCTCTGTTCCAGTGGCAGGAGGCTCAAAATCAGGATTTAAGTCGATTTTATTGAAAACTGTAACCTTTTCCCGGTCTCCCGCGCCAATCTCGTCTATGACGCGATTGGTTACGTCGATATGGAACTTGTTTTCCTCATACGATGCATCCACTACATGCAGAAGCAGATCTGCATACAAAACCTCCTCCAGAGTAGCCTTAAATGCCTCCACAAGGCTGTGAGGCAGCTTGCTTACAAAACCAACAGTATCTACCAGGATAAACTCGTGGTTTGTGTCCAGCTTGATGCTTCTCTGCTTGGTATCAAGCGTTGCAAACAGCATGTCTCTTTCCATTACAGATTTTTCTTCCTTATCTGTTTCAGAGAGCAGTCTGTTCATCAGCGCAGATTTTCCTGAGTTTGTGTATCCTACAAGAGCCACTACCGGAATACTTGACTTTTCTCTTTTGGAACGCTGTACGCTTCTGGTTTTTCTTAGCTGTACAAGTTCCTCCTTTATATCGTCCATTCTTCTTTCGATATGACGACGATCTGTCTCCAGCTTTTTTTCACCCGGACCTCTTGTCCCGATTCCGCCACCCAGACGTGACAGCGATTTACCGAACCCGATCAGCCTCGGCATTCTATATTTCAGCTGTGCAAGTTCTACCTGCAGCTTACCTTCCCTCGATTCTGCTCTTGCCGCAAATATGTCCAGAATAAGGATTGTTCTGTCAATAACCCTTACACCGAGGGCATCCTCCAGATTACGTAACTGGGCACCGGACAGTTCGTCATTAAATATTACCGTATCGGCATCCATATTACGAACAAGTTCGGCAACCTCTTCCACCTTGCCCTTTCCTATCAAGGTGGCAGTATTGGGTTTCTCCAGCGTCTGAATCACTTTTCCCAGTACATCTGCATTTGCAGCCTCAGCGAGCCCCGCCAGTTCGTTCATGGAATAAGTTATGTCCTCTTTTCTCTGGAGTCCAACGAGCAGTACTCTGTATCTTTCTTCTGTAATTATCTCGTTATTATCATTAAATTTCAACATGTCTTTAGTATACCACAGATAATTAGTTGATTGCATCCAAAATCTCATCCTTTGGTACATTTACGTAACTTTCAGGAACATCTCCAACAATGACCATCTCTGCAAGAAGAATCCGGTTATTCACTTCTATGCTCTTCGATGAAAAAGGCTGAAGCACTCTCACAGTGCTCTCTACAGTGAGAAATATCTTGTATCGTGTCTGGTTGATACCCTGAGTCTCAAAGGCCGACTCGTAACTGCATGACGAAACGGATAGCGGCAGAATCCTGATGTTCACTCCCAGGCCGGTCATAGACAGAAACTTGCTGCCGGTAAGAGCTCCCGCCGGTATTTTTACTTTTTTAGGTTCCGCCGCTTCATATCTGTCCTGAAGCATAATTCCGAAATCAGAGATCATTCGGTTCAGCAGGATTGTATTCGGCTGCACGGTTTTTACAGAATCCTTATTGTTCTCCACGGAGAAAAGCCTGTTCTGATTTTCTTCACTGGCAAAGGTTTCGGCAATTGCCTCATTAATAATGCGGCTTACAACCCCTTTAGCCTTAATTTCACTTATTTTGTCAATATTTTCCCCGAACTGCTGCCTGAATCCAAACAGAATAAGACCGAGTCCAAACACAATTACAGCTATGCTGAATACGCTTCTTTTCATGAGCAAAACCCCCTGCTACGGCATAATATGCCGACACAGGAGGTTTTGTTATAGGGTATTCTATTATATTTACAGAATATACCTGTCCATGTCGTCCTTATGAACAGTCTCATCAAATTTTTCCTGAACGTAGCTGCGATCAATCGTAATCTGCTCCTCTTCCATCTCAGGAATATTAAACGAAATATCCTCAAGAAGCTTTTCCATAATAGTATGAAGTCTTCTTGCACCTATATTCTCAGTCTGTTCATTCATAAGATAAGCCATAGTTGCAATCTCATCTATAGCGTCATCCGTGAACTCAACTTTTATCCCTTCAGTTTCAAGAAGTGCCTTATGCTGTTTCAGAATTGCATTCTCAGGTACTGTCAGAATCTGTACAAATGAATCCTTTGTCAGGTTCTGTAGTTCAACTCTTATTGGAAAGCGTCCCTGAAGTTCCGGAATAAGGTCTGTCGGTTTTGATATATGGAATGCGCCTGCACCTATGAACAGAATATGATCAGTTTTTACCGGGCCGTATTTTGTGTTGATTACGCTTCCTTCAACAATTGGAAGAATGTCTCTCTGCACACCCTCGCGAGAAACATCGGCACCGCCGTGATATGTTCCACCGGATGCAATCTTATCTATTTCGTCGATGAAAATTATGCCGTTCTGTTCGGCATTTTCAAGTGCTTCATCTGTCACCTGATCCATATCAAGCAGGTTCTGAGCCTCCTGCTCCTTAAGAATTCTTCTTGCATCCTTTACCTTAACCTTTTTCTTTTTAGTCTTTTTAGGCATCATATCGCCAAAGATATTTCCAATAGCTATACTCATACCCTCATTACTCATATCGAGCTGATTGCTTCTAGGTGCATCATCAACTTCGATTTCAATTAATGTGTCTTCGAGAAGTCCCTGCTGAAGCTGCTGTCTGACCTGTTCTCTTGCCATTTCAACATCAACTTCCTCATTGGCAGAAGCTTCCTGCTGTTTGCTTTCTTCATAAAGCTGTTTCTGACTTGGGTAGCCGCCGCTGTTCATTATGAAATCAAAAGGATTCTTGGAAGTATTCTTTTTTTCTTTCTTGCTTCCCGGAATAATTGCTTCTATAATCTTGTCTTCGGCAATTTTTTCAGCTATGTTGTATTTTTCCTCCAGCTTGGACTGCTTGGTTATTCTGATGGATGCCTCCACCAGATCTCTTACCATAGAATCAACATCCCGTCCAACGTATCCAACCTCGGTAAACTTGGTTGCTTCAACCTTTACAAAAGGTGCCTGCATTAGTTTGGCGAGTCTTCTTGCAATTTCAGTCTTACCACAGCCTGTCGGCCCCATCATCAAGATATTCTTCGGAGTTATTTCTTCCCTCATTTCATCAGATAGAAGGCTTCTTCTGTATCTGTTACGAAGAGCAATGGCAACAGACTTCTTTGCCTCATCCTGTCCTATAATATATTTATCAAGCTCAGCCACGATTTCCTTTGGCGTCATACTCTGAATCTTCGTGCTCATTTCCATCCCCCTATAGTTTTTCAACAGTAATATGGTCGTTTGTATATACGCAGATTGAAGAAGCAATCTTTAGTGACTCTCTTACAATTTCCTCCGCGGACATATCTGTATGATTGAACAAAGCATTTGCAGCAGAGTATGCGTAGTTTCCTCCTGAGCCGATTGCGATAAAATCCTGATCGGGTGCTATGACTTCACCGTTTCCGGAAACAACCAGCATGTCCTCCTTATCTGCAACAATCATCAAAGCTTCCAGACTCCTCATTCCTTTATCTGAACGCCAAAGCTGAGCCAGATCAACTGCTGCCCTCTTCAGATTTCCTCCGTGTTCCTCAAGCTTCTTCTCGAACTTCTCTGTCAGTGAAAAGGCATCGGCGACTGATCCTGCAAAACCAGTCAGAACCTGATTTTTAAATATTTTCTTTACCTTTACTGCACCGTTTTTCATAATTGCTGTTTCGCCCATTGTTACCTGTCCGTCTCCACCTATTGCAATGTCATCCGGACCCCTTCTAACAGCACAAATTGTAGTAGCATGAAACTGTACCATTGTTTACCTCCATCTCCTAGAACTACTCTTTATAATCACATTCTGCGTTAGAGCATGCAAGATTACCAACTTTGTTCTTCTTTTCGACCAGAAGATTTCCACATTTTGGACACTTCTTGTCGACAGGCCTGTTCCAGAATGACTGATCACATTCAGGATATCCACTGCATCCGTAGAATAACCTTCCCCTTTTGCTCTTTCGCGCTACAATATCTTTGCCGCACTTTGGACATGCAACATCGATTTTCTTTACGATAGGTTTTGTATTTTTACATTCCGGATAGCCACTGCACGCAATGAATTCTCCGAAACGTCCCATCTTCAGTACCATCGGTTTACCACAGATTTCACAAATTTCTCCAGTCGGCTGCGGTTCAATTTCCACCTTTTCAATAGCCTTATCCGCAGCTTCAAGATCCTTGGAGAACGGTACGTAAAAATCTCTGATTATAGATTTCCATTCTCTGCGCTTCATTTCGACATCGTCCAGCTGATCCTCCATGGCTGCAGTGAAACCCACATCCACTATTTCCTTGAAGTACTCTTCCATCAGTCCCGTAACAATAAAACCGAGGTCTGTCGGAACGAGAGACTTCTTTTCTTTTTTTACATATTTTCTTTCTGTCAGAGTACTTACAATAGGAGCATAAGTACTTGGTCTTCCGATATTATCTTCTTCCAGCTTCTTTACCAGACCCGCTTCTGTAAATCTTGCCGGCGGCTGGGTAAAGTTCTGTTCTCCGGAAATATTCTTAAGTACAAGAGTTTCCCCTTCCACAATATTAGGAAGAACCTTGTCTTTATCATCATCCGTATTGGTTTTATACACTTTCTGGTATCCGTCAAACACAAGCTTTGAACCGGTTGCCTTGAAAGTATAGTCTCCGTTGTCGATATCAACCTGCATATTATTAAACACTGCACCGGCCATCTGGCTTGCAAGAAATCTGCACCATATCAGACGATAGAGCTTGTACTGATCGTTCGTCAGAGAATCTTTGATTTCATCAGGCGCCAGATCTATTATACTCGGTCTGATTGCTTCATGAGCATCCTGAATATCTTTCTTTCTGTTTGAAAATACGTGGTTTCCAAGATACTCCTTTCCGAAATTATCGGCTATATACTCTTTTGCTGCTGATTTTGCATCATCGGATATTCTTACCGAATCAGTTCTAAGATACGTGATAAGTCCGACTGTTCCCTGACCTTTAATCTCGACACCTTCATAAAGCTGCTGTGCAACCATCATGGTCTTTCTGGTATTGAAGTTGAGCTTTGTTGAAGCTTCCTGCTGCATGCTGCTTGTAGTGAAAGGTGCAAATGGATTTCTGGTTCTCTCTTTCTCCGTAATTGCACTTACAACAAAACTGCCCTCTTTAAGTTCAGCGAGAATTCTGTTGCTTTCCTCTTCGTTATGCACTGCAATTTTCTTTTTCTTGTACTCTGCCAGCTTGGCACTGAAGGTCTTGCCCTTTTTAAAGTCCGCAATTATGTTCCAGTACTCTTCCGGCACAAAATTCTGAATTTCCTTTTCCCTGTCGCAGATTATTTTAAGAGCAGCAGACTGTACTCTTCCGGCGGAAAGCCCCTTTCGAACCTTTCTCCAGAGAATAGGGCTGATCTGGTAACCTACCAGTCTGTCCAGAACTCTTCTTGCCTGCTGAGCATCTACAAGTCCGATATCTATCTTTCTCGGATGCTTAATTGCCTCCTTTATAGTGCTCTTTGTAATTTCATTGAAAACTATCCGACACGGTTCATCAAGATCTATTCCCAGAAGAAATGCAAGATGCCATGAGATAGCCTCTCCTTCACGGTCAGGGTCAGTTGCAAGGTAAACCTTGGATGCCTTTTTGGCTTCCTTCTTCAGTTCTTTGATCAGTTCTCCCTTACCTCTGATTGGAATATACTGAGGCTCGAAATCATTATCAATGTCTATTCCCATTTTGCTCTTTGGAAGATCTCTGACATGACCTACAGATGCCACCACTTTATATTTTGCGCCGAGATATTTGCCAATGGTTTTGGCCTTCGACGGTGATTCTACAATAACTAAAGTCTTTTTCGCAGTCGCCATTTTTGCGTCCTTTCATGATTTTTCTTTGTCATAGTAAACCATTGTAGTATCATTCTTTAAAATTTGCAACAAAAAATTTTCCCATAGCCGAAAAAACAATGCCTTTTATCTCCAACACGGTCATAATACCATTGAGATCTAAAGGATGTATGTTGGTTTTGTGATATATTTCTTCAATTGTCATTTCACCATACTCTCTAAGGACATCTATAACCAGTGTCTCGTCATTCCCCAGGTTCAGATTTTTTTCTACATTTATATATACATTTTTTCCAAAATCCCTGAGAAGGTCGTCCACCACTACCAGCGGTATGGCACCTTCTTTTATTAAGGTATTTGTTCCAAAGCTGTATATGCTGGTAATGTTGCCGGGTAACGCATAAACATCTTTTCCATGCTCCATTGCACACTCCGCTGTTATCAGTGCTCCGCTTCTGCTTGTTGCTTCGACTATAACAACACTGTCAGAAATCGCACTGATCACCTTATTGCGTATCGGAAAATCAAATGGCCTGCATTTGTATCCCGGCGGCTTGAGAGAAAGCAGCAGACCCTCGTCAGCTATTTTTCTCTGAAGATCTCGGTTTTCTGGCGGATAGAACTGATCCGTTCCCCCTGCTACTACTGCAATTGTTTTACCCGGCGTATTCACAGCTCCAATATGACTTTCTGTATCTATACCTCTGGCCAGACCACTGACTACTGTAATTCCAGCATTCCCGAGCTTTTTCCCTATTTCTCCTGAAATCTTTCTGCCGTAAGGCGTGCATTTCCTGCTTCCCACTACGGCAACAGCTGTCTTTTTCAGAAGCTCCAGATTTCCTTCATAATATAGCCTGTCAACATCAGGTGTAAATATTCGTACCTTTTCAGGAAATAGTTTATCTCTTTTTTCTAATATTCCGACCACTGTTTTTCCCCCCTGTAGGCCAGACTTTCTGCAAAATGTTCCAATTTAACGGATTCTGAACCATCCAGATCTGCAATCGTTCTGGCTACACGTCTTATTTTCTGCATGGTTCTCGGGTTAAGCTTCAGATTTCTGTACGCGTTACCAAGGAACTCGTTTATCTCAGGGCTGTTTACCGGCACATATCTTTCAAGGAGCTTACCATCCATTTCGTGATTCAGCATTATTCCGTCCATAGAGAATCTTTCTTTCTGGATTCTCCTAGCCTTAATAATCTCACGACGCATTTCCTCAGAAGAAGTGCTCTTTTCACTTTCAAATTCATCATAGCTGACTGGAGTAAGAAAGAGATTCATATCAATTCTGTCAAGAATCGGTCCCGACAGCTTCTTCTGATAATTAAAAACCTGTGCAGCTGTACATTTGCACTTATGGGCAGAATCCCCATAATATCCGCATCTGCATGGATTACTTGCTGCCACCAGCAGAAAATCCGCCGGGTAGGTGCAGCTCCACTCTCGTCTGTTCAAAACAATTTTCCCGCATTCAAGTGGTATTCTCAGGTTTTCTATTATATTTCTGTCAAATTCCCCGAATTCGTCAAGAAAAAGCACACCTTTATCTGCCAGTGAAATCTCTCCCGGCTTGGGATATGCTCCGCCTCCAAGAAAAGCTGCCTGTGTTATACGGTTGTGCGGCTGCCTGAATGGACGCCTGTAAATGATCGGTCTTTCCTTATCAAGCAAACCTGAAATAGAGTAAATAATCGTGCTTTCAAGTATCTCCTCATAGTTCATCTCCGGCATAATGGTTGGAATTCTCTCTGCCAGCATCGTTTTACCACTGGATGGACTTCCCATCATAAAGAGCCCGTGTCCACCGGCCACGCATATTGTAATGGCTCTCTTGGCGGTTTCCTGCCCTTTTACGTCTGCGAAATCTATTTTTCCTGCGTTCCCTTCATATTCAGGTATCCGGTAGCCTTCAGCCTCCTTCAGAGGTGCACCGTAGTTCAAGTGATTGACTATTTCCATCAGGTTCCCGGCCGCATAAACATTTACATCTTTTATCAAAGCTCCCTCCTCCTCGTTAGCCAAGGGAATGATAATGTTCCTGAAACCGCATTTTCTCATTGCAATTATCATCGGAAGAACACCGTCAGTCCTGCTTAGCGAACCGTCGAGAGACAGTTCTCCGATAAAGCAGTATTCTCTGATTCTGTCAGAATTAACCTGTGCAGATGATGCCAGAATTCCCATTGCAATTGCGAGATCAAAATGACTTCCTCTTTTTCTTATACCTGCAGGAGACATATTTACCGTTATCCTTGTCCTCGGATACTCGAAGTCAGAATTAATTATCGACGCTCTTATCCTGTCCTTTGCCTCTTTAATTCCGTTATCAGCCTGACCCACCAGATAAAATCCCGGAAGTCCGTTAGAGACATCCGTTTCTACAGTTATTAGCTGCCCTTCTATTCCATGGATTGTAGCTGTATATATTTTTGAAAGCATAGAATCCCCCTTTTTATTTACACAAGCACATTATCAATTTCATTTATAAAAATCTCAATAACCTTAAATTCAATCGCATAGCCTCTATAATTGTGTTCCTCCAAAAAGCATGCTGCAGTTTTCCTCATATGCAGCCTTTTTTCAGCAGTAACAGCCTCTGCAGGAGTACCAAAAGCCATACTTCGCCGCGTCTTTACCTCAACAAAATAGAGTACACTTCCTTTGGATGCAATCAGATCTATCTCTCCATATCTGCATCTGTAATTCTTTTCCTCAACAATATATCCGCAGTGAACAAGATAATTCTCAGCAAAGTATTCGCCCAGTCTCCCAAGCATTATTCTATTATTACTCAATTCCCGTAAATTCCTCCAATCAAAAACCCTTAAATGTAAATTCCTGGTACTTTAAATTTACACCCAAGGGCTCTATTTGTCAATATTTTACTGTAATTTATTTACTTTTCATCTAATGCAAATTTTTCGATAGCAATGGCAACACCGTCTTCTCTGTTGCTTGCAGTAATGTAATCTGCTTTTTCTTTCATTGATTCGGACGCATTCCCCATCACAACTCCCACTGCCGCAAGCTTTATCATTTCCTCGTCATTGGGGCTGTCTCCACATGCCATAAGCTGACTGGAGTCGATTGACAGTTTATGCATCAGATAACGCAGAGCCTCGGCCTTGCTGGTAGTAGCCCCGCCAATTTCGTAATTGTGAGAAAACGAGGAGGTTACGGTAATTCCGGGAATCTCCTCAAGTTTAGTCAAAAAAGCTTTTTTGTCCTCTATTAGTGGAAAATTCAGACTGATATTCTCAACTTCATTTATATTCTTCATCAAATGTGACAGAATATCATCAACCGGTTTCCTTGTAGATAAAACATATTCGTCATCTCTGTAGCCTGAACCGTTTTCCCTTATATGATCATACTCTTCACGGTCTATATATGCGATTCCGTCGATAAAGGTCTCTGTTGATACCTTGTTTTTTCTCAGAAGATTAACAATCGCTTCAGCTGATTGTGGAGAAATGATATTCTCATAAATTCTTTCCATGGTTGTAAGTTTTGTTATATGAGCACCGTTCGAGGTTATGACGTACTCCAGACCCTCAATATGGAAAACCTGTTCAGGGAGCGACTTAAAAGTCCGACCCGTGGAAATAACTATATGAATACCTTTTTCCATAGCCTTGTGGAAAGCATCTATGGTACGGGAGGAAAACATACCTTTTTCGTTTAATGTGGTGCCGTCAAGGTCAAGGGCTATCATCTTAATTTTATCATAATTCATGTCTTCAATCCTCACTGTCGTTCATGATATAGATTTACATATTTAATTATATATCAAATGTCCTTGCAAATATAGCTCTTTTGCAGTAAAATGTTGTATGCTAAACTTGGAATTATATTCATGGAGAGGTAAATAAATGAACATAGCTATTGTTGGTGCCGGAAAGCTGGGTACCAGAGTTGCATCCGCACTTCTTGGCGGTGACTATTCTGTAACTGTGATAGACACAAATGAAAGAGTTCTGGATAAGCTTTCTCACCATCTTGACATACTTACTGTTAATGCCGATGCAAGAGATATAAGCGTACTTAATGGTATAGACATTCAGAATTACAGATATCTGCTTGCGGCAACAGGTGACGACGAAACAAATATTGTAATAGCCTCTTTTGCCAAAAAGCTGGGATGCCGTCACGTCATCGCACGTGTAAGGGATCCGGAACATATGAACCAGTTTGATTTTATTAAGGATACTATGGGAATCGATTCCATCGTCAACCCTGATATGGCAATAACAGTTGAAATTTACAAGTATCTTGCCGAAAAGTACACCCTTAGCGGTGGAATATTCACAAGCGGCAAGATTGCACTTGCAGAGTTTCCTGCGAAGAACTACCACAGAATAGTGGGACTGTCTATGCCTGAGGTTCACGACGTGCTGCCTAATATGCTGATTGCAGCCTTGTCCAGGAACGGCAAGATAATTATTCCACATGGAGAAGATGAAATACGCAGTACTGACTATGTCTACATTATCGGTGAAAAAGATGAAATCCTCGCCCTTAATGAAAAAGTCCATGAGAGAGGCATATATACAAACCTTCAGAAGGTTATGATTATCGGCGGTGGAAAGACAGGCTTCTATCTGGCTGAAAAGCTTGCAGATTTCGGAGCTGCTGTCAAAATTGTTGAAAAAGATCTTGACAGATGCAAGTATCTGTCCACTCACCTTAACAACGTTATGATTCTTCACGGTGATGGTACAGATATCAATATGCTTGACGAAGAAAATCTGGAGGACATGGATGCCTTTGTTGCCGCTACAGGTTTTGATGAGGGAAATCTGCTGCTCGCACTGACTGCAAAGAAGCATGGTGTCGAAGACGTAATTTCCAAGGTAAGCCACGAAAGCTACAAGGAACTTATAGAACGTATGGATGTGGACATCATCCTTAATCCGCTCGATATCACCACCAGCAACATTCTTCGCTTCATCCAGGGGGAGAAGAGAGTTATTTCGTCTGTCCTCCTGCAGGGACAGGCGGAGATTATGGAAATCGTTGCTCACTCGCATATGGATATTATCGGTACGCCAATCAAGAAGCTTAAACTGCCGAAGGGGTTACTTATTGCTGCAATTCACAGAGGACGTCAGGTAATTATTCCTAACGGGGATACAGTAATTAAGTGGAACGACAGAGTTATTCTGCTGAGTCTGCTTACGGAGCTTGAATATATTGAAAAGCTGCTTAAGAACAGCATTGACTGATAAAAAGGAAATACAATATGACTGTTAATTTTAAGGTTGTAACAAGAATAATAGGAATTCTGCTACTGGTATTAGGCTTTAGCTTAATACCTTCTCTTGTTGTTGCCTTAATTTACAGGGAGGTTGAAAGTATCCCGGCTTTTGTTTTCGTCATCGTGCCATGTTTTATCCTTGGTTTGCTGATGACCAAGCATCTTGATGCATCCATGAGTAAGATGAGAACAAGAGACGGCTTTCTTGTCGTTGCGCTCTGCTGGCTTGTTGCTTCGTTTGTAGGCTGTCTACCATTTTATATATCAGGATCCATCCCCAATCTTATGGAATGCTTTTTTGAAAGCGCATCAGGTTTTACAACAACAGGTTCAACCATATTAACCGAAATAGAATCACTGCCTCGTTCCATTCTGTTCTGGCGTTCATTTACTCACTGGCTGGGAGGTATGGGGGTTATAGTCCTTATTATGGCCATATTCTCCTCGCTGGGAGTTAACGGACAGGTAATTGCCAGTGCCGAAACACCAGGCCCTACGCTGGATAAGCTCACAGCAAAGTTTTCTGATACAGCTCTGAATCTGTATCTCTTATATATGCTTTTTACTGCCGTCGAAACATGCCTGCTGTGTCTTGGAGGCATGAATCTCTACGATGCACTTGTTCATAGCTTCGGCACCGTGGGAACCGGAGGTTTTTCATCTTATAACGCAAGCATAGCACAGTTTACAAGTCCGTATATACAATGGGTCATCTTCGCTTTTATGGTTTTGTGCGGCATAAACTTTAATCTTTTCTTTGTATTACAGAAAAGAGGGCTAAAAAGCATGATGAAAGATGTGGAACTGCGATTCTATCTTATATTGATTGGAATTACAGGCTTTCTGATTTTTATGAATCTTATGCAGACTGA
>JALENF010000157.1 GCA_022767945.1 Bacillota bacterium
GACCGAATGGCAGAAGATGCCCTCAAAAGCGGCAGCGGTCTGTCCAAGCTCCGGGAGTTCATCAAGGCTCAGAGCGGCGACCCGAGGGTAGTCGACGACTATTCCGCATTCGGCCAGGCGTCTGTATCGGTGGACATCGTGGCCGACGCTGACGGCTTCGTCCGGCAGATCAAAGCCGAATCAGTGGGACTCGCTTCTCAGCACACAGGTGCCGGCAGACTCCGTAAGGAGGATCCTGTGGATCTTCTGGCAGGAATCTATCTTCACAAGAAGGTGGGAGACAGGGTAACAGCAGGAGAAGTGCTTGCAACTGCCTATGGAAACGACCGGGAGAAGGTTGAGAACGGTGCAGCCGAGGCGAAGCGTGCTTTCGTAATAGGCCAGGACGCTGCGGCTGAAGAGGTTTTGATAAAGGAAATACTCGGGCTTTAGGAATATAACCCCTCTTTTCTCATAGAATGTTATGGGAAGTGAGGGGTGTTTTTTGTGAGAAAAAGGAAGCTTGCAGGAATTGTCTGTATAGTGTGTGCGGCGGTTTTGTCCTTCGGGATGATTGGCGTAAGGTACATATCAGGTCAGCCGGATGACCCTGTTCTGACTGTAAACGATGACGATAAGGCCCTTTTGGAGGAGGCGGATAAACAGGGAAAGCTGAAACTGGCAGCCAGGGCGGCCGTACTCATAGATGCCGAAACGGGAAAGGTTATCTACAAACAGAATGAACACAAGGAACTGCCCCCTGCGTCAGTTACCAAGGTAATGACCATGCTTCTCACTATGGAGGCTGTAGATGCAGGCAAGGTGAAGCTCTCTGACAAGGTGACGATTTCGGAGCGGGCGGCGTCCATGGGCGGAAGCCAGATGTACATGGAGGTCGGAGAAACTCATACTCTGGAGGAACTGCTGGAGGGAATCGCAATTGTGTCTGCTAACGACGCCTGCGTTGCAGTTTCAGAGTATGTGGCAGGCAGTGAGGAAGTCTTCGTGGAGAAGATGAATGAGCGGGCAGAGCAGCTGGGCATGCGGGACACTCATTTTGTGAATACCAACGGACTTCCGGTAGCAGATCACTATACAAGTGCATATGATATAGCACTGATGTCTCAGCGCTTACTGAAGTTTGACCATACCCGGGAATGGTTTAATACATGGCAGAAAACCATCAAGGTTGGTCTCCCCGGCAAGGAAAAGGAGTTCACATTAACGAATACCAACAAGCTGATTCGTCAGTATCCCGGAGCCAATGGTATAAAGACAGGTTTCACGGCCGAAGCAGGATATTGCCTGTCTGCATCTGCAACTAAAGAAGAAACGACTTTGATAGCTGTTGTTCTGGGTGCGGAGACGTCCAAAACCCGAAATGCTGAAGTGGCGAAGCTTCTCAACTATGGATTCGCCAACTACAAGTCAGTAACCCTTGCAGAAAAGAATCAGAAAATGAAAAAGGTTAAGCTAGCTAAAGGTGATCCTGAGTTTGTAAATGCAATTACCACATCACGGATTACTGCTTTTCTGGAGAAGTCCGGCGGAGAAGAGGCAAAATGTAAGGTGACCATTGATGAAGGCATCAAGCTGCCTCTGTCGAAGGGCGAAAAGATTGGCAAGGCCACTGTATACGTGGGTAAGGAGAAGGTTGGCGAGTACGACCTCGTGTCGGATCGGAATGCCGCCAAGGCTTCATTCTTTACCTATTGCGGAAGAGTGATTAAGGGGATTTTCAAATAAAAGGGTGTTACTGCACACCCTTTTATTGTGGCATGATAAACCATCATGACTAAGCACCAACATTATGATATAATAATCAGGTGTACATTTAAAATGCACACCTGATTATAAAGCAAAAGAAAAACCGAAAAAGGAGATTGCATTCATATGATAAAAAACGAATTCGCAGAGCTTAGACGGAGATGGAAAAACGACTACAACGCCGTAAGCACAATTTACGGATATTACATAAACAGCAATAAGGACATCATTTCGTCCTTTGATACCTCTCTTGGGGTTATGGAGCCTGCAGAGGTTGATATGTACCTGTCCGTTCTGAAAAAAACACTTTCAGGAGCAATCGGAAGAAATCTAATCGACATTCCTTTCACCACTGAGCAGGTTGAGGGAAGTGAAGAGCATCAGCTGCTTATGAGACTGAAGGACAGCGACCTTAAAGACAGCGAAGCGAGAGAAAAGCTGGTGGCAAAGATAGTGCCCAATGTGAGTTTTGATGAAGACAACTTTTTGATATTGATGGCCCACGACGCCTATGACGTGGCTTACCGCGACGCAAACCTGGAGGACATGGACGACGGCGGCAGCGAGGTGTACAAGTACTTCCTCTGCTGCATCTGCCCGGTGAAGCCGCCGAAGATGAAACTGCAGTACAACGGGGAAGACGGTGAGTTCCACACTGCATCCACAGGTCAGATTGCCGCGTCACCTGAGCTGGGATTCATGTTCCCGGCCTTCGACGACAGAAGCACAAACATTTATAACGCTGTTTTCTACACGAAGAAGCCGGCCAACATGTATCAGGAACTGCTGGACGAGGTTTTCCACGTGGAAAATGCGCCAATGAGTGCACCGCAGCAGCGCGAGGAGTTCCAGAACGTGATGGCAGAGGCGCTGGAAAAGGAATGCTCATTCGATGTTGTGCGAGTTCTCAGCGAATGCGTGAGAGATAAGATTGAAGATCATGAAATCTCCAAAGACCCGGAAAACCTTGAGTTTTCAATTTCCGCTGTTGGGGACATGCTGCAGGAAAGTGGTGTAAGCGCGGAAAAGGTCGAGGAATTCACCGATGCTTGCAAGGAACGTTTCGGGGAACACGCAGTTCTGAACCCGACCAATATTATCGAAACTAAAAAATTCCAGATAGAGACTCCTGAGGTGAAAATCAGCATCGCCCCGGAAAACAGCCATCTCATAAGGACTCAGGTCATCGACGGCTGCAAGTACATTCTGGTTCCGGCGGGCAACGGGGTGGAAATCAACGGCATGTCCGTGAGCCTGGACAGCATCAGCGAATAACAGCAGCCGGAGCCTTTATCATCAAAACCAGCAAAAAGGGCACGCCACTTAAATGGACGCGCCCGAATTAATTTACAGAGATATTAATTTACAGCACTGCCGGCACATTAAACTTCATTGCCTTAGGTACAATTTCAAAATCAACTGTTTCTGCAGTTGTGATTTCACCGTCGGCACAGAGCATGAACTCACCGGCCTTTGGAATCAGGGTAAGG
>JALENF010000158.1 GCA_022767945.1 Bacillota bacterium
TAACACAGTTGAGGATGAAACAGGAGGACGCGGGCTCCTCTGAACCAGACAAGAGTGAGTAGAGTTGACATGCAGCGACTCTTTTGATGCCGAAAGGTTAGCGTTGCCGGAACGGAAGAGGGGAATTATAATGGGAGTGTAAACAAGGATTTTGAGTGCTTGCAGCTATTAACGTGGCACTTGAGAATCCTGAACTTATAGATGCGGTGGTAGCAGATAGCTTTGATGAGTAATATGGAAGAGTTTGTCTCAATGTGCGAAGATTTTTTTGGTTAATAGATTCATATTTTCAGGGACTGAAATTAGAACATTCGGGGGGTGTTTTTTTGGACAGAGCAATATTAAAAGAACTTGGATTCAGAAGCAGAAATGAGGCTATTGCTTTTCTGAAAAAATTATGGAGACAGGAAAACACTGAATGTCCAATATGCGGCAGTAAGCTGGAGCTGCTGCATAAAAAGGACAAAAAGGATAATTGTGACTGGCAGTGTAGGAATTGTAATAAAACTTATAAAACGATTCACTTACTGGATGAAATAAATGAACAGATGCCGAATTAACAGCTTCGACGGCTGACTTTCTCGCTTCAAAAAGCTCTTTTCTTTTGCCATAGCTGTCTGCCCTCGGTATGGGAAACATGAGGCTTCCTGTTATTAACGGGAACGAGAATGAGATTGATGTTGAGGCAGCATCAAAACTCATAGAGGTAAGACCTGACGAGGATGTTCCTGCATGGGTCTTCAGATTTCTTCAGGCATTCCCAAGCGTAACAGTTACCCTCTCAGGCATGTCTGACATGGAGCAGCTCAAGGCAAATATCCATACATATGCAGGTGATTTCATTGCACCGATGGCAATTTCATCAGTGGCTGATGACAAACAGCCCGAGTGCTGCATAGACTGTCACAGCTACTCAGGGCAGACACTTATGACAATGTTCAGACATTACAACGAAAACAGTTTTTGCGTCAATTCATTTACATTGAAAAGTATTCTGGGGCGTCCGCCGCTTACAATAAAGGAATACTTATTAGAAGATTTTACCGCGGTGAAGGTGAAATACGGTGAGAAGTTAAAATTGCTTAATATTATAGTTCAAATCTTGACTACTATTGCTGGACAAGTATACTAGTATTGATGAGCTCAGTCTGGAATCAAAGCCGTCGATAAAATAGACGATTGTGAGGATGGATACTATGATATGATTTTCATGGATATAATGATGCCGCAGATGAATGGCTATGAAGCGACAAAAGCAATCCGCAATATGGCTGACCGTCCTGATGGAAAAACAGTTCCGATTATTGCTATGACAGCAAATGCTTTTGCAGAAGATGTGCAGGCTTCACTGGATGCAGGAATGGATGCACACATAGCCAAACCACTTGTAATGGATGAGGTAATCGAAGTTGTTTCTAATAATCTTAAATAGACCGGTAAGAGCATCTGGCAGTTTCGCCAGATGTTTTTTGCTCTAAAGATTATTACAGATATATATTGACTTTCTTTAGGAGTGTGATATGTTTATACTGGTTTGGCCTTTACATTTGAATGTAAAGCTTTTGTAGCGGTATTGAGAAGTAAGTGGCACCTGTTGAAATGATAATGGTGTTTGAAAAAGGAGACCATATAGATGTACATTAGGCAGGCTTCTACCAAGAAGAATAATACTCCGGTCAGGATTCTCCTGGTGCAGATAATCTTGTGTATATTAGTTATCGCCAGTATTTTTATTTTTGGAAATTTAATCTTCAGGGATGACTTGAGTCAGACAAAGCAGGTTAGACTTGATGCAGAAGTTGAAACAATGAAGGAGATAGTATCCAATACTATTATCCGAATAGATGAGCAAAGAGAGACGGCAAAGAAACGCGCCATGGATCTAATCGAAGCCTGTACTGAGACAGTTGCTGAGTCTGATGATACTGTACAGAGTGTACGGGGTGAACTGAATTCAATTCGCCATAGTGAGATGGGCAGATATGTCCAGGCACTTATCGTTGATGACATTAACTGTACTCTGATTAGTTCTGATTACACAAATGGTGTCGAAGTGACTCAGGATGAAGCTAAGGCTCTATTAAATCAGGAAGCTGTCCGGAAAACGATTGAAAAAAAAGACTGCACAGTCCATTTATTTGCACTCCAGTCTGATATCGACGAATTTGTAAAGGATGTGGAATACAAGCTCTTTCATAAGCAG
>JALENF010000163.1 GCA_022767945.1 Bacillota bacterium
AGGACACACCTGTTCCCATCTCGAACACAGAAGTTAAGCTCCTTAGCGCCGATGATACTTGGCGGGAAGCTGCCTGGGAAAGTAGGACGTTGCCGGTTTTTTATTGCCCGAAAGGCAAATATGATTATGTGAAAAGAGACACCCGATAAGGGTGTCTCTTTTCGCATGAATAAACGGGAATCGCTCTATCAGAAGTGGCATAAAACGCTATTTCGAGGACAAAAACCTGCTTAAAAAGTACTTGACCTTTGTTAGCAGGTTTTTGACTTAAAAAACGAGAAATATCCTGCATCTGATAGAAATGCAGGGAGCTGATAAGGGCTTAATTTTCGAACCGCCGACCAACTCGATTATTTCCAAGTTTACGGCTTGGATCCGCTGACCTAGAAAAGGAATCCATTGCATTGACAGAAAATTTCGTATGAAAAATTACGGATAAGATTTTCGAAACTGCCGACGCAAGTGTCATAACCGGCAAAACACAAGATAAAAGGCTCTTTTGCGTATACAAGAGCCACATCATGAGAAAGTCCCTCGTCTTCCCCTGTTTTGTGAGCAATTTTAACTGACAGATTTTCAATTCGACCCGGAATCTTGTGATTTATCTGCTGTAATAGAAGAACTTCCTCAATTTCCTCGGAGACTTTATAGTCCACGAAGCTTCTTTCATAAACTTTTGCAAGCAGTGATCCGATTTCGGACAATTCAATGTAATTAGATAATCCCTTTTCTGCAGCTTCCCTGTCAAAGAGAAGGCGATTCAGCCGCGTGCCTTTAAGGCCTATTTTCGGGAATTCTTCCTGAAATCTTGAGATGCCGTAGTGATTTATCAAAACATTCGTTGCAGTGTTATCACTTATTGAAATCATAAGCCGGCACAAAGTGCGTACATCCACAACCGGCTCGTCGGTAAAAAGAGTAAGAGCCCCGCAAATAGGCACCTTATCCATGTGAGTAACCTTAATTCTTTCATCCATAGAAGCCGTGCCCTCATGACACCATTTTTCTATGCACATGAAAACAGGCAGCTTAATAACACTGGCGGCATAAAAATACTCATGCTCGTGATATCCAGCTTCAGCACCTGTGACCAGGTTTTTATAGTAAAAACCCACATGTCCCGGCTGTTCACCAAGCTTTTTCAATATTCTGCATTCTAATTCCCGGTTCATCTGTTGTCCTTTCTTCGTACAGATTTACCTAGACCTGAATTAATTATTTTATCATCTTTAAGGGCAATTTCTCCCCCAATGAGAACGTAATCAAAACCTACAGGAGGAATCTGCCCATTCTCATAGGTCGCGCAGTCGCGAACTTTATCCGGATCAAAAATTACAATATCTGCATCGCTGCCAGGCAGCAGGTTACCCTTGCCGGTCAGATTCAGTCTGTCTGCAGCCATAGTCGACATTTTATTTATTCCATCTAAAAGAGAAACTTTCCCTGTTCTTATGTAGTCAGAAATGAATCTTGCAAAAGAGCCCGAGGCTCTCGGGTGTCCTTTACCTTCAGTTCTGATACCGTCACTTCCCAGCATTACAAGAGGCGACATCAAAGCGAGATCAATTTCATCAGCCCTCATAAAATGGCCTACAGTGCCTGTATCAGGAGCATTCTTTCTAAGCTCATCAAAAATTTCCTTAGTGCATCGCTGGCCTGCATATTTGCCGCTGACGATGAGAATACTGTCATAATCAGAATGGTAGCTTTCAAGAAAACCGTCATCATAAGTTGTTTCCCCGATTCCCGTACTAAAAGCCGTGTAGGGATAACAGTCACAAAGAACATCGATTCCTTCATTTCTACGTTGCTCAATTATTGAAAGCAGCCTGGCCATCTGTCCATATCCTCCCATGCTTCCAATGTGGGAAAACTGAACGCGAACTCCGGCACTCTTCCCTATATCACACAATTCCTCTGCCGCAGCAAAGACCCCATCCACATCTGCCCGAACATGAGCTGCAACAAGCTTGTCACCATTGCGGCAAAGCTGTGCCAGAGCAATAATTTCCTCTTTTGTTGTGCCCGGTACATACTTCAGCCCGAAAGATATGCCTAAACAGCCTTTGCTAAGATAATACAGTGCATCGGCAGACATTTGAGATATAGTGGGTTTTGATACAGGGAGATATTTATCCTGGGGTCCGTGCAGATTGCGAAGCCAGGTGTGGCCGACCAGAAGCCCCAGGTTGACAGGCGCCCCGTTGGCATCAATATAATCCAGAAGTTCTTCCGGATCGCAGGAGTTGTTGCCGCAGTTGCCTCCAACGTCAAGGGTTACACCCATGTGCAGCGCAGACAAAAGCATACTGTTTCCCAATGCGCCGCGCCGACTGTCAAAACCATCTTCGTGCATGTGTATATCTATGAAACCGGGTGATACAATTTTTCCGGTTGCATCAATAATTTGAGCATCCCTGATGTGGCCAGGGATATCTCCTACATGATGTATTTTACCATCAGATATTATTATGTTGGTTATATTATCAAGATTCTGTTTCGGATCAACAACGCGCCCGTTCTTTATAACTGTAGTTTTCAATTTTTCCCCTCAATTTTTTTTCGTGCAGCAATACAACTGATTTTATAATAACACCTAAACCCTTACGCTGCAAGGGCTTGAGGGTTCGGATAAAGGCTCTGATAAAAAGTTCGAAAAAACTTAAAAAAACTTGTAGGAAACCTGTTGACAAGGTAAGAAAAGAGTGGTATTATTGATAAGCTGTCTCGTGAGAAACAGCGAGCGGAAAGGGAAACCTAACCGCAAGAACCAAGAAAACTTCATAGTGTGGAAATTTAGTCAACCAAAAAACAAAAGGTAAGAACGATTGATTTAATCAAGAGGTTCTACGACAATTTCTAAAACAGACAATA
>JALENF010000168.1 GCA_022767945.1 Bacillota bacterium
CTTTCTCAAATTTCTTTTCGAAATTATTGTCTGTTTTAGAAATTGTCGTAGAACCTCTTGATTAAATCAATCGTTCTTACCTTTTGTTTTTTGGTTGACTAAATTTCCACACTATGAAGTTTTCTTGGTTCTTGCGGTTAGCTTTCCCTTTCCGCTCGCTGTTTCTCACGAGACAGCTTATCAATAATACCACTCTTTTCTTACCTTGTCAACAGGTTTCCTACAAGTTTTTTAAGTTTTTTCAGTGGCTTTTTTAATAGTTCTTTACCGCCTCTTCTACTTAATATAGAAGACTCTGTTCGGCTTTCTTGGACGTTCTTCAGGATACTCACCATCTACATACCCAAGGGCACAGTGTCCTACGCCTTCATATTCCTCTTCAATTCCCAGTGACTTCAGCAGAGATTTGCCCCATTCTGTCTCAAATTCCTCTCTCGCTCTGTTAATCCAGCAGCTTCCTATGCCAAGATCGTGAGCCGCAAGCATCAGGTTTCCCATTACCAGACTTCCATCATATTTGTTGTTTACCCAGTCCTTCTTTGAAAGAACAATAAGGATTACAGGAGCACCATAGAATGGATCGTGTCCCTCATCCCATCCGCCTATCTCGCAGTTCATTCTGGAAATTTCATCACGGAGTTCCTTATTAGTTACCTGAATAATAATCGAATTCTGAACGTCCTTGCCGCTTGCTGCGTACAGACCGGCTTCAATTATCTTATCCAGTATTTCCTGCGGAACCATGTCGGGTTTGTATTTGCGTATACTTCTTCTGCTCTTTATTTTGTCTAAAACTTCACTCATTTTTATTTACCTTCCTTATCATTATCATATTTTACATCATGTCTCAGCAGCTGAATTCTGTCTCTTGTGAACTGATCGATACTTTTCCACAGAGGTGCAAGCTGCTTCTTGTGGCGACAGAGCTTTTCTGTGCAGTTGGAACATTTCAGGTATCCATTTGTATTCTCCGAAAAACGTTCCGGATGCAGATAGAATGTTACCTCCCATTTCAGGAGAAGCATTACCGATAAAGCAAGCAGACTCCATGTATATATTCCCGGGACGAAGAACAGCGGAGTAAACATCATCGCATAGTCCCAGTTATATATGCGGCAGGTTGCACAGCACCGGTTTTTAAAGAACCAGCTTTGGAAAGGACAGAAAAACAGGATACAAATTACGTCACATACCGAATATGCACAGCATAACAGCAGCATAAATCCATCATTTAATATACCCAGCGTGTGTAATGCTCCAAATACCCCGTTAAGTACGATCCAGAGCAAGGCAACCATAACAGTTGCGTGATTGTCCGGTATATGTATTTCCGTATTGCCGGTTTTGATATAGTTTATCGCAAACTGTTTCTGACATCCGGGGCTCCTGATTTTCGACGGAAAAAATCTTATAATCATTTCTCCGGCGAAGAAAAGCCATAGAACAGAAAGTATCACCCAGTGTTCTTTCATCTGATGTACGAGAGTGTCTTTCCCATTGATCATATCGGTTATCCATATTACAAGTACAACCAGAAACAGAACCGATCTCCACACAAGGTCAAGATAATGGGTAATCATCACTATTGACAGTTTTTTCTTTTTTACATCACTCATGTTTTTTCCTTTTACTTTAGCTTGCAGGACATCTTTTCTGCATCAAGTCTGAATACAGCCGTTGCTGCAAGCATTTTGCCGTCATAACTCCAATCCATAGGAGATGCAATCTGTCCCATAAGCAGGTTTAGCAAAGCCTCTTTTTCAGCACTTTCTTCAACAAGAGACAGTCGTCCGGTACCTATTACACTCTGAAAATGAGCTGAAAAGTCGCAGGCTTCATCTGCCTCCATAAGCTGGTACATTCCATCAATTTCAAAACCAACTGTCGGGCAGCTCTTAGCCAGCTCAAATTTTCTTCCCGCTCTGGCTCCGTGGAAAACAAAGACATAATTCCCATCTTCAACAGTAAATCCATAGTTCACCGGAACTATGTAAATATCGCCTTCATCACAAAAACACACTCTCATAACCTGTTCTTTTTCGATGAACTTGCGAATTTCGGCCTGATCAGTCACTTCCCTGTCTTTTCTTCTCATTTATACTGCCTACCTTTCTGCGTTTCAGCCAATTTCTCTCTAACGCAAAGCTTTGCCCTTTACTGCAAAAATCCCCGAGCCTGCGACTCGGGGATACAACTGCCTTATATAATCCTATTTGCCTTCCATTTCCGGCATAAGCTCAGTATTAATAACACCCAGCATATTTTCCAGCTCCCTCACCTCATCTTCGGTAAACCTTTCTCGTATACGTTTCATAACTGTTCCAATATAATCATAGGTTTCCCCATAGGTGTTTCGATACTTATCCGTAATGCTAAGGTGATACTCTCTCTTATCTTTTTCGCTCTGTACCTTTTCCACATACCCCTTTGCTACAAGCCGATTAATCTTGTATGTTGCATTAGGCGTAGATACTCCCGCGAAACTTGCAAATTCGTTAATTGTAGGATTATCCATGGATGAAATCAGCTCCGCACAAAGAACTTCCGTTGCAGAAAGACTGTCCTCAATGGCAATGTCCTGATTGAACACCTTCGCATACAGTCCATGCTTAAATTTTGTGTAAATCTCTGCAAAACTCTGTTCAAGCATCAGCAAAGCCTCCTCCCACGTAAAAGTCAATTCTATTATAGCAAATTGCAGGAAAAATAAAAGCAAAAATTAATCAGAAACTAATCAGTTACCGCAAATGAGAGTTCACCTGTTGCCGCAATTTCATCGCCGACCATGGCAGTTGCCTTGCCGTATCCGACAGGCCCTCTTCTGTTCACCAGCTCGCAGCGAAGAGTAAGCACATCTCCGGGCACAACCTGCTTTCTGAACCTGCAGTTTTTGATTCCGCTGACTACGCTTTTGTCTTCGCCTGCGCGACGGTCTTCTGCCAGAGGAATGAAGTCATCGATTATTGTCTCTATGTACTCACTGCATCTGGGTCTATCCGGATGTCTTGCAAGCTCTACTCTCTCACTGGCTGTCATTTTCTGCCTCCTTTATGTAGTTTTAGAATTAGTCCCAGGGTCTTCTTCATCTCTCTTCTGTCGCAGATTTTGTCAACAAAACCGTGCTCGAGAAGATACTCTGCTCTCTGGAAGCCTTACGGAAGTGACTGTCCGATAGCCTGTTTAATTACTCTCGATCCTGCAAAACCGATTAGGGCACCGGGTTCTGCCAGAATAATGTCTCCCAGACTGGCAAAGCTTGCGGTAACGCCTCCCGTAGTCGGATGGGTCAAAACCGAAACAAACAGCTGACCGCTTTCGCTGTGGTTTCTCACTGCGGCCGATGTCTTTGCCATCTGGAAAAGGGAAAGGATTCCCTCCTGCATTCCCGCACCTCCCGATGCACAGAATACGATTATGGGCAGTTTATATTTGGTCGCATATTCGAAGCTTCTTGTTATCTTTTCTCCTGCTGCGGTTCCCATGCTTCCCATAAAGAAACGGCTGTCCCGAGTCTGCAGAAGCTGCCTGTGAAGTCTGTGCTGCCGGTACCTGATGCATTGCCGGGATGACCGCCCCCTGGGGCTCTGGCGGTTTTGATGCCTGACTGCCGCGCACCATTTCTATGGAAAAATCACGGTCCTCTATGGAAAGACTTGAAAGGTCTGATGACTCAAACCTTTCAATAATCTCAAATATTTCTTCAAGATTCATGACTATGCCTTATACTTTTCGATTGCAGCCAGAACGTCGCTTACCTTGACCATGTTTCCTAATTCTTCATCCGGAATCTTCACGCCGTAATCCTCTTCAATGTTCATAATCAGATCAACTGCGTCCACGGTGTGATATCAAGAAAAAGTTAAAATTTTTTACATAAATTATTTTAAGAATGATGGGATTGGCTTCGCTCCGTTAGTTTGACCCATGGTTTTTCGTGGATCATCGCTTCTATTTCTATCAGATGCAGGATATATCTCATTTTTTTAATCAATAA
>JALENF010000092.1 GCA_022767945.1 Bacillota bacterium
AACTGCTCACTTCGGTTACAACAACGTTGAACAGTACGGTGGAGATCCTGAAAATCCATCAGCTCTGATCGGCGGATGTACATTCGAAGACAGAAGCAAGATCGTATTCATCGATGAATTAGATGAAGAAGACTGCGTAGACAGAAGATTAGAAAAGGTTGAGAAGTATCTTGACGGAGATGCAATCAAACCTGAAATGGAATGGTGCGCAGACGGAACTATCATGATCACTATGATGATTCCTACAAATGCAAGAATGGCAGAAGCTGTTGCAGTTGAAATCGGTAGAAAACTTGGTCTGGAAGAACCAACAGTTATCAGTAAGGAAGTAATGCAGGAAGCTGAAGGTACCAGAATTGAGTTAAAGGGTAAACTTACATTCGATGTAGACCCAACTAACCTTGAGATTCCACCTGAACCACATCACCTTGACGATGCTACTCTGTTCAAAGAATTCTCAGAGCATCCAATGGTAGTAGTTTGCGGTACAGTTGGTGAAGACGAACACTCAGTAGGTCTTCGTGAGATCATCAACATCAAGCACGGCGGAATCGAAAAATGGGGTATCAAGGTTAACTACCTTGGAACTTCAGTTCCGGTAGAAAAGCTTGTTGACGCTGCTATCGAGCTGAATGCTGACGCTATCTTAGCTTCAACAATCATTTCACACGACAATATCCACTACAAGAACATGAAGAGAATCAACGATCTTGCAGTTGAAAAGGGTATCAGAGATAAGGTTATTATCGCAGCAGGCGGTACTCAGGTTATTCCTGAAGATGCTGTTAAGACTGGTATCGATGCAGGTTTCGGAAGAGACTCACATGGTATCGACGTAGCTACATTCTTAGCAGAAGAAGCAATGAGAAGAAGAGGAGATTTATAATCTGATTCATGGCTATCAAAGCTGACTAATAGGGGGACGGGCAGAGCCCGCTCCCCTTTTTTAAAAATAATAAATGCATAGAGCAAACAGCCATGGTTTACTGTATGGATTTATTAGAATATAAGAGGGAGGGAAACATAAATGAAAGTAGATGTATTGGTAGCAGAAATAGGTTCAACTACTACCGTTGTAAATGCTTTTAAGGATTTGGACACAGAAAACCCGGTATTCTGGGCTCAGGGTCAGGCTCCGACTTCAGTTCTTGACGGAGATGTAAGAATCGGACTGCAGGGAGCAATAGATGACCTTTGCAAAAAGATGAATATTGACAGCCTGGAATACGATGAGATGCTTGCAACATCTTCAGCTGCAGGTGGACTGAAGATGACTGTTCACGGCCTGGTTTATGATATGACAGCAAAGGCCGCAAAGGAGGCAGCTCTTGGAGCAGGCGGAATTATTCACTACATCACAGCAGGAAGACTTAGAAGAACAGATATTGCCAAGATTAAGGAAATTAATCCTAATCTTATTCTTATAGCCGGAGGCGTAGACTACGGTGAAAGAGATACGGCACTTGATAATGCGGAAATGATCAGATCCATGGGACTGAAGATTCCGGTAATATATGCAGGTAATATTGAAAATCAGGAGGAAATGAAACTGATTTTCGATGAAGAAAGCGGACAGCAGCTATACAATGTAGAAAATGTATATCCAAAGATTGATGACCTGAACGTAGAGCCTTGCAGAAAGGTAATTCAGGATGCCTTCGAGGATCATATTATTCATGCACCGGGAATGGAGCACGTAAGAGATATGGTAAGCGGTCCTATCATTCCGACTCCGGGTGCTGTTATGGAATGCACCAAGCTTCTGTATGACTGTCTGGGAGACCTGATTGTTCTTGACGTAGGAGGAGCAACGACAGACCTGCACTCAGTTGCCACTGAGTCAGACAAGATTGCAAGAATCATGGTTGCACCTGAACCAAAGGCGAAGAGAACAGTAGAAGGTGACCTTGGCGTATATGTAAACAGAATGAAGGTTATCGAATCTATCGGAGAAGAGAACCTGAGAAAAGAATGCGAAAAGATGGGAATCGATCTGGACGCAACTCTTGAAAGCTATGTCGCAATTCCAAAGAACGAGGACGAAATCAAGCTCGTTGAAAGACTTACCAAGGAAGCCGTTCTGAAGGCTGTGGAAAGACATGCAGGTATCATCAGATACATATACGGTCCTTCCGGAAGAAGCACAGTTGCAGAAGGTAAAGACCTTACTCAGGTTAAATATATTGTAGGAACGGGCGGAGCACTGACCAGACTTCCTCACAGAGTGGAAATCATGGAAGAAATCGCCAAGCACAATGAGACAGGAATGATGCTGTTCCCGACAGATCATGCACAGATTCTTGTCGATAACGATTACATTATGGCTTCTCTTGGTGTTCTGTCAAAGACTCACAGAGAGGGTGCAATCAGACTTCTTGAGAAGAGCCTGGGAATCAAATTCCCTGAAAACAAGAACGAGGACGCCATCGTGTCCAGTGCCAAGTTTATGGCTGAGGTTGAAAGAGAAGTCAGAGAGGCAGAGGAAAGAGACGCTGAATACAAGAAGCACATTGAAGAATGCGAAGCAATGGGCTACGATATGAGTGCCTTCAAGGAAGAAGAGCCAATCGGCGGAGCCCACGAACTGGGCAAGAAGCCTGATGTGGGTTTGGATGATAAGGCAGACCTGAGAGCAGGCGGCGGAGTACAGGGCAAATGGGAGACCAAGGGTCAGTATATGGGTGACTGCACCCACGACTGCAAGCACTGCACCAGAAGAAACTGCCCGAACAGAGTGGAATAGTATAGTTTATTAAAGAAGAGGAGATTGACATGTATCCAAGACTAGTAATCGATTTGAAGAAGCTTCAGGGCAATCTTGATGCCTGTGCAACAATTACAAAAGATCACGGAAACTGCTCCCTGATGATCGTAACTAAGGGACTTTGTGCTGACAAGGAAATGGTGAAGATGCTTTGCAGAAGCGAAGCTGTTGACTTTATTGCTGATTCCAGAGTTAAGAACATTGCAAGCTTTGCCAAAATGGCGAGAAATCACGGCAAGAAGACTGTTCTGCTGAGAATTCCAATGCACAGTGAGGTTGCAGATGTAGTTAAGTATGTTGACCTTTCATTTAACTCAGAGCTTTCAACTATCAGACTTCTTAACAAGGAGGCTGCAAAGGCTAAGAAAGTTCACGACATCCTTCTGATGATTGACCTTGGTGACCTGAGAGAGGGAATCTTCTTCCAGAACGAAGATCTTATTTTCGAAGCTGTTGAAGAAATCCTTGCTATGGAAAACATCAATCTTTACGGAATCGGTGTAAACCTGACATGCTACGGTGCAATCATTCCTAAGAACGAAAACCTGTCACAGCTGGTCGAAATCGGCAGAAAGATTGAAGACAAGTACGGAATCAAGCTGGAAATGATCTCCGGCGGAAACTCCAGCTCAATCTATCTGGTAGACAAGGGAGAACTTCCTGAGGGAATCAACAACCTGAGACTTGGAGAATCCTTCCTGCTTGGAAACGACACTGCTTATGAGACTAAGCTTCCGGGAACAGTAAGCGACGCTCTTATTCTTCAGGCTCAGATTATCGAGCTTAAGGAAAAACCATCACTTCCAATCGGTGAAGTTGGCGTAGATGCATTCGGTGAAAAGCCATATTATGAAGACAGAGGCATTATGAAGAGAGCTATCATCGGAGTAGGCAAGCAGGATACAGATCTTGGCAGCATGACTCCTGTTGACAGCCAGATTGAAATCATGGGTGGAAGCTCAGACCACATCATCCTTGATGTTACTCACTGTGACAGAGAGTATCAGGTTGGTGACGTTGTGGAATTCGAGCTTGGCTACGGCGGAATGCTGAAGGTTGCAACAAGCCCATACGTAGACAGAGTATATATTAAGTAGGGTTTTTGATAAATAGGTTAGAGGGCGAGAATCTTAGGATTCTCGTCTTCGTCTTTAGTATAAGGGGGAGCAGGAGAAAAATTATGAAAAACAAACAGTTATTTATAGGCTGTCATCTGTCAACTACAAACGGATTTACAGCAATGGGAAAAGATGCACTGAACATAGGTGCTAATACATTTGCCTTTTTTACAAGAAACCCAAGAGGAGGT
>JALENF010000099.1 GCA_022767945.1 Bacillota bacterium
ATATACTTTGGTGACAGAGGCTCCCCAGTGTCGTCAAGCGCCAATATGGTTGCCGGTATCACGGAGACTGAAATCTTTGACAATGTAAAGCTGATGATGAAGACCGGTCTGGTTCCTCTGGGGATTACCATCATTTTTTACGGGGTGATGTCAGTGCTGAATCCTGTCAGTCATGTGGACGCAGAGCTGGTATCAAAACTCGAAGAGACATTCTGCCTTTCACCATGGGCGTTTCTGCCGGCTTTGTTCATGCTTGTGCTGCCGCTGATGAAAGTAGGTGTTATCAAAGCAATGACGATTAGTATAGTCAGCGGAGTTCTTGTTGCATGGCTTGTTCAGGGCGTGCCTCTTGGAGAGGTATTCCACGTATGTGTATTCGGATATGTATCGCCAAATAACGATATAGGTACCATTCTCAATGGTGGGGGTCTTGTTTCTATGGTGGAAATAGCGGTAATTCTGGTGATTTCGAGTGCTTATTCTGGCATCTTCAACTGCACCCACATGCTGGATGAACTGCAATCTAAGATTGGTGAGGCATGCGCAAAGGCTGGAAGATTTCCAATGATGTGCGTCATAAGCATTGTTTCGTCGGCAGTGTTCTGCAATCAGACGATTGCGACGCTGATATGCAGTGACCTGATGAAAAAGCCGTATTTCGATGGCGGAGGAAATAAGCGGGAACTGGCAATAGACATGGAAAATTCGGTTATTCTGATTGCATGTATGATACCATGGTGTATAGGCTGCAGTGTTCCGCTTTCATTTCTGGGAGTGGGATGGAACGCGGTTCCTTACGCAGTATTCATGTACCTTGTTCCGATATGCTATATTTTTACAAAGAACCGATTTCGGTTCGATGTAGACAATTAGCGACACGTTTTTTCGGATTTCGTCAGGACACTGTGTGAAATATACAATATTTAGCTTGTTAATATGTTGACAATGTTAAAAAAGAGGTCTAGAATCATTAGCGTAGATTTTTTACTTCATTATGTATTAATTTATTTGTTCCATATTTTTTACAAGGAGGTAGACAGATGTTTAAAAAATTTACTAATGGCTGCGTAAGAGTAGTCAACAGATGGTTACCAGATCCATTTTTATTCGCTATTATTCTTACAATTGTAGTATTCATTGCTGCAATGGTCGGAACAAGCCAGACTCCAATGCAGATGGTAGTTGCATGGGGTGCTGACACAGGCTTCTGGGGTCTGCTTGCATTCTCAATGCAGATGGCACTGGTACTTGTACTAGGTTCCGCGATGGCTTCTGCAAAGGTTTGCAAGAAAGTATTAGGTGCGATTGCAAGCACTGCTACAGACAAGAAGAAAGCTATCATTATCGTTACATTCGTTTCAACAGTTTGCTGCTGGCTAAACTGGGGATTCGGTCTTGTAGCAGGAGCTCTTCTTGCTAAAGAAGTTGCCAAGAGAGTTAGAGACGTTGACTATCCACTGCTTATCGCTTCCGCTTACTCCGGATTCGTAATCTGGCATGCCGGATTCTCTGGTTCAATTCCTCTAACAATCAACGGAGGATATGAAATCCCTGACGTTGGTGTTTTCCAGGCTCCAACTTCAGAAACTCTGTTCCACCCTGCTAACTTAGTCATGGTTGGAATCATTCTGATTGTAATGCCGTTCATCAATGCTGCAATGCATCCTGATGAAAAGCATGCAATCCTTGTAGACCCTGCTCTTATCGCAGATGAACAGGAAAGAAAATACAAGATTGAAGTTCCTGCAGAAAAGATCGAGCACAGCAAGATTCTTTGGGGATTAACAGTAATTCTTGGATTCGCTTACATTGTATGGCACTTTGCTACAAACGGATTCACACTGGGTCTTAACATCGTAAACATGATCTTCTTATTCTTAGGAGTTCTGTTACACGGAGATCTTCGTAAATACGTTGACGCTATTGCAGATGCAGCAGCAGGTGCATCCGGTATCCTGTTACAGTTCCCATTCTACGCCGGTATCATGGGACTGATGGTTGCTAAGAATGCTGATGGTGTTTGCCTTGCAGGTATCATCTCAAACTTCTTTGTAAGCATTTCAACAGATGTTACATTCCCTGTATGGACATTCCTGTCAGCTGGTATCGTAAACTTCTTCGTACCATCAGGTGGCGGACAGTGGGCAGTTCAGGGTCCTATCGTAATGCCTGCAGCTCAGACTCTTGGAATCGAACCGGGACGTGCAGCTATGGCTATTGCCTGGGGTGACCAGTGGACTAACATGATTCAGCCGTTCTGGGCTCTACCTGCATTAGGTATCGCAGGATTATCAGCAAGAGACGTTATGGGATACTTAGTAATCATCCTGTTATTCACAGGTCTGGTTGGTATCTTAGGATTCCTTGCATGGGGTATGTTCTTCTAAATCATACGAAAAAGATTAAATTAATACACACATTAAATGAGCAGTCCGAAAGGGCTGCTCTTTTAATGTGTGTGAGGGGAGTCGCGAGCTATCCATCTGAACTGATGCGCCATGCCGCGAGCTATCACCGGTGGCACATTTGCCATTTTTTTCAGGCGCAGTACCAAAACTGACTGGCTGAGATGGTATTTTCTAGGGGGAAAAGGCGTTTGAACCATGGATTTGTAATTTTTTTGATAATAACAATGGATAGTTTACCCACATTCAGTGATTTTCTCATTGAATAGGGGTATTGTATTCAATGACTTTGGTACTGTGAATCAAAAAAACTCGATTTGTGCCAATTTTGATAGATTCCATCCGTCGGTAGTGAATATGTTCATATTGACATATTACAATAAAGTAGTATACTGGTAACGTTACAAGAATTGTTTCAGGGCGAGGTGAAAGTCCTCACCGGCGGTAATCAGAGCTGATATCTGCGAGTCCGCGAGCCGAAAGGCAGAACCGGTTAGATTCCGGTACCGACGGTATAGTCCGGATGAAAGAAACGATGCTCATTATTGTTTTGAGTTGACTTAACCCCTTCGAATGCAGTTCGGAGGGGTTTCTGATGTATGAAGCAATCCTGTAATGAACACATTA
>JALENF010000119.1 GCA_022767945.1 Bacillota bacterium
CACTGCCCTCATAACACCAGGCTGTATCGAAATATGTAAAGCCTGCCTCCATAAACAGGTCCACCATCTTCTTTCCCTGTTCGATGTCTATTTCATCTCCGATTTTTGGAAGTCTCATAAGACCAAAACCCAGTTTTTTAATATCCTTGCCTAAATATGACATTTCCTCGTCCTCCTTATACACTACCTGATAATTATACTATATTTGGGCAGAAAAAAACAGAAGATTAGGCCTTTTATAGCCCAATCTTCCGTATATTTGTTCTCTGTCGGTTTTGATAACTAGTCGACTGCGTAGAACACCTTGGAAACTGTTCTGTATGTGGAGGCCGATTTAGCCTTGATGCCTGTAATCTTGCACTTGTACTTCTTGCCGTATGCCAGCTCCCTGCTCAGGCGAACCTCTATGCTGTCGCTGTCCTTCTCCAGAACTCTGCCGCTGCAGATGTATGTTCCTGAAGCATTGTATACCTTAACTACAGGATTCCTCCAGCTTACCTTTGTCTCGAAGTCAACTGACAGTTCTCTGTCCTCTGCATCGTATTCGATTTCCTCGATTTTGATGCTGCTTGCCTTAGGAACGGTGAAGTAGCCTGTTACTGATGTATATGTGTCGGCTCCTGACTTTTTGATGCCGGAAATTGTGTATTTGTACTTGCATCCGGCGGTGTAGCTAGGGCTCTTGAACTCGATGTCGTCGGAATCCTTCTTCAGTATATCAGCACTGTACACCTTGCCTGTGGAAAGCTTCTTGACAGAAACCTTTGCTTTGTAGAATTTAACCTTTCCGTAGAATTCCACGTCAACCTTACCCTTGCCCTCATATTCTGTCTTTTCGATTTCAGGGGCTGCGGATGCGGCATAAACCTCATCTTTCACATTCTGATTTGAATATACTGTTATACCTGCACCAACTACTGTAACTGCCAGAACCAGGCTTAATAATCTTTTCGCTAATTTTGCTCTTGTCATCTCAATCTCTCCTTTTCTCTTAATTTATGTGCTCATTATATACAGGAAAGATTAAAATATCATTAGAGTTTTTTAATTTTAAAAATAAATCTGCTTCCTTCATTCAGTCGGCTCGTGACGCTGATTTCTCCGTCATGATACCGGGCTATCTCTCTGACCATGAACAGTCCCAGACCGCTACCGCTGTCGCTGCGCGAACTGTCAGCCTGATACAGCCGGTTGAAAATTTTTGTAAGATCATCCTGAGAAATGCCTATCCCGTCATCCTCCACAGAAAGAACAGCTGCGTCGTTTTCCTCAGAAAGCAAGACGTAAATATGTCCGTTCTCCTTTCCGTATTTGTATGCGTTGCCTATGAGATTGATAATCAGGCGGGAAAGCAGTTCCCGGTTGCCGCTGACATATACATCCTGTGCTATGTCGCTCTGAAGGCTTATACCCTTTTCTCCTATCAGAGCCATATCCTCACTGATGGATTCAGCCAGCTCGGACAGATTCAGCTTTCCCTTTGAATATACGGAGTTTTCGCGTCCGAGCCTCGTGAAGGTAAGCATGTCGTTTACAAGCTTTGACATTTTTCCGGCCTGACGTCTTACAGCCTCCAGGGCGGAGATATAGTCTTCTTCTGAAGCGCCGTTTTCCAGTGCAAACTCACTCTGTGCCATTATTACCGAAATAGGGGTTCTCAGCTCATGGGAAACGTCCGAAGTAAACTGCTGCTCATTCTCAAATGCTTCATCCAGACGCTCAACCATCTGATTAAAAGAATCTGCCAGCTTATGAACCTCATCCTTTCCATCTCCTATGTCCAGGCGCTGTTTCAGATCATTGCCCCTGCTTATCCGGGATGCAGCCTCAGTGATACGGCTGATCGGGTTGAGCATGCGACCGGCAACGATGTTTCCTCCGAGAATGGCAACCAGAAGTATGATAAACATTATAGCCATGGTAGCTTTTGCAATGCTGGTTATGTCGCCCGCATCCTGCTCATCTGAAATCACGCCTCGTATCCATATGTTCTCCACCCCCTGG
>JALENF010000130.1 GCA_022767945.1 Bacillota bacterium
ACATGCACTTTACAAGCACAATATGAAACTCCTGGCGAGAATTATATCCCAGTTCGCCAGATTCTGTACGGGGATTGAGATTCACCCCGGCGCAACCATCGGCCGAAGATGTTTTATCGACCACGGTATGGCTGTAGTCATAGGTGAAACAACAGAAATAGGCGATGATGTCACTCTGTATCAGGGGGTAACTCTGGGTGGTACAGGAAAGGACACCGGAAAGAGACATCCAACCATCGGAAACAGGGTTGTGGTAAGCTCCGGAGCGAGGGTTCTTGGCCCGTTTACTGTGGGTGACGATGTAAAAATCGGTGCGGGTTCGATAGTTCTGAACGCTATTCCGCCGGGATGTACAGTAGTAGGTATACCGGGAAGGATTGTGAGAAGATACGGCGAAAGCACTGAGGATCTGGATCAGGTACATCTGCCAGACCCTGTTGCAACTGAACTTGAATGCCTGCGCAGAAGAATAGTAATGCTGGAGAAGAAGCTGAACGATCAGAACCGGCAGATACAGGAAATGCAAGAAAAAGAAAGAGGAACCAAGAATGAAAATCTATAATACTCTGACCAGAAAGAAAGAGGAATTCGTACCTATTAAAGAGGGCGAAGTTTCTATTTATGTATGCGGTCCAACAGTATATAACTACTTTCATATAGGAAACGCCAGACCTTTCGTTGTATTCGATACTCTGAGAAAGTATCTGGAATACAGGGGATACAAGGTGAAATTTGTCCAGAACTTCACAGATGTTGATGACAAGATTATCAACAGAGCAAGAGAAGAAGGCATAACTGCTGCGGAGGTTTCCGAAAAATATATTGAGGAATACTATAAGGATGCTGCCGCTCTTAACGTTAGAAAGGCTGATGTTCATCCTAAGGTATCAGAACATATTCCTGACATTATCGATTTTGTAAAAACACTGATTGACAAGGGATATGCTTATGAGGCAGACGGTGATGTGTATTTTGCCACGAGAAAATTTGATGAATACGGAAAGCTTTCCAGACAGAATATCGATGATCTTGAGGCAGGTGCAAGAATTGCAGTCGGTGAGGTAAAGAAGGATCCGCTGGATTTCGCTCTATGGAAGGCGAGAAAGACTGAAGATGAAATAGCATGGGAATCACCATGGGGAATGGGAAGGCCGGGCTGGCATATCGAGTGCTCAGCTATGTCAAAGAAACACCTTGGTGAGACAATTGATATTCATGCAGGCGGACAGGATCTGCAGTTCCCTCATCATGAAAACGAGATTGCACAGTCAGAGTGCTGCAACGGAGTACCTTTCGCGCACTACTGGATGCACAATGAATATATCAATATTAACGGAATTAAAATGTCCAAGTCACTTGGCAATTTCAAAACAGTAAGAGACCTGTTAAGTGTGTATGACGGTGAAGTTCTCAGATTCCTGATTCTGAGCGGTCATTACAGAAATCCTATCGACTTCGGTGAAGAAATCATCGAGCAGTCAAAGAACGGTCTGGCCAGACTTGCAAACTGCAAGCAGAATCTGGAGTTCCTGGCGAAGGAAGGCTCAGAGGGTTCAATGACTGATACAGAGAAGGAAGCTCTTGCAGGATATGATAAACACAGACAGGCGTTTATTGAGGCAATGGATGATGACCTGAACACTGCTGACGGAATCAGTGCAATCTTTGAACTTGTAACATCAATCAATACAGCGGTTAAGGATGGAGCAACGAAGGAGTTTGCGAAGGCTTCTCTGGATACTCTGATGGAATTTGCAGATGTTGTCGGTCTGCTGCAGACAAAGGATGATGACGGCATCGATCCTGAAATCCAGAAGCTGGTTGATGAAAGACAGGAAGCGAGAAAGGCAAGGAACTTTGCGAGAGCTGACGAGATCAGAGACATCCTTAAGGAAAAGGGAATAACTCTGAAGGATACTCCGCAGGGAGTTCAGATTATTAAGGAATAACAATGAGTAAACTGAATCCAAGGGAAATTAATACGACGGCATTGGCTTTTTTAGGCGATGCCGTCTATGAGGTATATGTGAGAAATCATCTGATGGAAAACGGAGACCAGAACGCGGACAGACTGCATAAGCGTGCAATCAGATATGTCTGCGCAGCCGGACAGGACAAGGCTGTGAGAGTTTTGATGGACGGGTTCCTGACCGATGAGGAAACCGCTCTCGTGAAGAGGGCACGAAACCGTAAAACCGCAAGTAAAGCCAGAAGCGCAGACGCGGTTACATACAAGATGGCGACCGCTTTTGAAGCTTTGATAGGTTACCTTCACATGGCAGGTGAGAGGGAACGCCTTGACGCAATAGTGGATGAAGCGTTCAGAATAATCGAAGACAGGAAGGCGGAAAGAGGAAATGAGCAGAGCAGACCAGCTGTTCGTTAACATGTGTAACGAAATCCTTGCCAACGGATTCTCTTCGGAGGGGCAGACGGTAAGGGCAAGGTGGGAGGACGGCACTCCGGCCCACACTATCAAAACCTTCGGAGTGGTAAACAGATACGACCTGCAGGAGGAATTCCCTGCACTGACACTCAGACCTACTGCAATTAAGACTGCCGTAGATGAGATGCTGTGGATCTGGCAGAGAAAGTCGAACAATATCAGGGACTTAAACGGACATATATGGGATGAATGGGCCGACGAGAACGGTTCAATCGGAAAGGCATACGGATACCAGATGGGCGTGAAGTACAAGTTTGCCCAGGGGGAAATGGACCAGGTTGACAACGTAATCTGGCAGCTGAAGAATACTCCTTACTCCAGAAGAATTATGACCAATATATACAACTTTCAGGATCTGTCCGAGATGGGACTGGAGCCGTGTGCATACAGCATGACATTCAATGTAACAGGTGACAGACTGAATGCTATTCTTAACCAGCGTTCCCAGGATGTGCTGGCGGCTAACAACTGGAATGTGGTGCAGTATTCTGTGCTTGTGCATATGCTTGCACAGGTTACAGGTCTGAAGGCGGGAGAACTGGTTCATGTTATTTCTGATGCACATATTTACGACAGACATGTGCCTGTAATCAGGGAGCTGATTAAGAGACCTCAGTACCCGGCACCTAAGTTCAGACTAAATCCTGACGTTAAGGATTTCTACGATTTTACAACTTCGGACGTTATAATTGAGGATTATCAGAAGAATCCGCAGATTTTGAACATACCGATTGCTATATAGTATAAAGGAGAATCAGACGATATGAAACTTATTATGGCGGCAGACAGAAACTGGGCAATAGGAAAAGATGGAGACCTGCTGTGTCATCTTCCCGGAGATCTGAAATACTTTAAAGAGAAGACTGTGGGAAAGACTGTAATAATGGGCAGAGGCACGCTGGAAAGTCTTCCGGGGAAAAAGCCACTGCCTAAAAGAGAGAATATAGTTATCTCGGGCAACCCGGACTATGCTGTTCCGGGCGCAGTTGTGCTGCATTCTCATGAGGAACTGTTCGACTATATCAGGGATAAGGACAGCGATGAGGTGATGGTAATGGGAGGAGGAAGAGTTTACAGGGAACTTCTTCCTTACTGTGACACATGTTACATTACCAGGATATATGAGAGCTTTGATGCGGATACATGGTTTGTTAACCTGGACGAAATGCCGGAATTTGAAATTGTATGGCAGAGTGAGCTTCAGGAGGAGAACGGAATTCAGTACCGTTTCCTTGAATATAGGAGAAAATAGCGATGGCAAAGGAAAACTCTAATGTAATCATAGGCAGAAACCCTGTAATGGAGGCACTGAAGAGTGGGAGAGATATTGACAAGATTCTTGTTCTTAAGGGTGCCGAGGGTTCAATAAATAAAATAACCGGAGTGGCAAGGGAACGGAAGATCCCTGTTTATCAGAGCGATAAGGCGGCATTGGACAGAGCTGCAGGCGGAAAGCCTCATCAGGGTGTTGCCGCATACGCCTCAGCATACAGCTACAGTGAGATGGCTGACATATATGCCAAGGCTGCAGAAAAAAATGAACCGCCGCTTGTAATTATACTTGACAACCTTGAGGATCCGCACAACCTGGGAGCTATTATGAGAACTGCTGAATGTGCCGGTGCTCACGGTGTTATTATCCCCAAACGACGTTCCTGCGGACTGACGGAAACAGTTGCCAAATCATCGGCTGGAGCAATTGAATACATGCCGTGTGTTAGAGTTGGAAACATTGCAAGAACTATTGATGAACTTAAAGAAGAAGGCTTCTGGATATGTGCATGCGACATGGGCGACACTTTGTATTATCAGCAGGATCTGACGGGAAAACTTGCAGTTGTAATTGGTAGTGAAGGTAACGGCATCAGCCCGCTTGTTAAGAAAAAATGCGACTTTGTTGTTTCCATGCCTATGGTAGGAAAGATAACTTCGCTGAATGCCAGCAATGCAGCGGCTGTTTTGATGTATGAAATCAGAAGGCAGAGAGATGGAAAATAAAGATTTAAGAATTCTGGCTGACGAGGAGGTTGTAGCTCTGGCTCAGTCAGGTGACAAGCTTGCTTATGAGTTTCTCATAGACAAGTACAAATCCATAGCCAAGGTGAAGTCTCAGACTTATTTTATTATCGGAGCGGATCATGAGGATGTTATCCAGGAGGGCATGATAGGAATATTCAAGGCTATCAGAGACTATGATTCCTCCAAAAAGGCATCTTTTAAAACCTTTGCAGAGCTGTGCATTACACGGCAGATTGTTGCCGCGATTCAGCGAGCAAACCGGCAGAAACACCAGATTCTGAATGAATCCGTATCCTTGAATCCCCTGGGAGACACATATGACATGAGCTCAGAGCCTCTGAATATAAGGGAGCGGCAGTATGACATTATAAGTCCCGATATGGATCCGGAGGACACACTGCTTATGAAGGAAATATTCAACTATATAAGAGAAAATGAATCTGAAATTTTCAGCCCTATGGAGGTCGAGGTCTGGTACGAGCTTATGAGCGGAAAAAACTATAGAGAAATAGCTGAAAATATGGAAAAGGAACCGAAGATAATAGATAATGCGGTGCAGAGAATCAAGAAGAAAGTACATGCATATTTACAGTGGTAATTGTGTTGACAAGTCACCGAAAAAAGAGTATATTTAAGGTGATTGTAGATGCGCTGTTGTAGCTCAGTAGGTAGAGCACTTCCTTGGTAAGGAAGAGGTTCGGCAGTTCAAGCCTGCTCAACAGCTCCAAACCATATAATTGAAAATTTTTAAAGGAGAAGGATCAAAATGGCAAAACAGAAATTTGAAAGAACAAAACCGCATATTAATATCGGAACAATCGGTCACGTTGACCATGGTAAGACAACTCTTACAGCTGCTATCACAACAACACTGTACAACAGATATCAGTTAGGTGAAAAGGTA
>JALENF010000136.1 GCA_022767945.1 Bacillota bacterium
TATCTTCGTCCCCAGGCCGCAGAACACGCGCACAACCTCATCGGCCAGCTTGCCAAGAGCCACCATGCATCTTCCGCTGGCTTCACGCCATGCACGCTCATCCTTATCCAGAGGCACTATTCCCTGGGAAATATCGTCAAAGATTATAATCTTGTCTTTTAGTCTGTCAATGTCCCGCAGGATAAGCTCCTTTGCCTCAAGTCCCTCGCGGACACAGGCATATACAAACTTATCCAGACCGTATATTACCTTCTTGTCGAAGTCGATGTGCAGAGACTCCCTATCACATCTGTACACATCATCATTACTTAAATCATATGTCTCGAGAACATATTCAAGCTTTCCCTGATATGCTCCGCCAAAAACTAAAATCATGCTGTCTCCTTAATCCGTAAATATTTAATGCAGGTGAACTATGCCGGCATCACCAGCATAAAGGTATAGTACTGAGTGACTGCCAGTGTGATTATTCCTGCCAGCTCACTGAAGCAGATAGTGTAGCCGGCGATATCACCGCTCATTCCGCCCAGCTGTTTTCTTGCATAGGCACAGGCAATATAGCCGGTTACTGTCATCACAGCAATCAGAATTGCCATGTTGGCCAGTCTGACCCCTGTTCCGACAGGAAAGGTGCCTGATGTGAAGAACAGAGAAGCTGCGGCAATACCGATAATCACAGCCATCTGAATCAGAATTACCGCAAAGTATTTTCCTCTGTCAGGCTGCTCGTAGTCCTTAACATACTGACTGTGTCCGATAGGCTTATATGACAGCACGCAGGCACCAGAAACACTTCTGCTGACAACCGGAATCAGCAGAAAGCTGATGCAGTCGCTGTACAGAAATGCCACACTGGCTGAGGCGTACCACGCCAGAACAAGAAATACCAGCGTAACAACGGCAAAAGCGCCTACGTTTGAATCCTTAAGAATTCTCTGCCTGTCCTCCAGTGGTCTCCTGGAAAGAATTGCATCCATGCAGTCCATGTATCCGTCCATATGCATGAATCCACAGATGGCAAAAATGAAGAAAACCATTGCGATGGAACAGATGGAGGCTGGAAGTTTTGACAGGCGGAGAAGCCCGAAAAGAACCATCCACAAAACCCCGATGACAGCCCCCACAGCGGGGAGAAATGCGAGCATCAGATTCTTAAGCTCGCTGTTCCACCTTTTCAAAGGGCAGGGCAGGGTGATGAAATTGCCCCAGGCCATGAAAAAGGCCGTTATGTAATTCATTTACTCTGTCTCCTTGTATAAATATTTATGGCCGAAAGCCACCTCTATAACCTGATCACAAGCTTTTGAAAGGGCTCTGTCAATATGCGCAAGTGCCCTGCGGTACTCCTCGGTATAGCTGTCGAAAATCCGCGCGTCGGAATAGATTGTATCGGAAACGAAAATCGTGTTTCCTGTTTCTTTCGCGAACCGGACCAGCTCATGTGCAACCCTCTCACCGGCTTCGAAATCCGTGGTGAAGTCAGGTCTGAACATCTCGTTGGAAAGAAGTGCCGTCACGCTGTCCAGGAGAAAAACCCCCTTAGGGTCGATCCCCTCACCTAAAGCTTCCAGAATATTGCGCCCCTGCTCGATGGTAGTAAATCCCCAGCCGTCGCGCTCGCCGATATGACGTCTGATTCGCGCCCTGTCTTCGTCGTCGGTGGGAATCATTGTAGCGAGGTAATACATGGGAACCCCCTGTTCCCGGGCCATGTCTCTTGCTATTTCCTGGGCGTACATTGACTTGCCGTTTTTGCAGCCGCCGCTTATAAAAACATTCATCAGAACAGATTATCCCTTCTTATTTCTTCCAGATAGTCAGCGTCGATAGCCGCTTCTTCCAGAGTTTTCATTATGTTCATAGTCGCAACTGCCGTTTCGATGATTTTGAACGCGATAGGACATCCGCTGCCTTCGCCAAGTCTCATCGAAAGGTCAAACATCGGCCTCAGGCCCAGTCTGTCCATTGCGATCGTGTATCCGATTTCATAGGACTTGTGTGACGCGAACATGTAGTCGACTACTCTCGGGTTCAGCTCCCTGGCATAGCATGCGGCTACGATTGAAATGAAGCCGTCGATTACTACCGGCATTCTGTTGACTGCAGCGCCCAGGAATGCACCAACCATGGCACAGATATCAAAACCCCCAATGTTTGCCAGCTTGTCAATCGGGTCGGACATGCAGTACATATTAACCGCATCCTTTACGATTTTCACTTTCTTGCTAAGGCCTTCGTCGTTAAGTCCGCCGCCACGGCCAACAAGGTCTTCGGCCTTTGCACCGGTCAAAGCACTCAGAAGAGCGGAGCTTGTTGTAGTATTACCGATGCCCATTTCTCCGATTCCGAACAGCTGAGCACCCGATCTCTTTGCGGCATCGGCAGCCTCGAAGCCGATTAACATGGCTTCAACTGCCTGTTCTCTGGTCATAGCAGGTTCCTTTGCAAGATTCCTTGTACCGTTTGCAATGCGACGGTTAACGATTTTTACCGGAATCCTGCCGTCCTCTGTAAGCATGGAATCTGTGTAAAGCTCCTTGGGAATTTCCATCGCAACGCCCACGTCTGTTACGAGCAGGTCGATGCCGAAGTACTTTGCCATAGAGCTTACACCTGTATATCTTCTTGTAAAGTTAATTGTCTGTGAAAGTGTTACTGACTGAGGTGCTGATGCAACGCCTTCTTCAACTACTCCGTTGTCAGCTGACATTACGGCGATACACTGCTTAGTGACGTCGTTGCCTACAGCCTTGCCCGTTATTCCGGCAATTTTGACGGAGATATCCTCCAGAGTACCAAGACTTCCCGGTGGCTTAGCCAGGTATGCCTGTCTGTCTCTTGCTTCTGCGATTGCTTTTTCGTCGACAGGAGGTATCTTTCCTATCAGCTCGTAAAGTTTCTTTTCATTTTCCATTGCCTGTTAATCCCCTTAAAAATAATGTATTAAATGATGTTAATCATTGCTGTATTGATTGACATGCTTCGAAATTAGTAAAATTCACAGCATGAAGATATGATACCATAAATCCCCTATAAATAAAAGATTTTCGCCTTGTAAAGAAGTGGGATTTTGAATATAATGAAGACAGATACGCGAAGTATCAGGAATTATTTTTGAAAGAGGATTTAAACATGGGAAAGAAAATGAAGAGCAACATCATGTTGCTGATTACGGCTGTAATCTGGGGTTCAGCCTTCGTGGCGCAAAAGGCGGGAACAGTACTGGAACCGTTTACATATAACGGAATTCGTATGTTCATCGGCGGACTGGTACTGATACCTGTTATTCTTATTTTTGGCAAGCTTGGACTGAGCGATGATACTGTTGATGAGAAGGGGAATAAGGTATTCCTGAATAAAGTAACAATAGTTGGCGGCATATGCTGCGGAATTGTTTTATGTGTTGCCAGCAACCTTCAGCAGTTCGGAATGTATTTCGATACAGATGCCGGAAAGGCAGGATTTATCACATCACTTTACATAGTACTTGTACCTATCCTTGGAATGTTTCTTGGCAAGAAGGTTAAGCCGATTGTATGGGGATGTGTGGCACTTGGTGTTGCCGGTTTCTATATGCTTACAATGGCCGGAAAGGGAACAGGCTTCAATCTGCAGACAGGAGATTTATTTGTACTGCTTTGTGCATTCTGCTTCGCATGTCACATTATGGTAGTAGACCATTTTTCACCTAAGTGCGATGGAATCAAGCTGTCATGTATTCAGTTCCTGACAGTGGGAATTATCAGCATGATTCTTATGGCAATCTTTGAGAACCCTGTACTTGCAGATATTATTGACTGCTGGCTTCCAATTCTGTACTGTGGTGTTTGTTCATCAGGTATCGCATACACACTTCAGGTTCTTGGACAGAAGGATGCAGAACCAACGATTGCTACTCTGATTATGAGTCTGGAATCCGTATTTGCAGTCCTGTTCGGCGTACTGCTTATTGGAGAGAAGCTTACTCTTATCGAAGGAATTGGATGTATTGTAATCTTTATTGCAGTTATCATTCCACAGCTTCCATCTAAGGAAGAAAGACTGCAGGCAAAGAAATAGTTCTTATAGCTCGCGGCCACTACGGCTGCGGGCTTATATAGATTATGGGCGGGATAATCCTGCCCGGAAAACTGAAGATATAGGAGTGATTGTAATGATTAGTAGAGAAGATGCTTTAGAATTACTGAAAAAGTATAATAAAGAGCCATTCCACGTTCATCACGGCCTTACAGTTGAGGCTGTTATGAGATACATGGCTGAGAAACTCGGCTACGGTGATGAGGCTGATTTCTGGGCTATGGCCGGACTTCTTCACGACATCGATTTTGAAATGTGGCCGGATGAGCACTGCATTAAGGCTCCTGAATTATTAAGGGAAGCCGGCGTTGAGGAAGCTTTGATACACGCAATCGTATCTCATGGCTACGGTGAATGCTGTGATGTTGCACCGGAGCATGAGATGGAGAAGGTTTTGTTCGCCACAGATGAACTTACAGGTCTTGTGGGCGCGGCTGCTCTGATGCGTCCGTCAAAGAGCTGCAAGGACATGGAACTGAAATCTCTGAAGAAAAAGTACAAGGATAAGAAGTTTGCTGCAGGATGCGACCGCGAAGTAATCGCAAGGGGAGCAGAGATGCTTGGCTGGGAGCTTGAGAAGCTTCAGGCTGAGACACTTGAGGCAATGCAGGCAACGGAGGATGCTGTGCTTGCACAGGAGGAATAGTTTTCGCAGCATGCGTAGGAGGAAAACAGTATGAATTATGAAATGACAATTGCAGGGCTTAAGCGCCAGCTGCCCCTCTGCAAAATAAATGATGACTTATATATCGGAGCATTCATCATGTTCAGTGACGTTGAAATCACAAAGGCTTCAGCAGCTGAACTGCTGAAGAAGGCACCGGAGTTCGACGTTATTGTAACGGCTGAATCCAAGGGTATCCCTCTGGCCTATGAAATGGCCAGACAGGCAGGAACCGATGATTACATAGTTGCCCGCAAGGGAGCAAAGCTTTACATGGAAAACGTTATTACTGTAGATGTTAATTCAATTACTACAGACCATATTCAGCAGCTCTGCTTCGGACAGAAGGAAGCTGACATGATCAAGGGCAAGCGTGTTCTGATCGTAGATGATGTTATCAGCACAGGTGAATCTCTGCGTTCAATCGAAGCACTTGTCAATACTGTAGGCGGCAACATCGTTGGAGAAATGGCAGTGCTTGCTGAAGGAGAGGCTGCTGACAGAGATGATATCATCTTCCTGGAAAAGCTGCCGCTGTTCAATGCAGCAGGTCAGCCGCTGTAAAAGAGTGCCGATGCAGCGGAAACGTTGTGAATACTTGGGAAACAATGGCGCATCAGGGAAATCTGTTGCGCCTGAATTATGTAAATGGGGAGAGGTAAGTGCTATGAAGTTTAAAATGATTCACGAAAACTACAATGTTCGAGACCTGGACGTTTCTATGAAGTTCTATAAAGAGGCTCTGGGGCTTGAGGAAGTCCGCCGTAAGACAGCTGAAGACGGTTCATTCATTATCGTGTATGTCGGAAATGAGGAATCTGACTTCGAGCTTGAGCTTACATGGCTTCGCGATATGGATCGCCCATATGACTTAGGCGACTGCGAATTCCATCTTGCTTTCAGCGTGGAGGATTATGAGGCTGCTCACCAGATGCACAAGGAGATGGGCTGCATCTGCTACGAAAACGAGAGCATGGGAATCTACTTTATTGAGGATCCGGACGGATACTGGCTGGAAATCCTGCCGGCCGACAGATTAGCAAAATAAGCGAGTCTGTAGAGGACTGAAAATTATAGGCACAGTCGCTTGGATTACAGGTACATTACAGGTACAATGTTATCCAAGCGACGTTTATCATATTATCTGACTGTTATCTGATACACCGCCAGATTGGATGATTTTCAGGAGTTATTATGGCGGACTTTGGCATGATATCAATGAATTAAATTTGATTTATGGCGGAAAAACATTTTTGAAGAGTTACCGAAAAGAAAAAATGTATAAATATTTGTATAAAATTTATATTTATTTACGGATGATGCATGTTTACAGTTCAGCCGATACATGATATCAGCTACCTGACAAAACCTTAAGCTGCCGGAATCGACGTGCCATTATAAAACGCCATAAAAACCATATTTTGCAGAAAAACCTGACGACTGCTCCGCCATGTTTTCTCAAAAAAATAACGAATCATGCCAAAATCCGCCATAAAAATACCCGAATGTTACAGAAACTGGCGTATGCATAAAAAAGGCGAGTTATACATTGATAGACGCAGGCAGGTGACACATTAAAAGAATTTGAAATAAGGATTTCATATAGTTTGCGTCAACTCTTGCTCAACTCTTGTCCAACTCTTGCTCAATTCTTTCGATTCAACATTTCAACATTTCTTCACCTTTCCCCGCATCGAAGCTAGTGCCAGTTTTAGATTCAGAAAAGAGAAATATCTCATATCTGATAGGAAAAACGTAGAATTCTGTATCACACAAACACCTTTATTTCTACACAAATTTGTGGTAAAATACTAAATTGCTAGACTATACGTTTTATCCGGAAGAATGGCACAGGATGTACACAATACAGGTACATCTCACAGCTGTTTCGGCTGGTTAAGTAAAGGAGAGAGGTTAAACATAATATGGAAGATCATATAGGGTATTCTATTGGGATTATTGTAGTGCTGGTTATTCTGTCTGCCTATTTTTCGGCGACGGAGACCGCTTTTACATCAGTAAACAGAATCAGACTCAAGAATCTGGCGGCCGAGGGTAATAAGAAAGCCAAAAGGGTGCTTGAGCTTGAAGAGAAATATGACTCGCTGCTTTCGTCAATTCTTATCGGGAACAACCTGGTGAACATTGCGATGACTGCAGTTGCAACAGTTCTGTTTATGCAGCTGTATCCGGAGTACGGTGCTACCATCTCAACGATTGTTGTTACAGTTGTTGTGCTCATATTCGGAGAGATTTCCCCAAAGGGACTTGCCAAGGAAAGTCCGGAGAAATTTGCCATGTTTTCAGCACCGGTGATTCACGCAGTTATGGTGGTTCTGACGCCGATAAACTTTATCTTCAGCAAGTGGAAGCAGCTGCTGGCTAAGATGTTCAACCTGGACAGCAGCAGAAGCATTACAGAGGATGAGCTGCTGACCATAGTGGAGGAGGCAGAGACCGAAGGCTCAATTGAGGCCGGCCAGAGCGAGCTGATTCAGAATGCGATTGAGTTCAACGACCTGGAGGCGTGGGATGTTCTGACGCCACGTGTAGATATCAAGGCGATTGAAATAGACTCGACGAAGAAGGACGTAGCCAAGATGTTCATGGAGACAGGATTCTCCAGACTGCCGGTTTATGAGGATGATCTGGACCGGATCTTAGGAGTTTTGAACCAGAAGGATTTCCATAACTATATAGCAGGTTCCAAGAAGACCATATCAGACTATGTGAAGCCGGTTATATATGTGGCCGGTTCCATGAAGGTTGCGGCACTGCTTAAGAAGCTGCAGCTGAGTAAATCGCATATCGCTATCATCGTTGATGAATACGGCGGTACTGCGGGACTGGTAACTATGGAAGACATCCTGGAGGAGCTTGTGGGAGATATCTATGATGAGCATGATGAAGTCATGTCTGAAGAAATCACAGAGCTCCAGGACGGAAGCTACCGGGTTCTGGCAAGCACTAATGTTGAGAAGATGTTTGACTACTTCGGTGAAGAGGTTGAGCTTGAGGACGCAACCACTGTAAACGGATGGGTTGTACTGCAGCTGGATAAACTGCCGAAGCAGGGAGACACGTTCACATATGAGGTTGGAAAGAAAAGATTCGAAGGCCGTGTAACAAAGGCTGATGAAAGAAAATCAATAGAAATCAATTTAAAGGTAATGGATAAACCAGACGACGAGGAATAAAGAAAGGGGACACAGAAATGGGTTTAATGGAAAAAATCTTCGGAGATCTTAATGAAAAAGAAGTAAAGAAGATTGGTAAGATTGTAGATAAAATCGAAGCGTTGGATAACGATATGCAGGCACTCACTGATGAGGAGCTGCAGGCAAAGACGCCGGAATTCAAGGAAAGACTGAAGAACGGAGAGACCTTAGACGACATACTTCCTGAAGCATTTGCTGTCTGCAGAGAGGCTGCCGCAAGAAGTCTGAGAATGAAGCACTTCAGAGTTCAGCTTATCGGTGGTGTTGCACTTCACCAGGGAAGAATTGCCGAAATGAAGACAGGTGAAGGTAAGACTCTGGTTGCTACGCTGGCAGCATATCTGAATGCACTTGAGGGAAAGGGTGTCCATGTAATCACTGTCAACGACTATCTGGCAAAGCGTGACGCTGAGTGGATGGGCAAGCTGTATTCCTTCCTGGGACTGACTGTAGGCTGCGTCGTGCACGGAATCGACAATGAGGAAAGAAAGGCGGCATACAATGCCGACATCACATACGGAACCAACAACGAATTCGGTTTTGACTATCTGAGAGATAACATGGTTATCTACAAGGAAGACCTGATGCAGAGAGAACTTAACTATGCCATCATAGACGAAGTTGACTCCATTCTGATAGATGAGGCCAGAACTCCGTTAATCATCTCAGGCCGTGGAGAAAAGTCAACAGATCTGTATCAGAAGGCTGACCAGTTCGTTAAGGGTCTGACTAAAGAGACTGACTTTACCATTGAGGAAAAGGATCAGCAGGTTGCGCTTACTGATGAGGGTGTAGAAAAGGCTGAAAAATATTTCCACGTGGACAACTACGGTGATCCTGAAAATATGGAAATCAACCATCACGTTCTGCAGGCGCTGAAGGCCAGAAATCTTATGGAGCGCGACGTTGACTACATAGTCAAGGACGGTGAAATCGTAATTGTAGACGAATTTACGGGACGTCTGATGTTCGGAAGAAGATACAGCAACGGCCTGCACCAGGCAATAGAAGCCAAGGAACATGTACTGGTTCGTTCAGAATCAAAGACCCTGGCTACCATCACACTTCAGAACTACTTCAGAATGTACAGCAAGCTTGCCGGAATGACAGGTACTGCAAAGACTGAAGAAGACGAATTCAGAGATATCTACAACATGGACGTTGTAGTAATCCCGACAAATAAGCCGATTGCCAGAAAGGACGAGGACGACGCTGTTTATCAGACTGAAAGAGGTAAATTCCTTGCCCTTGCCAACAGAATCGCTGAGGTCCATGCCACAGGACAGCCTATTCTGGTAGGTACAATATCAATTGAAAAATCAGAGCTTATCAGCGAAATGCTGAAGAGAAGAGGCATCAAGCATAACGTGCTGAACGCAAAGCAGCATGAAAAGGAAGCAGAAATCGTCGCTGAAGCAGGTCGTCTGGGCATGGTTACAATCGCTACAAACATGGCCGGTCGTGGTACCGACATTATCTTGGGCGGCAACCCTGAATTTGAAGCAAAGAAAGAGATGCAGAAGCTGGGATACACAGATGAGCAGATTTCCTTCGCAACAAGTTTTGTTAAATCAGCCGACCCTGAACTGATTGCGGCAAGAGAAAAATTCAACCAGCTGCACGACCGGTTCAGAGCAGAGAGAAAAGAAGAACAGGAAAAGGTAAGAGAGCTTGGCGGACTGTGCATTCTGGGTACTGAAAGACACGAGTCAAGACGTATCGACAACCAGCTGCGTGGACGTTCCGGACGTCAGGGAGACCCAGGTGTGACTCAGTTCTTCATTTCTCTTGAAGACGAACTGATGAGACTCTTCGGTGGAGACAGAATGCAGAAGCTGGTTACAAAGATGGGACTTGAAGAGGACGAGGCTTTCGAGGCAGGTGTTCTTTCCAGATCCATTGAAGGAGCCCAGAAGAAGGTAGAAGGCAAGAACTTCGGAATCAGAAAATATGTACTGCAGTACGACAACGTAATGAACAAGCAGAGAGAGATTATCTACGACGAGCGTCGTAAGGTTCTGTTCGGAGATGACCTGCGTGAGTACATTATGAACATGATGCGTACTATGGTAAATTCCATCATAGATCCTATCGTTGTGGATTCCAAGTATCCTGAAGAATGGGATTTCAAGACGCTGAACAAGAATCTGCGCAAGCTTATCGGAAACCGCTATCAGGGTAAGACCGAATATACAGATGAAGAACTGAGAGACATGACCGAGGAATCACTGCGCGAGTCTGTAATCAGGGATTTCGAGGAGCTGTATGCTGCCAAGGAAGAGGAAATCGGAATTGAACAGATGAGAGAAGTGGAAAGAATGATTCTGCTTCGTGTAGTAGATAACCTGTGGATGGATCACATCGACGCCATGGATCAGCTGAAATCAGGTATCGGTCTTCGTGCTCTGGGACAGCAGGATCCTGCGGCTGCTTATGCTCAGGAAGGCTTCGATATGTTCGAGCAGATGATTGCTGCAATCCAGGAGGATACAGTTAAGTACTGCTATAACGTTACAATTGAAACAAAGACTGAGAGAAGAGCTGTTGTTGAAATCAGCGGAGCGTCAAAGTCAGATTACGTAGAGGATGATACTGCCCGCGCAATGCAGGGCAAGGGACATCTTCCTGAAGAAGCACAGGTGCCTGAAAGGGAAAAGAAGCCTCAGACTGTAAGAAGAGAAGAACCAAAGATTGGAAGAAATGATCCGTGTCCATGCGGAAGCGGTAAGAAATACAAGAACTGCTGCGGCAGACAGTAACAGGGGGATGAAATGATTCAGCTTGACCAGGTGAAAGCAGATCTGCCTTCCGCCATCGAAAGCCTGAAGGAGGTGGGTTCAGCACTGAACCTAGATGGCATCAGAGGCAAGCTTGAAGAACTGAATAGAGATGTACAGGATCCTGAATTCTGGGACAAGCCAGAGAAGGCACAGGAACTCCTGAAGCAGAAGAAAAATCTGGAGGCGCGACTTGACAAGTTTAACGCAATAGAGACGGGCTTTCAGGATATGCCGGCTTTGATAGAAATCGCCGAAGAGCTGGAGGACGAGGAGGAAGCGGACGGAATCGTCGACTCCTTCAGAAAACTGCTGGAGGATTTGGAGACCCTGAAGCTGGATACGCTCCTGGACGGAAAGTATGACCATAACAACGCCATAATTTCCATACACGCGGGCACCGGCGGAGTCGACGCTATGGACTGGGCTCAGATGCTGCTGAGGATGTACACCAGATGGGCAGACAAGAAGGGCTACAAGGTGACCATGGTCGACCTTCAGGATGATACTGAGGCGGGCATCAAGAGTGCCACCCTGATAATCGAGGGTGAAAACGCATATGGTTATCTGAAGAATGAAAAGGGTACTCACAGACTTGTGCGCATCTCTCCGTTTAACGCTGCGGGTAAGCGCCAGACGAGTTTTGCAGCTCTGGAGGTTTTGCCCGAAATCGACGACGACCTCACCGTGGAGATAGACCCCGAGGATCTGCGAATCGATACATACAGGAGCAGCGGCGCCGGCGGACAGCACGTCAACAAAACTGACTCAGCCATCAGAATCACTCATCTGCCAACCCACATCGTGGTTACGTGCCAGAACGAGCGAAGCCAGCACCAGAACAAGGAAATGGCCATGAAGATTCTGATGTCCAAGCTGACAGAACTGAAGGAACAGGAACACAAGGAAAATCTGAAGGAGCTTAAGGGAGATTTTTCCCTTATTACATGGGGCTCGCAGATCAGATCCTATGTATTCCAGCCGTACACTATGGTAAAAGACCACAGAACGGGCGCAGAGGTTGGAAATGTCAACGCCGTAATGGACGGAGACATCGACTATTTTATCAACGAAAAACTGAAACAGAGGGATTAACAGAACATGAATATAATTGAAAAAATTGCAGCAGAGTTTAACGTGAAGGTTTCACAGGTTGAAAATACGGTAAAGCTGATAGACGAGGGCAACACCT
>JALENF010000142.1 GCA_022767945.1 Bacillota bacterium
AACGTTCTTATATGGTTCGTCTGTCAGAAGAATATCGCTGTAGTCCTTTTTCCAGTCATCAAAGCATCCGTCTTCAAAAACAGCTGATCCCATGAGAGTTGAAAAGGCATTATATGGATATGTATCGTAGTTAAGTCTAGGGTTCTTTTCCATAGCAGCGTTAATTGCTTCAAGAGATTCCTTCATGAATCCCATAGCTGAACAGCTTGAAAGATGTGAAATCTGGAATTTCATAGGAATTTCTTCAGCGAATCTGATCATTTCATTAATGCTTTCAATGTCATTGATACAGTCATTTCTGTAGTGAGCAGCCATAAGAAGATCAGGGTCATCACTTACACCTGCAGCATACAGCATTTCATCATATGTGATACCGGGGTCATACTCGATACCAAACGAAACTCCGAATGCTCCTTCGTCTAGTTCTCTCTTAAGAAGCTTTCTTATTTCTTCTCTCTGCTCCGGGGTCGCCTCTTCATATCTTCCTATTCCAAGCTGATATCTGAACTGATTGTAGCCTGCAAGCATGATGTAGTTTATCGGACTTCCGCCCATTCTATCAATAGTCTCCTTAAAGTATGCAAGATCCTGATTCTGCAGACCGCAATTTCCTCCCACAGCAGTTGTTACGCCCATTTCAAGCATCATCTGAGCAATAACGTACTTGTCTCCTTCGCTTTGAAATTTTTCCTCATGCATGTGTATATCGATGAATCCGGGAGATATAACATGTCCGTCAACATCAACAGTTTTAGCTGTCTCCGGAGTCTCATCACCTATATATACAATTTTGCCTCCTTCGATACCGATATTGCCTCTTACCATTTCACCCTTTTCATAATCAGGGTACTGACCGTTTACCAGTAATAAGTCCATCATTTTCTATAAACCTCCACTATGTGTTTTATTGTATATTTTGCATTTTCCAGGAATGCAGGCTTTGGCTGAGCTTTACCTCTCTCCGGTGACCAGTATTTTTCTTCATATTTTGCCATAAGTTCATCAAAACTCAATCCCCGGTCATACCAATACAGTATATAATCCCTCTCCTCAATGGCAGAGGATTTATATAATCTGAAATATTCGTCCACAAAGCTGTCCGGAACTATGCCGTAATGCGGGCCGATTACATGCTTTGCACCGTAAGCGGCACACTTATCTGCAGATTCAAGTGTATCATTGAAGTTCTTAAGCACAGCTGTATGCATAAGCTCTGGATTTCTCAGAACACCTGTGCTTTCACATGCGAACATAATACTGTCAGGCTCAAGTACAAAAGTCAGTGAGCAGTCCGTGTGCCCCTTTGTTTCAAGAACCCTGATGTACTGATTATTTCCAAGACTGATTTCATCACCATCTTTTACAATTCTGTCTACCCTGAGACCATCTGTCGTAATCGGTTCACCTGAGCCGGTAAAAATATCTCTTGCCGCTTCCCCAAGTCTTTTCATAGTTTTTCTTGCGCCTTCACTTTTAAATACGGATCTGCTTTTTTCTGCTCCGCATACAACAGTATCCGGGTATTCCTCAAGAATATACGGCAGTGCCCCGATGTGGTCATAATGTGTATGTGAAATAAGCACATAATCTATTTTTTCTCTGCCATGATCCCTAAGCGCGTTGTGTATGTTATCGATAAGACCCTTGTGACAATAAGCCATACCGCAGTCATACAGGGCTATCTTTTCCTCTCCAAATATAAGCAGAGATTCGCCGCCGAATCCAGCGGTCACTCTCACAATGTTATCAGGATATCCGAAACGGTCATGCTCAGGAAAGTCAACATATATCGAACTTGAAAACTCTTTGTTCTTGTTCAATTTTTTTTCCTTCGAAATTTCCTCTTTAAGAGTACTGAAAAAATTAACAACTATGCAGGCTATGATTACAAGGCCTATGTACCCTTCAAAAGGATACAGGAATGAAACAATTACCTTGAATCCAGTCAGGCTTCCAAGAAATCCCAAAAGTGTGGTTGCAACAATAATCGGCTTTTTCTTGGGGCCTTCCGGAATCATAACAGTGAATCCGTAAAAAACACTGGTAGCCGCCGAATAAATTGCAGCAAACAGGACACCTCCGAACAGAATATTTGCAACCTTACCTATCCTTGCTGAATATGCAAGCATAGGCAGATCCATACTGTCTGAGAAAGCCATGTCTTTTCTCAGGGCAGTTACAAGTACTATGGTCAGAATGCCAAGAAGCAGACCGCCAAGACCAGCTCCGACAACAGCATTCTTTCTGTCCCTTGCATTAATTGCTGATGTTCCCAGCAGCGGTGCCAGTGCAATAGCATTATAAGTTACGAATACTATAGACGCAATCAGCCAGTTGGGTGCCATGTTACTCACAGCGAAACCGTCTGTTGCCCCACTCTGTCCGATATCTGAAAAAGAAACTATTATGCAAAGCCCCACATCTATTATAAATAATGCAGGAACAATTTTTTTGAAGACTTTGGAAATTCTTTCAAAGTCTCCGATTATTGTTATTATTACAAGAAATATTATAATAGCAGCCCCAACGGCTCTGTGAAATCCAAACTGCTGATTAAGAAATGAACCTCCTGCTGCCGACATGGAAATAATAACCGGATAAAGCATCAGTGAAATGCATGTTGCAAATACCTTGCCGATAACGGGATGCTTTTCTCCCATAATTATTGTTGCAACATCATCGGTACCCTTAGTCGCAGCAATATAGCTTATTATCATTCCTATTACAGCAAACAGTACAGTAGCTATCGTCAGTCCGGCATAACCTTTCATACCGAATACCCCGAAAAACTGCCACCCTTCACGGCCGGATGCAAATCCTGCACCCATTATTGTCCCGACATATAAAGCAGCGACGTTAATGTATGTTAAGCCTCTTGTTTTTTTATCATTTCGCAATATTCTACCCTCTCTCCATATGTAAAGAATGCAAGTCCAATCCAGATAACCGCAAAGGCTGCCAGCTGGATAATATCAAAAGGTTCATTCATAACGAAAATTCCCAATATAAGTGATATTGACGGTGAAATGTATTCACAGATTCCTATAGTAACAAGTGATATTTTATTTGCTGCGTATGAGAACAGTCCCAGTGGAACTGCGGTACACAGTCCTGCAAACATGAGCAGCGCGTAATGATACCCTCCTACCTGAAGCCCGCCTGTCCCCTTTGCTTCCATGTAAACGATTACAGCAAGTGCAAAAGGTGCAATTGCAATTGTTTCAAATAACAGCGACTGGAGAGGATGAATCGATATGCTCTTTTTAATTGCGCTGTAAATAGCAAAGGTCAGTCCAAGGCTCACAGCAATTAAAGGTATTTCTCTATATCCGATAATCATAACAAGCATTCCCGCAAAGGCAAAGCATATAGCTGTTTTTTTCCACTTGTTTGTTTTTTCCTTATAAAAAATAATTCCGAACAGGCAGACAATCAAAGGCTCCAGAAAATAGCCCATGCTTGTCTGGATAACATAGCCGGCATTTACTGCCCAGATATATATGCTCCAGTTAATAGTGATTACCACACCTGCAGCTATGTAAGTAAAAAAGCTTTTCCGGCTCTCAACCATCGGCTGAAATACGTTCCTTCCTCTCATGGTAAAGGCCGTAACAGCATAGCATATTATTGCCATCAGTACTATTCTGTAGAATATTATTACTGATGATTCTATAGGCTTCAGTGCATTCCAGTACAGTGGAAGGAATCCCCAAAGAAGGTTACATGAAAACGCAGAAATGATGCCTATCTTATATTCGTTCTTATTCACTCTTATCCCCCTCGTTTGTGTAATAACGTTATTGGTTATGTCAAATCAGTTAAAAGAGCTCTTACGAGCTCTTAACTGCTAAAACAGCCCACTGAAAGGACCTCCACAATCTTTATCATTGTTGCTGAACAGAAGCAGCAGCACAATAAGTAAAATAATTATACCAAAGCCGTTGTCACTCTTGCTTTCACAGCAGCATCTCGGCTCGCAGCAGCACCTTGGTTCACAGCAGCTTGGTTCACAGCAATCGTTATAATCTCCCATAACAGACCTCCTTATTTTATAATCTATAATATGCAGGGTCTGCTCTTTGGGTTAACATTATTTCCTTATTCGACAAGGTCGGCGAGTGTCATTACATATTCCTCGATAGGATAATCTGTTGCACGGCTGAAATCAAAAAGATGTTCATCTTTGGTCAGTTTCTCCAGTCTGGAGGCTGTCAGCGCATCTCTGATGGTCATAAACTCAGTTTTTCCGGTCATAACATCTCTGCACTCGACCAGAGCATCTCCAGTAAACCATCTTCTGAACCGGTTAAGCTCATCAGCAAGCTTTAGAAGGATCTGCTCCTTCTCTTCCCCGCATGCTGTTTCTGAAAGTCCTATAAGTGTTCTTTTAATGTTCTCAAGAAGATTATAGAAGTCAATCTGATCTCCCGGTACGCTCTCTAATGTTTCATAGAAATAGCTCTCCGCAAGCTCGGCAAATGTCTTTAATTCCACCTCTTTAATCAGTTCATACAGCACATCATCTTCTATCTCTGCAGGGGTTTCCACCAGATCCGCAAAGTTTTCAAAATATTCAAACTGTCCACCGTGTTCGATGTCCAGAAAATCATACAATTGTTCAAGTTCCATTACTTTTATCCCCTCTGTTGTGTTATACTAATATACGTCAAATATTATACTACACGGAGGTAAAAATGGGAAACAGAAAATTAAAAAAGAGAAACGAAACAGACCCTGCGTTCAAATGGAAAATAGAAGAAATGTATGCTGATGATACAGCATGGAACAGTGACATCGACAAGGTGTTATCCATGGCTGAAGGTTTTGATAAATATCAGGGAAGACTTACGGAAAACGCTAAAACTCTGGCGGCTGCATTCAGAGATAAGGACGAAATCTGGCAGAAACTGGAGAGAGCCTATGTTTATGCGCAGATGAAGCTTGATGAAGACAGAACTCTTGCGGCATCACAGGCAAGAGCCGATAAGGTCAGCTCAGTCATTGCAAAGGTGGAAGCATCACTAAGCTTCTTCACACCTGAAGTTCTAGGTGCATCCTCTGAAACCCTTATGAAGTATGTGGATGAAGAACCGTCCCTGATGCAGTACAGATTCATTATCAAGGATCTCCTTAGAAGAAAGGAACATGTTCTTAGCGATGCAGAAGAAAAGATTCTGGCTCAGATAAACGAAGTAACTGATGCACCTGATTCAATATTCTCCATGCTTAACGATGCAGATATGAAGTTTGGTACTGTAACCGATGAAGACGGTGATGAGGTTACACTTACACACGGAAACTACATCTCTCTTATGGAGTCGGGAGACCGCCGCGTAAGAGAGGATGCATACCATAATATGTATAGCAGCTACAAGTCTCTTATAAACACTATCTCTACAGCATACAGCTACAATGTGAAAACAGACGTTGTGGGTGCAAGGATAAGAAAATATGATTCTGCAAGAGCAGCAGCTCTGTTCAGCGGAAACATTTCAGAGGAAGTTTACGATAATCTTATTGATGTCGTTCACGAATATCTTCCCGTTATGCACAGATATATGAAGCTTCGCAAGAGGATTCTCGGTGTGGAAGAGTTGAAAATGCACGACATATACGTTCCACTTGTGGATATTCCAAAGAAGACTATACCTTTTGAAGAGGCCATTAATATTATGGAAAAGGCACTTGCTCCTCTTGGTAAGGAATATACAGAGCAGGCTGTGAGCGGAGCAAAATCCGGCTGGATCGATGTATATGAAAATGAGGGAAAGAGAAGCGGTGCATACAGCTTCGGTTCATACGACAGCTATCCTTATATTCTGCTGAACTACTCAGATACCCTAAAGGACGTGTTTACACTGGTTCACGAAATGGGTCACTCTATGCACTCCTACTACACCAGGAAGACACAGCCATTCACTTACGGAAGTCATTCCATATTCACTGCAGAGGTTGCATCTACAGTAAACGAGTCGCTCCTGATGCAATATCTGATTGATAACGAAGCTGATTTACAAATGAAAAAGTACCTTATCAACTATCACATAGAAGAATTCAGAACTACTTTGTTCAGACAGACAATGTTTGCCGAGTTTGAACAGCTGGCCCATCAGCATGTCGCCGAAGGAGGAAGCCTTACTGCAGAATGGCTGTGTGGCACATACAGCAGACTGAACAGCCTGTATCACGGTCCTGCCCTCACAGAGGATGAATATATAAAATATGAATGGGCGCGTATTCCGCACTTCTACAGGAGCTTCTATGTATATCAGTACGCAACCGGATACAGTGCTGCGGCAGCCATCTCATCTAAGATACTGAATGAAGGTGACACTGCAAGAGATGCATACCTTAAGTTTCTCACTACGGGAGACAGTGACTATCCTGTTGAGCTGCTCAGGATTGCAGGCGTTGACATGAGCAGAAAGGAGCCGGTTATTGCCGCGATGGAAACTTTCAAAAACCTTGTTGAAGAATTGGAAGAATTATTATAGAATAACTGAGTTATGAGCAAGAAAATATTTATATTCGCCAACGAGAGCGATTCAAGCAGACTTACAGAAAGACAACTGAGAAAGAAACTGGACAAAAGCGGATACAGCATCTGCCAGAATTACTGCGAAGATGCGGATCTGATGGTTTGCATAGGCGGTGACGGCACCTTCCTTGAAGCGATGCACAGATTCAGCTTCCCACCTATGCCGATAATAGGAATCAACACCGGACACCTCGGACTGTTTCAGGAGATTTCGCCTAATATGCTGGATGATTTTATTTTCAACTACAGCCAGGACAGATACACCCTTCAGAAGCTTTCAACCGTTCAGATGAAGGTTAAATGCAGCGACGGCATTAACGAACATCTCGGCATCAATGAGGTTCTTATAAGGGGAAATGCGACCTACTCCATTCACCTCAACATTTCCATTGACGGAAACTTTATTGAAAGATTCAGCGGCGACGGAGTTTTGATAGCTACCCCTGCCGGAAGCACGGCCTACAACTACTCCCTTGGCGGCAGTATCGTAGACCCGAGACTTGAGGTTCTCCAGGTTACACCTATTGCACCCATGAACACCACCGCATACCGTTCCTTTACATCGAGCATTCTTCTGCCTTCGGATTTATCTCTTCAGATTGTCCCTGATATGCATGACCGCAAGCATACAATCTGTGTGGTAAATGACGGGTTCAGCGTGGAATATGACGATGTCGTGGAGATTGAAGTCGGTTTTTCCGATGTCTCAGTTAATCTTATGAGATTTGAAAACTACGATTTTTGGAGAAAGGTTAAGAGTAAATTCTTATAATGTACTATGGCAAAATTTAGATATATCGTAACTGAAGAAGACAAAGATTTACCTGTTAAAACTATTATACGCAGGCGTTTCAGCTTTTCGTCAAGGCTTCTTTCCAAGCTGAAGTACCAGCATCTGGTTTTTTTGAATGGTGAAGAGGTTGCCGGATGGATTACCCCCGGAATCGGAGATGAAATCTCAATTAATCTGCCGGAGGAAAAAAGCGACTTTCCGGCTGAAGACATTCCCATTCACCCTGTCTATGAGGATGATGACCTGCTGATTATCAACAAGCAGCCGGGTGTAACGGTTCACCCTACCAAGGGTCATCCAAGTCACACGATTGCAAACGGGCTGATGACCTATATGGAAAAAACCGGTCAGTCCTTCAAAGTAAGATTTGTCAATCGTCTGGATATGGATACGACAGGGCTTCTTATCATTGCAAAGAACTCTCATGCTCAGGATGAGGTTACGAAGCAGATGAAAGCAAAGACGACAGAAAAGCGTTACAAGGCAATTGTAAACGGAATCGTAAAAGATGACGAATTTACTATAGACCTTCCTATCGGAAGACCTGATCCGGAAAAGGTTGCAAGAGCAGTTATGGTGGACGGCGGTTACCCCTCTGTCACCCATGTTAAGGTTCTTGAGCGCTATCCGTCAGGAAATGAAAACGGGTCGGATAAGGGATATACCATGGTGGAGCTTCTGCTGGAGACCGGTCGTACACATCAGATTCGTGTACATATGTCTCATATAGGACACCCCCTGGTAGGTGATTCTCTATACGGGGGAGCACACCCTGATCTTATAGACAGACAGGCTCTTCATTCCTACAGACTTTCAATCAATCACCCTGTAACAGGAAAACGCCTTGAACTGGAGGCTCCTCTTCCCGACGATTTTAAAAAAGTAATACAGAAAATATCACATTAACGGATAAATTATAAAGTTAAGGAGTATTGTGGAACTATGGGTATAACCGAACTTATTATTCTGGCTGTAGGTCTGTCTATGGATGCTTTTGCCGTATCCATCTGCAAGGGGCTCTCGGTCAGAAAACTGGAAATTAAACATATGGCGCTTGCCGGAATATGGTTTGGAGGTTTTCAGGCTCTGATGCCTTTAATAGGATACCTGTTAGGCAGCACTTTCGCATCATATGTGCAGAAATTTGACCACTGGATTGCACTAATCCTGCTGGCTTTTATCGGTCTGAGCATGATTAAGGAGGCATTCGGCGAAGACGAAGAAGAGGTTGGGGATTCCTTCGGTGCAAAAACCATGTTCCTTATGGCCGTTGCCACAAGCATAGACGCACTGGCTGTAGGAGTTACATTCGCCTTTCTGAACGTAAACGTTATCTTCGCCGTTTTCACAATCGGAATCACAACCTTCATTTTCTCGGCAGCCGGCATAAAAATAGGCAACGTCTTCGGTCTGCGTTTCAAATCAAAGGCGGAGCTTGCCGGCGGAGCAATACTGGTTCTCCTGGGTCTGAAGATTTTCGTGGAGCATATGTTTATGTAACATCTATCAAAACTCACAAAGCAAATAAGAAGAGTGTGCAGAATATCATCAAACCGCACACTCTTTTCTGTTACCCTTATTTACTTGCTGCTGGTTCTGTCTAACACAGGATTAATGTATTTCTGACCATAATACTGCATGAGTTCCTTGTATTCCTCTGAATTTGTAAATCTTTCTGCACTTTCATGTGGATCAGATATGGTGTTATTAAGTCTCTGATGAACCTGAGTTGAGACATTAACGCAATGGTCAGCGATTCTTTCCATATTGCCTAGAATCTCGACAAATGAAATACCTGCATCAGCTGACATGTATCCACCCATCAGACGCTGTATACGATGAGCTTTCAGAATATCAACAAGCTCATCAATGGTATCCTCTAGAGTAACAACTCTGTTCACTACGCTGGTTGCTTCCTCTGTGTAGGACTCTCCTACCATAGTAAGAATCTCATCTACAGCATCACTGATACACTTCAGCTCAAACTGGGCATTTTCTGAGAACGTAACACCGTTTTCATGGTTATATTCAGCTACTTCGAGAAGGTTCTTGCAGTGATCACCGATTCTTTCGAAATCACCGATTGTATGCATGAACTCAGTTGCAAGCCTATTGTCCTCAGGCGACAGATGCTGTTCAGTAATCTTAATCAGATACTCACCAAGAGCACTCTCACTCTTGTCAAGAAAATCTTCGTTTTCCCTCACCTTTGCAGCCTTGGCATCGCTGAATCCCTCCATATAGCAGTCCGTTGCCAGCTTGTAGTTCTCCATTGCAGTACTTGCAACAGTAGTCATGACCTTCTGGCACTGACCTAGCGCGACACCCGGGGATTTTACGAAAATCGGATCCAGAAGAGAAAGCTCTTCCTCAATTTTATTTACACCTTTATCCTTGACTATTCTTTCCGAAAGTGTAATCAGGAAGTTAATAAACGGAAGCATGAAAACACATGTACCCAGGTTGAATAAAGTATGGAAATCCGCGATCCTACCACGGTTAACCGGTTCATCCCAGAAGCTGAAGCCTATTATTGCCTGATATCCGTATATCAAAACAAGGAAAATCACTGCTCCAAACAGTGCCATACACACGTCTATACAAACGGCTCTCTTAGAGTTCTTGTTTGTTCCGATACTTGCAAGCAGTACAGTTACG
>JALENF010000173.1 GCA_022767945.1 Bacillota bacterium
GCAAAGGCTGTTTATGCAGGAGCAACACATGCAGTACTGTCAGGTCCTGCAATTGAAAGACTGGATGCTTCCGCAATTGAAGAATTAGTATTACTGAACACAATTCAGATGCCTGAAGAAAAGGTTATCGATAAGATGACATTCTTATCCGTTGCTCCTCTTTTCGCAAATGCAATGTCACTAATTCACAAGAATGATTCAATCAGTACTTTATTTGAAGTTTAGAGGTTTAATAAATGTTTGTAATTGCTGGACTTGGAAATCCGGGAAAGAAGTATGAAAATACCAGACACAATATGGGTTTCATTACAGTAGATCAGCTTGCAGAAAAACATAACATAAAGGTAGATAAGATTAAATTCAAGGCTTTGGTCGGCGAGGGCAGAATCGCCGGCCAAAAAGTTTTGCTGGTAAAACCGCAGACGTACATGAATCTCAGTGGTGAATCCATAAGAGAAGTTATGAATTTCTATAAGCTGGAGCCGGAAAACCTAATAGTAATATATGATGACATGGACGTTGATTTAGGTGCGCTTAGAATTCGAAAATTCGGAAGTGCCGGTTCGCATAACGGTATGAAATCGGTAGTATATCAACTGAAATCTGACCGCTTTCCGAGAATCAGAATCGGTATAGGAAGTAAGAAAAATGCTGATGCAGCGGACTTTGTTACAGGCGGATTCAGAAAGGAAGAGGTTCCACTGCTGGAGGATGCGGTAACAAATGCCGTAAAAGCCATCGAGTGTATGCTTGATGAAGACATAGATGCGGCTATGAATAAATATAATACTAAAAAGAAGCCAAAGAAAGAAAAAGACGATGAGCAGACAGGGAATCACTAATATTTCGGGCGTATCGGAAAGCCGCAGTGCGTACGTGATTTCCCAGATAGCAAAAGAAGAAGGACAGAGCTTAATTATTACGGCAACAGAAAACAGAGCCCACCGATTAGCTTCAGATCTTTCTTTTTTTACTAGTAGGGAGATTTTCGTATTGCCCGCAGAAGATCAGATTTTTCTGCGATATGCAGCCAAGAATCATGATCAGTTAATTGAAAGACTGAAAATACTGAAGGCACTTCGCACTGATGCAGAATGCATAGTGATAGCGCCTGTTTCTGCTGCAATAAAAAAGATTTCACCTCACAAAAATTTCGAGGAGATTTCACTTCGTCTGGAAAGAGGCGGTGAAATTGATCCTGAAGCTATTAAGGAAGATCTGGTTAAACTGGGATATGAACGTATGGATGTTGTTAACGGTCGGGGAGAGTTTTCTGTTCGTGGAGGAATAATCGACATCTTTACGCCGGATGGTGACAATCCATACAGAATTGAGCTTTTCGACCGTGAGATTGACGACATAAGAAGTTTTGATATTGAAACCCAGCGCTCCATAGAACCTCTCTCCTATGTGGAGGTTTTCCCTGCCGAACAGATGCTTGCTGACAAAACAATGTTCGAGGACGCATCAAAACTCCTTCACCGTGAATACACGGCACAGATTAAGAAACTCGAGAAGAACCCGGAGACCAGAGAGGCCGCTGTCAACCTTGCAAAGAGAAGAGATGAGCTCTGTGAATACATCACTAATGTTTCCAATCTTCAGATGCTTGAAAACTATCTGCATTATTTCTATGATCAGACAGAATACCTGTGGGACTACATGGAAAAGGGCAGTGTCATTATAGATGATCCTGACCGGATTTATGATTTTTTGGATACAAGAACAGCAGAAATCAGAGATGATTTCAAGGTTATGCTTGAGAGGGGACAGATTATCCCAAAGGATATGGAGCTGATAACGGGAAAGGATGACCTGATGAAGGTCTATGACAGGGACGGGGTGTTCCTGCTTACACCTTTTCCAAAGACGGTCAAAGGTGTTTCCCGGTACAGCCAGGTTCACAACGTAAACAGTCGCCAGATGGTGTCCTTTAACGGACGTATGGATGTGCTGGAGGGCGAACTGAAGAGCTATGCCAGAAAAAACTACAGAATAGTTCTCGTAATGTCAACCCCTGAAAAAATTGAGAATATTAAGGATTTTATCGGGCGGATTGATCTTTTGGGCCGTGTTGAATTTGCACAGGGCAGTCTTTCATCCGGAATGGACTTCCCGGAGAGTAAGCTTTGTTACATCTGTGAAAATGACATCTTCACAGGAAGCAAAACCCTGAACAGAAAGAAAAAGTCAAAGAAGAGCAGTCAGGCGAAGATACAGTCCTTCTCCGATATGAAAACCGGAGATTATGTGGTGCATGAGAATCACGGAATAGGACGGTTCCTTGGAATTGAACAGCTTACAGTTCAGGGCGACAAGAAGGACTATATTAAAATCAAGTATGCAGGCAATGATATGCTGTACGTTCCCGTGGAACAGATGGATATAGTTCAGAAATATATTGGCAGTGACGGTGTAACGCCGAAGATTAACAAGCTGTCCAGCGGTGAATGGAAGGCTACAAAGGCTAAGGCCAAGGCGGCAATTGCAGAGATGGCCTCAGAGCTTCTGGAACTTTATGCAAAGCGGAAGATGAAGCCGGGGCACGCTTTTTCCGAGGATACCGTATGGCAGAAGGAATTTGAAGACTCCTTTCCATATGAGGAAACGTCTGACCAGCTGCGTTCTGTATCGGAGATAAAGGAGGATATGGAACGTCCGGTGGCTATGGACAGACTGCTTTGTGGTGATGTAGGCTTTGGAAAGACAGAGGTTGCGGCGAGGGCTCTGTTTAAGTGTCTGGCAGATGGAAAGCAGGCTGCAGTGCTTGTTCCGACTACAATTCTTGCTAATCAGCATTACTACACTCTGAAGGAGAGATTCGAACAGTTCCCGTTCAAGGTTGAAATGCTGTCAAGATTCCGTTCAGATAAACAGCAGAAGAAAATAATCGAACAGCTGGGACGTGGAGAAATTGATCTGATCATCGGTACACACAGGCTTCTGTCAGATGATATAAAATATAAGGATCTGGGGCTTCTTGTCGTCGATGAGGAGCAGCGATTCGGAGTAGCTCATAAGGAAAAAATCAAACAGATAAAAGAGAATGTTGACGTTCTTACACTGTCTGCCACTCCTATTCCGAGAACTCTGAACATGTCACTGACGGGAATAAAGGACATGAGCATTATCGAGGAGCCGCCGGAAGAAAGATATCCTGTACAGACCTATGTTCTTGAACAGGAGGACGGAACCCTGAGAGAAGTCATCACCCGCGAACTCGACCGTGGAGGCCAGGTTTTCGTAGTATATAACAGGGTGCGCGGAATTAATAAGATTGCGGAAAAAATAAGGGAACTTGTACCTGAGGCAAGTGTGGTCGTGGGTCACGGACAAATGAACGAGCATATGCTGGAGGATGTTATGCTGAGTTTTATTAATGGTGAGCATAACGTGCTTGTTGCGACGACTATTATCGAATCCGGTATAGATATTTCCAATGCAAACACCATGGTGGTAATAGACGCTGACAGATTCGGTCTGTCTCAGCTGTACCAGTTGAGGGGAAGAGTAGGCCGTTCTAACAGAATTGCCTACGCATATCTGATGTATCAGAAGGATAAAGTTCTGACCGAGGTTGCAGAGAAGAGACTGAAGGCGATTAAGGAATTCACCGAGTTCGGTGCAGGATTCAAGGTGGCCATGAGAGATCTTGAAATCAGAGGTGCGGGCAATCTTCTGGGAAGCCAGCAGAGCGGACATATGATGAACATCGGATATGAGCTTTACTGTAAGCTTGTGGACGACGCTATTCGCGGACTGAAGGGAGAAGTAGTGAAGGACAGGGAAGAGGAAATATCTGTAGAGCTTATGGCTACTGCAAATATCCCTAACTGGTATATCGAGAACGAAACTCTTAAGCTGCAGATGTACAAGAAAATCGCAGCCATCAGAACTGAGGAGGATGCTGACGAGCTGTATGATGAAATGGTTGACCGTTTCGGAGATGTCCCGAGAGAAACAGTTAACCTTATAAAAATTTCCCAAATCAGGAGTCTGGCTGAGGAACTCTCAGCTGTCAGAATTCATGAGCAGACAGATAAGGTGATTGTTCAGTTTGGAGAAGAGAATCCGCTAAGTGGATATGCTCTGCTGAATGTAAATGAAGCTTTCGGAATGAAGGCGTTCGTTCATGGCGGAAAAGAGCCGTTCATCAGGCTGGGTATCAGGCCGATGAGCAAGCTGGATGACTGTATCAGACTGCTGGAAATCCTGAATGAGGGTAAGAAAACACAGTTGAAAGATTAGAATTAAAGGGAGCAGCGATGACGCAGTAACCGTCCGCTGCTCCTATTTAAACGCCCGGAAAGGAAAAAGTATCACTAACTGAATAGCTGTTTTGCTATAAAGTCAGCTCCAATCTGGGCAGTTTTGGCTTCTAGATCACCCAGTTTTTTATCTTCATTCGCAACCATTACGATTGAACCGATTGCATCACCCTGGGCAAGAATGGGAACAATAATTTTTGCAGAACTTTTAAATTTCTCTTTACTCTGAATCAGGTAATCAAGATCATCATCAATCTTGTTATTTGTAAACTGACGTCGTTCACGCCCTGAAGAGGCAATAAACATGTCAGTATCGGAAATTGCAACGGTACAGCCAAGATTAACAGCAGCTGATTCCGCAAATTCTGTGGCGACCTGATTCATATCGTTAATTGGTGAGTATTTCTTCAGGACGATTTCACCTGCATTTCCGGTATATATTTCCAGGGGGTCGCCCTCTCTTATTCTGAGAATTCTTCTGATTTCCTTGGGGACTACCACTCTGCCTAAATCATCAATTCGTCTGACTATTCCTGTGGCCTTCATTAACCTTCTCTCCTTTACTTAACTTTGTAATCCTAGTTTTTACATAGCCAGGGAAAATATACATTGGCAGGAGTGGTGTTAATTGGAAATAGTTTGGATATTCATGTTGAAATTCAGGCATTCAATATGATATAATCACAAGGTTATAACAGAGATAATGTAAAGTAAAAGTAGATAATAAGGAAAGAACGGAGAATTTAAAAATGCTTTTTACTAAGATTGCTCTTCTGAATAAGGATTACGAGATTCAGGAGGATATGTATGTTGGAGTACAGGAAGATATTATTTCATATATTGGCAGAGAAAAGCCTGAAGAGAATTTCGGCGAGGTGATTGACGGAAAGAACCGACTTCTCATGCCTGGTTTCTACAATGCACATGCTCATTCACCGATGTCACTGATGAGGGGATACGGAGAGAACCTTGTTCTTCAGGACTGGCTGAATACCAAGATATTTCCGTTTGAAGACAAACTGGACAGCAATGCGGTTTACTGGGGAACTATGCTGTGCATGGCCGAATCACTTAAATACGGAATTGTATCATCATCAGACATGTACTATTTCATTCCGGATATGGTGCAGGCTGTTGCAGACAGCGGAGCAAAAGCAAATATTTCGAGATCAATTGCAAACCCTATGGGTATACCTTACGATCAGCTTCCTTCAATTGAAGAGGCAAGGAAATCACTTAAATATCACGGTTACGAGAACGGAAGAATTTTAATAGATACAAGTCTCCATGCAGAATATACTAATAATGTGGAAACTGCAGTGAGACTGGCAGAGTTCACTAAGGAAGCAGGTGCAATCATGCACGTTCACTGCTCAGAAACAAAATTCGAACACGACGAATGCAAAAAAAGACACGGGAAAACACCGGCACAGTTTATGAATGACTGCGGCCTTTTCGACGTACCTGCGCTTGCTGCTCACTGCGTATGGTGCGAGCCGGAGGATCTTGATATTCTCGCTGAAAGAGGTGTATCTGTTGCGACCAACCCTGTGAGCAACCTTAAGCTTGCAAGCGGCATCTGTGACGTTCATGCAATGATGCAAAAGGGCATTAACGTTGCAATTGGTACAGACAGTGTTTCCAGCAATAACAGCCTGAATTTCTTCGAGGAAATGAAGGTAATGACTACACTTGCAAAGGTTAAGGCAAATGACCCTACAGTTGTTACTCCTAAGGAAGCTTTGATAATGGCAACTCTGAACGGAGCAAAGGCTCAGGGAAGGGAAGACTGCGGAACCCTTCAGGTCGGCAATAAGGCTGACATGATAGTGCTTCGTACTGATGTGCCAAATATGCATCCTGTTCACAGCATGGTGAACAATCTGGTTTATGCCGGAGACAGTGGCGACATTGTAATGACAGTTGTCGATGGAAAAGTCCTTTACAGAAACGGTGAGTATACAACCATTGATATTGAGAAGACCATATTTGAGGCTGAAGCCGCAACGGCAAAAATTTTGAAACAGCTGTAGAATCAGGTTGAGAAAAGAGGTAGTATAAAGAAAAATGTCGGATACTAATAAAGGAAGTAAATTTATTAAGGGTGCGGCTATCTTAGGTATAGCCGGAGTCATGATCAAGTTTATGGGGGCAGTATTCAGAATCCCTCTTACAAACTGGATTGGTGATGAGGGAATGTCCTATTATGGAGTTGCCTATACGATATACTCAGCTCTTCTCGTACTTGCGACAGCAGGTATTCCAGTTGCAATATCCAGAATGGTTTCGGAGAGAATAGCTGTGGGGGAATACAGGAACGCCCACAAGGTTTTTAAGGTGGCCACGGCACTGATGTTTGTCATCGGACTTATTTCCTTCGCCATCTGTTTCTTTGGCGGGGATCTTATCACGGATCTTCTGCAGAATCCGGAGGCGGCGATGGCTGTTAAGGCAATAGCTCCGGCTCTGCTGTTTGTTCCGGTGATGTCATCTTTCAGAGGGTATTTCCAAGGTCGGCAGAACATGAACCCTACAGCTGTATCTCAGATGATTGAGCAGCTGGTCAGGGTAGGTTTTGGTCTTGTTCTGGCCTATATTTTCATGAAGACCAGCCTTATCAAAGCTGCCGCAGGTGCGTCATTTGGTGCATCAGCAGGTTCTCTGGCGGGTCTTGCAACCATAGTTCTGATTTATTTTCTGAATCGGCGTGTAATTCATGAAAAAAACAGAATTCATAGCCAAAATACTGAATCAACTTCGGATATTTTGAAGAAAATAGTAGTAATCGCAGTGCCTATTATCATAGGTAGTGAAATACTGCCGATGATGTCGGTTATCGATACAAGCATTATAATGGGAAGACTTCAGGCTACTGGATGGACTTATGATGAAGCTAAGAGTATGTACGGTCAGCTCAGCGGATTCTGCAACTCGCTTATTGCATTCCCGCAGGTATTTACTCAGGCGGTTGCCGTAAGCCTGGTACCTGCTGTAGCTGCAGCGTTCAGAATGAAAGACAGAGAATCAATTCAGGAAAACATTCAGCTGGGATACAGAACAACTATGATTATGGCATGTCCATGCGCTGTCGGAATCTTTGCACTTGCAGAGCCTATTCTGCTGATGCTGTATCCGGCACAGAAAGCAAGTGCAATCGCAGCAGTTCCTACGCTGATGATTATGGCCGTAAGTGTAGTGTTCCTTGCAATTGACCAGACATCAACCGGCATTCTTCAGGCAATAGGAAAGCAGAATCTTCCTGTAGTCAATCTGCTCGTTGGGTGCATAGGCAAAATTGTTATTACCTTTGTTCTCGTAGGCATTAAAGCAGTTAATATTAAAGGTGCCGCAATAGGTACAATTTTCGCGTACGTTGTGTCGCTGCTGCTTAATAACACTGCGATAAAAAAATACACAGGCACTAAGGTCAACTATGATATAACTTATGTCAGACCTTTAGCCGCATCTTTGATAATGGGTGTATGTGCGTATGCAGCTCACAGACTTCTTGTATCTCTTGTCGGAAACAGCATTTCTACGTTATTTGCAATCTGCGTGGGGGCAGTTGTATATGTAGTACTGATTTTCGTTTTTAAGGCAATTACAATGGAAGATTTAGACGCTATTCCGGGTGGAGGCAAGCTGAAAAGGGTTATAGGCAAATTCGTTAAATAGTAAAAAGCTATTGACAA
>JALENF010000023.1 GCA_022767945.1 Bacillota bacterium
TAAAATAGAGGTAAAAGAGCGGGGAAGCTTAGACTGCATTCTCGCTCTTCTCGCATTATTGCCTGATAAAGAGGCAAACTAAAACAAACAGGTACGGAGGGGAAAAGATGAAAGAATTGAAGAATGAAGAAATTATCAGAAGATATAAGGAGTGTCTGGATGCAGGAAAAACTGAAAGAGAGTGCGTGAGACTTGCGGTCAGAATGGCTGAGGAGGCAGGCTACACACCTCTTGAAAATAATATAAAAGAGAACAGACCTCTTGCCGCAGGGGATAAGGTATATGCCACATACAATGAAAAGGCAATGGTTATGTTCCATATCGGAGAGGAAGACTTCGAAAAGGGAATGAATATTCTGGGGGCACATGTGGATTCACCGAGACTCGACGTGAAACAGAACCCTCTTTACGAGGACAGCGGAATGGCATATCTGGATACTCACTATTACGGCGGAATCAAAAAATATCAGTGGGTTACAGTTCCTCTTGCCCTTCATGGAGTAATCATCAGGAAGGATGGAACAAAAGTTGATGTTGTCATAGGTGAGCAGGATGACGATCCTGTATTTGCCATTACGGATCTGCTGGTTCACCTTTCCAGAGAACAGCTTGAAAAGAAGGCAAACAAGGTAATTGAAGGAGAGAAGCTTGACCTTCTTATCGGAAGCACAGCTGTTGAAGGTGTGGAAAATGAAGCTGTAAAGCAGAATATTCTGAATATACTGAAAGAAAAATACGATGTTGCCGAGGATGACTTCGTGTCTGCAGAACTCGAGGTTGTTCCTGCAGGCAAGGCACGCGACATGGGGATGGACAGAAGCATGGTTATGGCATACGGACAGGATGACAGAATCTGTGCCTTTACATCACTCATGGCAATTCTGGATATTGATACACCAAAGCGTACAGCCTGCTGTCTCCTTGTTGACAAGGAGGAGATCGGAAGCCAGGGAGCAAGTGGAATGCAGTCAAGATTTTTCGAGAATACTGTAGCTGAGGTTGCAGCACTGACCGGAAATCCGGGAGATCTGTCTCTGCGAAGGGCACTGCAGAACTCCAGGATGCTTTCCTCAGATGTTAATGCAGCATACGATCCTCTGTTTCCTGAGGTATTTGAGAAAAAGAACACCGCTTTTCTGTCAAGGGGACTGGTATTCAGCAAATACACAGGTTCAGGCGGAAAATCAGGCTCAAACGATGCCAACGCGGAATATATCGCAGAGCTGAGGAGTATTATGGATGCCAATGATGTGAAGTTCCAGTTCGCAGAGCTTGGAAGAGTAGATGCAGGCGGCGGTGGAACCATTGCATGGCTTATGGCAAGATACGGAATGGAGGTTATCGACAGCGGACTTGCTATTCTGTGTATGCATGCACCTATGGAAATTTCCAGCAAAGCAGACATATGCCAGGCTGTTAAAGGATACAGGGTATTCCTGACAGAGCTGAAGTAGAATTAGGGGGATATGAGTTTTGGAAATAAAAGATAGAATAAGCGGATTTACGATAAACAGAATCAGGCCTGTAGAAGAACTGGATGCAGAGATGATAGAAATGACTCATGACAGAACCGGCCTGGAACTGATATGGCTGAAGAGAAATGAGGTCAACAAGACCTTTGGAATAGCTTTTAAGACGCTGCCTAAGGACGACACCGGGGTGTTCCACATTCTGGAGCACTCCGTTCTCGGAGGATCTGAGAGATACAGGGTAAAGGAGCCTTTCGTGGAGCTTCTGAAGTGTTCCATGAACACATTCCTTAACGCAATGACCTTTCCGGACAAAACCTTCTATCCGGTGGCCAGCACAAATGACAAGGATTTCATCAATCTGATGAGAGTATATCTGGATGCAGTTTTCTGTCCTCTCATATACTCGAAGCCTGAAATTTTCTACCAGGAGGGATGGCATTACGAACTGGATGAAGAGGGAAGGGCAAGCTATAAGGGTGTTGTCTTCAACGAAATGAAGGGTGCTCTTGCAGGTGCCGAGGAACTGGAGGATGCAGAGCTTGGCAGAGCCCTGTTCCCGGATTCACCATACAGATATGTTTCCGGAGGAGATCCGGCAGCTATTCCTGATCTCAGCTACGAGGACTTTGTAAACTGCCACAGAGAGCACTACTCTCCTTCCAACGGACAGATAATTCTGGACGGAGACATGGATATAAGGCAGGTTCTTGCCATAATTGACGAGGAGTATCTGAGTGGATTCGAAAGAGGACACCGTGTTCCTAATCCGAAGGTGCAGGAGGCTGTTGACGGTGGAACAAGATTCGTTGGATTTGAACTGGGCGAGGACGAGGAAGCGGAAAACAAGACGAGAATGGCCTGGGGACAGGTCTATGGGGGTTTTGATGACCGCGAGAAAACCATAGCGATGCATATACTGTCTGACGTGCTGTGCGGCAGCAATCAGTCGCCCCTGAGCAAGGCTGTTCTGTCAGAGGGGCTGGCCGAGGGTGTGACGATGACGGTTTATGACGGCACCATGCAGAACTGGGTGAAGATTGAGGCGGTAAATATTGCCGAGTCTGATACGGACAGGGTGGAGAGCCTGATCTTTTCCGAGCTTGAGCGGATTGCCGACGAGGGAATAGAGCATGAGCTTATAGAAGCCTCTATGGCGAACCTGGAGTATCAGATGAGGGAAAGGGACTATGGCACCACACCTCAGGGTCTGGTGTTCGGAATGCAGATTCTTGACTCCTGGCTTTACGGAGGTGATCCTATTGCCTGTCTGCAGGTGGGAAGTCTGTTTACTGATCTCAGGGAAAAGATGAAGGCGGGTTATTTCGAATCGCTGATCAGGGATGTTATCCTGCACAATGGACACAGAGCGAAGGTTGTGATGATTCCTTCACGTACAGTAGGAGATGAGCGCAGGGCGAAGGAACAGGCGAGAATCGATGCGGAAACAGGCGTATGGAGTGACGACAGGAGAAGAGAGATTGCTGAGGCTCAGGCTGCTTTGATAAAATGGCAGAACACACCTGATTCGGAGGAGGCGATTGCGACGCTGCCGCGGCTGTCTCTTTCAGACATTGACCCCAAGCCGGAGGTGCTTCCTACAGAGGAGGGTGAATCACGAGGCATCAAAACCCTCTACCACGATATAAACTGTTCGGGAATAACCAACTTCGCAATGTTTTTTGATGCTGATGATCTGACGGAGGAGGAGATTTCCCAGCTGTCTTTCCTGACAGACATTCTAGGAAAGATGCGAACAGAAAACTATTCTGAAGAGGAACTGGATAATCGTATCAGACTGCTTTTCGGAGGACTCAGCTTCTATGTTTCCACAAACATGATAAGGGAAGATCGTGAAAGCTGCAGAATCAAGCTGGGTGTGGCTTTCGGAACCATGGAAAAGAATTATGAGCAGGCAGTGGAGCTTGTACTGGAGATTCTGACAAAGACACTTTTCGATGGTGAGGCTACGGCCCGTGACCTGCTGAAGCAGCTGAGAACCAAGCATTTCCAGAACATTGTGATGGCAGGCTCAGGACTTGGAACGGGGCGAATCTCTGCACAGAACTGTGCCGCGGGGGTTTCTAACGAATGTGCCGGCGGATATGAGTACTATAAATGGCTGATACGCCATGACGAAAACTGGAACTGGGACGAGCTGAGCGGTCAGCTGAGGGCGCTGGTAAAGCGCATAGTCTGCAGCAACAGGCTGACTCTTACTTTGACGGGAGGCAGCCGTGACATACTGCAGTCTGTGGCTGATACCTCCTGTGACAATCTGCCTTGCACCGGTGAACGTGTAAATCTGCGTTCTGTTATCAGACCGTGGGGAAAGAAACGTGAAGGCATTGCCATTCCTGCAGACATTTCATTTGCCTGTGCCGGAGGAGTGCTGCCTGATTTTGATAAAGAAGGTTTTTCCGGAAGCATGAGAATTGCTTCGAAGATAATAACCTTTGCATACCTGTGGAACACAGTAAGAGTACAGGGGGGTGCCTACGGAACCGGATTTACCGTGCGTCAGGATGGAATTACCACAAGTCATTCCTATCGTGATCCTTCGGCGGCTGCATCACTGAAGGCATACAGGTCAACTGCTGATTTTCTGGAAAATTTCTGCAGTCAGCCTGATGTGGATATCAGCGGCTTTATTATCGGAGCAGTTTCTGACGTCATGCCTCTGTCTACACCGAGACTGAAGGGAATGAAGGCGGATGCACACTACTGGGCGGGAATCACCTATGAATACAGGGAAAAACTGCTTTCTGAAATGCTGGCAACAAAGCCTGAGGATTTAGCTGCTCTTGCTGACAAAATCCGCGAGGTATACGATGACTGCGGCTTATGCGTAGTGGGAGGTCGCCGTCAGCTGGAGGAGTGTTCCCTGGATATAATTGAAGCTTTATAAAAAAATACGTTAATCATGAAAATGGGCGGACTCCTTTATTATGGGTCCGCTTGTTTTGTGGATAATACCGGTATTTCCAAGTTTTCATATTTGCTTAAACTTCTCTCAAACCGCTGAGGATATTTATTTATAATCTGTTTTTTTCGGTTATTTCTGGTGCCGCGGGTGAGTCCGCCATGTTTGATATTATTTGGCGGTGTTCATGGCGAATTTTGGCATGATTCTATGAGAAATAGCTTTTTTATGGCGGAAAAACAATTTTGCCGGACCGTTCTGAAAAATTTATCGATAAATATACGATATAAATGTATAAATATTCTTATTTTTTCTAATTAATCAAAGGTGTTGATGTCCGGTATCACCCGGCTCTGTCAATCTGAAGCAACAGAACTGTGATAGTATCTATAAACGCCAGATGCAGGGTATCATGGCGTTTGTTAAGGCGAGTAAATCCGCCATGTTTGTATCATAATAGATTAAAACATGCCAAAAAATGCCATAAGAAGGCGTAAATTGTGATGAATATGGCGTATGAATAAAAATGGGATGTTATGCAGCTATAATTGCAGGAGAAGCAGTATTTGTATTCCCGCAAAAAACTGTGACTCACGGATTCAACCGTGAGTCACGCTATTGTGGCAAAGCCACTCCTGTCTGACACTTGTTTTTTGCTGTTCTATCAGAATCTGCAGCCGTTGCAGCCGTTGAACTGGCAGCAGATATCTCTGTTTCTGCGGCGGTCATCGTCACGATCTCTGTCTCTGTCTCTATCTCTGTGACAGTCGCAGTCGCAGTCACAGTCTCTGCCACGATCTCTGCGTTCCCATTCTCTGCATTCGTCCTCTCTGCGCTCACACTGGCTGCGGTCGCAGTCACTGTCTCTATCGCGGTCGCGGTCTCTGTCTCTATCGCAGCCTCTGTCGTCGTCGTCATCGTCGTCCAGATGTCTGTCAATGTTAGAGCAGCAGCATCTGTCATGAATTCTTACTGCATGGCTGTCATCGTCTCTCTCACATGGATTGCAAGTTCCCGGGGCATCCTGACATCTTGCCATATCATCACACGGAAGATTTATGCTCTCGGCATCCGTTCTGAACAGGGTAGCTCTCGTAACCTGAACATTAACTGTAGGTTCGGTGATCAGGCTGCCTGTAACCTTTACGTTACATGGTCTGCTGCTTCCAGGTTCCGAAGTGATGACAGGGTTCAGCAGAGCTGCTGTAGCTCCGAATGAGAAGCTGATGATAGGGGCGATACCGTTAGTTGTACATGGAAGGCAGATCCTTGGTGATGCAAAGGTGCTGTTTCCGCATATCATAACGTGCTCGCATTCCCTGGATGTCATGACGAGCTTGAACCTTCTGCAGGCACCGCATCCGAACACGCTTCCGCGGAGCACGATGGTAAGCTTTGCTTTCCAGTCATGGATTCCTGTAATCAGGAAAAATCCTGCAGTTGATTTGTTTCTGTTCATGCATTCGCAATGTGAAATCTGTGCCATAAGGGCGTTTGTCGATGCGGAAAATCTGTCGTTGAAGAAGTCAAGGTCATCAACCGGAATTCCGTCAACAGTCACATTGCATGGGTGAAGGCAATCAGGATCTTTCAGATTGAAATCGCTTATGAAAACCTCTGTGCTTTCTACGGCAAAGGTTAAGTCTCCCTCTAATTCAGAAGGACAGCTGCATCTGCAGCGGCATTCTTCACCCGGATCGATGAATGTCATCTGCTGGTTGAAGTTCTCAGATGTTGCGGTTAAACATGTCAGTAACGGACAGGACTTTGCCTGAATGTCCGTATAGACCTTATTAAGATAAACTAGTGATTCGTTACACATTTTAATACCTCGCTTTTTTAGTATAGCTGATGCTATGTAAGGGCGGGAGCATATGGAGTATGAATTCCGGTGGTAACGCATGCTATATCCGAAAAGCTTGAGGCTTACATTATACTATGCGGCCACGGGTAAATCGGTGCAATATACAGAGCGGTAACGGCAAATAAGTGGATGACTCTCTTCCTTGAAAACAGTGGGTTTTTGGCGATTATGCAGTGTCGTCCCATATTGGGGAGCAAAATCCCAAAAAAATTTATTAAAGTGGGGAAAAATTATTGTAAAGTGGAGAGAAGTGGTGTAGAATGGAGATGGTAAACTGAAAGGACTGGCTATGATTTTAAGAAAGGACGCAATCTGCTATGTTCATGGGTACTTATTACAACTCAATAGATGCCAAGAACAGAATGATTGTACCTTCCAAACATAGAGAACAGCTTGGCGGCAGATGTGTTTTGACCATAGGCATGGATACTTGCTTGTATATATATCCTATGTCCGAATGGGAGAAACAGGTTGAAAAGATGTCGCAGCTTCCTGAAACAGATCCAAACGTTAGAAAGTTCATAAGAAACAGTTTCGCGAGTGCAGTGGAATGCGAATTTGACAAGCAAGGTCGAATCGTCATTCCAGCGGAACTGAAAAAAAGAGCTCATATAGACAAGGAACTTGTTACTATGGGTGCTATGAGAAAAATCGAGGTCTGGAGCAAAGAGGTATGGGAAGATCCAGACAACGATAATACAATGGACTCCAATGAGTACATTGAAACTCTGACAAAGTATAACATCTAAAAATAACGATAAGAGGGGAACATGGAATTCAAACATACTTCCGTACTGCTTAATGAGTGCATCGAAAATCTGAATATCAGGCCGGACGGCATTTATGTAGATGGTACATTAGGCGGAGGAGGTCATTCCTCAGTTATATGTGAAAGGTTATCTGAAGAGGGAACCCTGATCGGCATAGACAGAGACAGAGATGCGCTGGACGCGGCGGGCAGGAGACTTGAGCCATACGGCTGCAGAAAGATTCTCGTTCAGAGTAACTATTCAGATATAAAGAATGTACTTAACGAACTGGAAATAGATGGAATAGACGGAGTACTGTTGGATCTTGGCGTATCATCCTTCCAGCTGGACAATGCGGAGAGAGGTTTTTCATATATGAACGATGCTCCGCTGGACATGAGAATGAGTCAGGATGATGATTTCACTGCCTATGATGTTGTCAACAGATACAGCGAAAAAGAGCTGGCAGGAATAATATCCGGATACGGTGAGGAAAAATGGGCGAAGCGGATAGCTTCCTTCATCGTTGAAAAGCGAAAGGACAAGCCGATTGAGAGCACTTTCGAGCTGGTGGATGTTATCAAAGCCGCCATACCGGCAAAGGCGCGCAGAGAGGGTCCTCACCCTGCAAAGCGTACTTTCCAGGCGATCAGGATTGAAGTAAATGATGAACTTGGACAGCTTGAGAGGGCGATTGAGGATTTCTGCGACGTGCTTAATCCGGGAGGTCGCCTGTGTGTCATTTCATTTCACTCACTGGAAGACAGAATCGTAAAAGACATTATTGCAAGAAGAAATAACCCGTGTACATGCCCGAAAGAGTTTCCGGTATGTATATGCGGAAAGAAAGCTGATATTGAGAAGATTTCAAGAAAACCTATTTTGCCCGGCGAAGAGGAGCTGGAGGCAAATCCAAGAGCGCGAAGCGCTAAATTAAGAGTGGCAGAAAAGATTTGAAGAGTTAGAGACTAGAGGAACTGATTGAAAATGAGAGCACAGGGAAATAAAAGAATTCTTTTAGGGCTGGTTATCGTAGGACTTATCAGCATATTGATCGTTGTACTTTCCGCATACAGTGCAGAACTTAAGGTGGAAAACAACAAGCTTGCAAGTGCCAATGAGGCACTGCAGAGCGAAATTGACACTCTGAGCGTAAAGATTAAGAGTGCAAATAATGTTGAACATATTGAACGCATTGCCACGAAAAAGCTGGGAATGGTTTATCCGACAAAGGATGAATGCATACACGTATCTGATGCTGCGGCACCAAAGGAGAACTTTGCCATGGTAATCAGAGAAAAGGCATATAATTAAGGGGCAGAAATATAAATAGTTAAGTAAGAAGTTAATTGCATAGTATAAGCCAGACAATTTCATATAAAGGTGGTCTGGCTTGTTTTGTTAGCAGGGACTGAAGTATTAGAGGAATATAAATGGCAAAGGTTTCAGGGAAAAACAAAAAAAGAATACTGATAGCATATTTTATTCTCAGCATTCTTATCCTTATGCTGGCGTTCAGACTGGCATGGATACAGATTGTAAGGGCAGATGAATATACAGAAAAGGCTATAGCCCAGCAGACAAGTGACATACCTATCGAGGCGAAGCGCGGAGCTATAACTGACAGGAACGGAAAGGAACTGGCTACAAGTGCAACCTGCTATTCCCTCTGGGTATGGCCCTCACAGATAAAAGAGACGTACAAAACAGACGCAAAGCTTGACGAGGCGGCAAGCCAGCTGGCGGTAATCCTCAATATGGACAGTGCCGAAATAAAAAAAGATATGACTGCAGATCAGGCTCTGGTGAGAATAACAAAGGGACTGGAAAAGGAAACCGCTGACAAGATAAGAGAGCTTGATATGTACGGCCTGCAGCTGGCTGAGAACACCAAGAGGTACTATCCGCTCGGAAACTTTGCATCTCAGCTTCTGGGAAGTGTAAACGATGACGGAGCAGGCAGAACCGGCGTAGAGAGCATGTATGATGAGTATCTTTCAGGCGTAGCGGGAAGATGGATAAAGAATACAGATATTAACGGAAACGACCTGTCTTTCGGTCAGGAGGAGTACTATCAGGCAGAGGACGGACTTAACGTTGTCCTGACAATAGATGAGATTCTCCAGCACTATGCGGAGAATGCCATTGCAAAGGGAATAAAGTCTACCAAGGCAAAGAGAGTAATGTGTCTGGTGCTTGATGTGAAGACGGGTGACGTTCTTGCCATGGCAACCAATCCGGGCTATGACCCTAACAATGCAACTGAGCCTGACAGCAAGTCGGAAAAGGAAGCCTTCGACAAAATGAGCGACAAGAAGCAGACTGACTATCTGAGTCAGATGTGGAGAAATCCTATAGTAAGCGATGTTTACGAACCGGGTTCAACCTGGAAGCTTATTACAACATCAGCTGCACTGGAAAGCGGTGCTGCGACGGTGAATTCCACATTCTACTGTGACGGATCATACAGAGTGCCCGGAACAACCATAACTCTTCACTGTCTGCATAATCACGGTTCACAGAGTCTGAAAAAAGCAGTAGGTAATTCATGCAACCCTGCACAGATGATGATGGCCATGTCAATGGGTAAGGACACATATATGGATTATCTGAATATGTTTGGAATAACCCAGAAAACAGGAATTGACCTGGAGGCAGAGTCTACAGCGATAATTCAGAAAAGCATCGGACCTGTCGAGCTGTGTACAATGGCTTATGGTCAGGGTATCGCCATTACGCCTATTCAGCTGGCATCTGCTGTGGCTGCCATAGGAAATGACGGTGTGCTTATGCAGCCGAGAGTCGTGAAGAAGCTTACAAACTCAAAGGGCGAGACAGTCAAAACTTTTGAGACTCAGGAAGTAAGGAAGGTTCTGTCCACTAAGACTGCCAATGAGATGAAAAAAATCATGGAGTACGTTGTAGACGAAGGCGGCGGAGGCGAGGCTAAGATCACCGGATACAGAATCGGCGGAAAGACAGGTACAGCTGATAAGGCTGAAAACGGAGAATATCTTGGAAATACATATTCATCATTTATCGGAATGGCTCCGATGGATGATCCAAAATTCGTTTGTCTTGTAGTTGTAGACAGTCCGCAGGGTGTACGTTACGGAGGTCTGATTGCAGCTCCTATCGCCAAAGAGTTTATGGAAAATGCTCTTCCTTATCTTAATATTTCACCGTCATACACCAAGTCGGAATCAAAGGAGATTTCAACACAATATGCGTATGTACCTAAGGTTACGGGCAAAAAGGTAAGCAGGGCGATAGAGATTCTGGAAGAAAGCGGACTTAAATATGAAATCGTTCCGGAGAGAACAGATGATGAAGATTTTACTGTAGTGGATCAGTATCCGAAGAAAGGAAAAAAGATTAAAAAAGGCGGTACGGTATATCTTTACAGAGAGTAGCTCAGGAGGGATTTATGAAGCTTTCTAAAGTCCTGGAACACGTGGGATATGAGCTTATTCAGGGTACTTTAGAAGACGAAATTACAGGCATAGCCTGTGACACAGAGAAACTGACAGGCGGCGAACTGTTCGTATGCCTCCGGGGAGAGACAACCGACGGTCACGATTATGTAGACGAGGCTGTCTCACGGGGCGCCGGAGCAGTTGCCGTTACTGAAAAAAAAGATTATATTCCGGAGCACATTACTGTGATCCGGATTGGAAGCGGCCGAAAAGGGATGGCACAGCTTGCCTCCTCATTTTACGGTAATCCGCAGGAAAAGCTTATCACAATCGGGATAACCGGCACTAAGGGTAAGACTTCCACTTCGTTCATGATACAGAAGATTCTGATACAGAGTGGAATAAAGACCGGCCTGATCGGAACAGTCCATGTAGACATTGGGGATGCTGTCTACGAGAGTGTACTGACAACACCGGAGCCTGCGGAGATACACAGGTATATGCGTGAAATGCTGGAAAACGGCTGTCAGGCTGTTGTAATGGAGGTTTCATCTCAGGCTCTGAAAATGAACAGAGTACATGGTATGGTTTTCGACTATGCTGTCTTCACCAACATAGAAAGTGACCATATCGGACCTAAGGAGCATGCTGATTTTGATGAGTATCTCAGATGCAAGAGCAAACTTTTCGGCCAGGCGAGGGAGGGCATTGTAAACGGTGACGATCCCCATACAGCCATGATTCTGCAGGGCTGCAGCTGTCCTGTAACAACATACGGCTTTGGAAAAAACAATAATGAGATGATAAAAGGCTTCAGATCAGTCAGAGAGGAGGGCAGTCCGGGAATAGAATTCAACGGCTTTTTTGTTCCTATGCCCGGAAAGTTCACCGCATATAATGCTATGGCCGCCATTTCGGTTTGCAGACGTATGGGCACGGGTGATGAGATGATTGCTGAAGCTTTGAAAAATATCAGGGTACCGGGCAGACAGGAATGCTTTACTATAACCGGAGAAGAAACCATAGTAATAGACTATGCGCACAACGGTATGGCACTGGAAGCTTTGATAGATGCGATGAGAGCATATGAACCGGCGTCGGTGACAGTGGTTTTCGGATGCGGCGGTGAAAGAGACCGTGAGCGCAGATTCGGCATGGGTCGTGCCGCACAGAACGCAGATAAGGTTATAATTACCAATGATAATCCGAGAAATGAATGTGCAGAAAGCATTTTTAGTGATATAATAAATAACTTAGACAACACTGAATATACGATAATTGAAGACCGGAGGGCAGCCATTGAAAGGGCGGTAACACAGTGCATGCCGGGGGAAGTGGTTCTGATTGCCGGAAAAGGGCATGAGAATTACCAGATTATCGGAAACAGAAAAATTCATTTAAGCGACAGAGAAGAGGTTCTGCGTTCAATAGAAAAGGTGAAAAAATGAGAAAGTATACATTTAGAGAAATTGAGGAAATTACGGGAGGCAGGCAGATAGCCGGAAGTCCCGATGCAGAAATTGACGGTGTAAGTTTTGATTCAAGAGAAGTGAAAGCCGGAGAACTGTTTGTGCCTGTGGTGGGCGAGGTTCACGATGCACATAAGTTCATACCCGGTGCGGCTGAAAGAGGCTGCAGCTGTTTCCTGGTGTCAGATGCTGCAGCTGTGAATGGGCTGGAGTGCAGTGCCGTTCTGGTGGAGGACACGACGGCAGGAATACTGAAACTGGCTAAGCATTATCTTGATTCTCTCAGTCTGAAAAAGGTGGCTGTTACAGGAAGCATCGGCAAAACCAGCACGAGAGATATGGTGTATGCGGTTCTGAAGGAAAAGTATAATACAGGCTGTTCAAAGAAAAACTATAATACTGAGGTCGGAGTGGCAATGACCATATTCTCCTTCGACGAATCAATGGAGGCGGCTGTTCTGGAAACAGGAATGGACTGTCTGGGTGAAATCAGCAGACTGGTGAATATTATCAGACCTGATGTCGGAATCATAACCTATGTGGGAACATCGCACATCGAAAGGCTGGGAAGCAGGGAGAACATTTTCAAGGCAAAGATGGAAATAACCGACTTCTTCGGAGAAAACAACACCCTCGTAATCAACGGGGATAACGATATGCTTGCGGAAATCAGAGATGACAGAGAGTACGCGGTTATCAAAGCCGGCTCAGGGGAGGATGCTCAGTACAGAGTATCTGACGTGAAGGATTTCGGTGAAGACGGTATAGAATACACCCTGACTGCGGATGGAAAGAGCCATCTTATCAGGCTGAATGTGCCGGGAGCTCACAACGCACTTAACTCTGCTCTTGCAGTTGCGGCAGGCGTGCAGCTGGGAGTATCTGCAGAGGAGGCTGTTGCAGGTCTGTGCAAAATCGAGCTTACAGGCAGAAGACTGAAAATAAGGGAAAAAGGTGGAATGAAGGTTATAGATGACACCTATAATGCGTCACCTGAATCTATGATGTCAGCGGTCACAACGCTGGTTAACACTAAGGGAAAAAGAAAGATTGCGGTTCTGGGAGGCATCAACGAGCTGGGAGATATGAGTGAGAGGGGACATCATGACGTGGGAGTGTTTGCTGCCGGTCAGCCGATAGATTTCCTTTACACTGTATCAGAACCTGCAGAAGCGATTGCGAGAGGCTTTGTTGACGGGGGCGGCGATCCTGAGAGAGTGCGCCACTACGATACGAAGGCCGATTTCTTTAAGGAAATGGACGGAATGTTTTCCGATGGAGACGTTATTCTGATCAAAGCGTCAAGAGGAAGAGAATTAGAAGAAATTGTGGAAAAAATCTTAGAAGATTAGGAGAAAAGAGTAATGCAGATTTATCAGTTGTTCATAATAGTAGCTTTAGCCACATTGGCTTCGGGAATACTGACCGCCGTTGAAATTCCAATTCTAAAGCGCAGACAGTTCAGACAGTTCATCAGAGAGGAAGGTCCTCAGTCTCATCAGTCCAAGGCAGGCACTCCGACTATGGGAGGCATTGCAATATGCGGGGCTCTGGTCATAATGTCACTGATCTGCGGAGGCCTGAATACAGACATCATAGTTATGCTGATAGTAACCCTTGCTTTTGCAGCCATGGGTTTTCTGGACGATTACATTAAGGTCGCAAAGAAGCACAATCTTGGGCTTACCGCTATTCAGAAGATTATAATCCAGCTGCTGATTTCGGTCGGTCTGGCTGTTTACATGGCAGTTTTTTCGGATTATGGAACGGATGTATGGATTCCTTTTATCGATAAGTACATTGATTTTGGATGGCTGTACATTCCGTTTGTAGTATTTGTAATGGTTGCCATGACTAATGCTGTCAACCTGACAGACGGCCTGGACGGACTTTCATCAGGTGTTACTGCCATAGTGGCAATATTCTTTGCAATATCAGGGATGAGGTTTGGACATACATCTCCAACTGTTTTCAGCTGTGTTCTATGCGGAGCCTGCCTGGGATTCCTGGCGTTCAACAGGCATCCGGCAAAGCTTTTCATGGGTGATACAGGTTCTATGGCTTTAGGCGCCGCAGTAGCTTCCGCGGCAATCATCATGAAGGTTGAATTCCTTCTTCCAATTGCCGGACTGATTTACGTCATGGAGGCTCTTTCTGTAATTATTCAGGTTGGGGTATACAAGAAAACGAAAAAGAGAGTGTTCAGGATGGCTCCTATCCATCATCACTTTGAAATGTGCGGAATGAAGGAGACACAGGTGGTTGTGATGTTCTGGGGCATTGCGTTATTAAGCTGTGCTCTGGCATATGCAATTATGAATATATAATATATAAAAGGACTTATTGACATACGGTATAAAGGTACAGAGATGAAACGGAACGATTTTGATGTAAAGGGAAAGAAAATACTTGTAGTAGGCCTTGGAAGATCGGGAATTGCGGCCTGCCGTGCACTTGTTGCCAAGAAGGCGGAGCTGTATGTGCAGGATTCCAAGCAGGAGGACGCGGTCGATCCGCAGCTGATAAGCTTTCTGAAAGATGCGGGAGCTGTCTGCTACCTGGGAAGACTGCCGGAGACAGTGGGTTTTGATATGGTTGTGCTCAGCCCGGGAGTAAGCCCGGAGCTTGGATTTGTACGTGAGGCGAAAGAAGCCGGCGCCGAGATAACCGGTGAGCTGGAACTGGCATACAGACTGGGAAAAGGTCAGTATGTGGGAATAACCGGAACAAACGGAAAGACTACGACAACCACCCTGGTGGGACAGATTTTCAGTGCATCAGGAAGAAAATCCCACACTGTGGGAAACATCGGCGTTGCAGTAATCTCTGCATCTGTCGATGCGGATGATGATACATGGCTGATTACTGAAACCAGCAGTTTTCAGCTGGAGACGACGAGGTATTTCAGGCCAAAGGTATCAGCCATACTTAACCTGACACCGGATCATCTGGACCGGCATCATACGATGGAAGCCTATGGTGCGGCAAAGGCGAGGATTTTTGCGGCACAGGGCGAGGATGATTTTGCAGTCATCAACTACGATGACGAGGGAGCAAAGAGTCTTCTCTCTCATGGCTGCAGGGCAAGGGTAATGCCTTTCAGCAGGAAAGAGGAACTGGACTTCGGTGCCTTTGTCAAAGATGATAAAATTGTTGTTACAGATATAGAGACAGGTGAACCTGTGGAAATCTGCAGAGTGGATGAGATAAAAATTCTCGGTACACATAATCTGGAGAACGTGCTGGCGGCAGCGGCAATCTGCTTCTGCGCAGGGATTGATGCACAGGTTATCGGAGACACAATAAGAGCCTTTGGCGGTGTGGAGCACAGAATCGAGTTCTGCAGAGAACTGAACGGAGTCAGGTATTACAACGACACCAAGGGCACCAATGTGGATGCTGCAGTTACAGCCCTGAAGGCGCTGGAAAAGAATATTATCATTATTGCAGGCGGAGACGGAAAGGGTCAGGATTTCGAACCGTTTCTGGCCGAGTTTGAGGGCAGAGTCAAACACATGATACTTCTGGGCAGAGACGGCAGGCTTATCGCCGAGGCCGCAGACAAAGCGGGCTTTACCGACTATTCCTTCGCAGCCGACATGGAGGAATGCGTGAACAAAGCTCACAGCCTTGCAGAACCCGGAGACAGTGTGCTTCTGTCGCCTGCATGTGCAAGCTGGGATATGTACAAAAACTTCGAGGTAAGAGGGGAACACTTTAAAGAGTGTGTAAACGGACTGTAATGAGAACTGAAAGAGTTAAGGCGGAAAAACTGAATAACAGCAGGGCAAAAGGCTACAGCGATTTTGCAATAGTAATCCTGGTTACGATTCTCGTCATTTTCGGTGTCGTAATGGTATTCAGTGCAAGCTACTACAAGTCCATAAATGATACCACATCGGGGACGCCCTTTGCGTTTCTGAAGAGGCAGGCTGTTTATGCGGCAATCGGATTCTTTATCATGGCCGCATGCAGCCACATAAATTACAAATATTATAAGAGGTTTGCACCGCTTATTCTGCTGCTGAGTTTTCTCCTGCTGGTGGCTGTTCTGACGCCTCTGGGTTTCAGCTCAGGCGGAGCTACCAGACTTATCAGACTTGGACCTATTTCCATAATGCCCGGTGAGGTTGCGAAGCTGGCGGTAATAATATTTGCGGCCGCATACCTTTCCACCGATTCCAAGCTGATTCTGTCATTCAGGAGCGGTGTGCTTCCTATGCTCGCCGTGATGGTCGTATTCGGAGGCCTCATTATCAGGCAGCCCAACCTTTCCACAGCAATAACAGTATGCGGAATTATAGCGGGAATAATGTTCATCGCGGGACTGCAGTGGAGATATGTAATCAGTGCACTTGTTCTGGGAAGCGGGGCAATCGGATTTCTTGTCGCCTTCGGTGACAAAATAGGCGGTGCTCACTGGAAAAAGAGAATTGTAAGCTTTCTGGATCCGTTTGCAGATGCACTGGGCGACGGTTTTCAGGTAGTGCAGTCACTGCTGGCTCTTGGATCCGGAGGTCTGTTCGGACTGGGACTTGGCAAGAGCATCCAAAAGAATCTGTATCTGCCGGAGCCGCAGAACGACTTTATACTTGCAATTATAGGCGAAGAACTGGGTTTTGTCGGCGTTCTGGCGCTGCTGATCGTATACATGCTTCTGATATGGAGATGCTTCCATATATGTCTGAATGCACCTGACAGATTCAGCATGCTGATGTGCGGAGGAATAACTGTGATGCTTGCTCTTCAGGTAATACTGAACGTGGCAGTAGTAACATCTTCCATGCCGCCGACAGGCATCGCGCTGCCGTTTATCAGCTACGGCGGTAACTCGCTTTGGATTTTCATGGCCTCAATGGGAATTATGCTTAACGTATCGAAGAAGAGCAGACAGTAAGGAGGACGCAGGATATGAGAGTAATAGTCACAGGCGGCGGAACAGGAGGACACATATATCCTGCCCTCGCCATTGCAGATAAAATAATGGAGAGAGAACCTGATTCAGAGGTTCTGTATATCGGAAATTACGGCTGCATTGAGGAGGAAATTGTACCTAAGGCCGGGTATGATCTCAGGCTTGTTGCGGCCAGCAGCATAGACAGAAGGAGTCTGAAGAGACTCTTCAATTCAGGGAAGGAGATCCTTCAGGGAATCTCCCAGTCAAAACGCATAATGAAGGAATTCAGGCCGGATGTGGTAATCGGCACAGGGGGTTTTGTCTGCGTTCCCGTAGTAATAGCAGGTCACAGCTTCGGGGCACGATGTTACCTTCATGAACAGAATGCCTATGCCGGAGCAGCCAATAAGCTTCTTGAGAGCCGTGTGAAGCGCATATTCCTGGGCTTCGGAGATGCGGCGAAGTATTTTAAGGATGAGAGCAAAACCATGTATGTGGGTAATCCTGTGAGAAAGGCATTCTATGATGCAGACAGAGCCATTGCCAGAAGAAGACTTGGAATACCTGAGGATGATTTTGTGATATTTCTTTTCGGTGGAAGCCAGGGTTCTGAAATCCTCAATGAGGTGGGGATAGAAATTCTGAAAACTGTGAACAGCCATAAGGGCATGTCCTTTATTTTCGGCACAGGCAAAAGACACTGCGGATTCGTTAAAGAAGAGGCGGCTGCAAAAGGAATTCAGACAGGTTCTAACGTGATGATAAAGGACTACATCGACAACATGCCTGACCACCTTGCAGCATCAGATCTTGTAATAAGCAGATCGGGGGCATTGTCCGTGGCAGAGACCACAGTATGCGGAAAGGCGTCAATCATGGTACCATTTGCTGAGGCAGCAGGAAATCATCAGTACTATAACGCAAAAGCCGTGGCAGATAACGGAGGCTGCTATCTGATCGAGGAATCAGATCTGGATAAGGAAGACGTTATCAGAAAAATTCTGAAGCTTTACAATGACAGGGAGCTTCTTTCCCGAATGAGCAGGGCGGCACTGGAATGCGCTCCGGTCAACACCTGCGATACTATATACGCGGAGATAAAGAAGAATGAGCGATAACTGGGAGTATCTAGAAGAATATCGGGACATCGAATTCAATCAGGTGGACCGCCAGAGAAAAAAACGAAAGAAAAAGAACTACTTTCTTCGTCTGCTGATTTTTATTGCTATAGTGGCGGCCGTAGCTGTATTTCTGAATTCCAGTCTTTTTGATGTGAAAAACATAGAGGTTGAGGGAAATCGTTACTATTCAGATTCGCAGATAATCAACATGTCGGGAGCTGTGCCCGGATGCAATCTTTTCTGGGGAGTGGGCTCAGGACAGATTAAGAGCAGGCTGAAGGAGGATCCCTACTTTACTGATGTAAAGATTAAGAGAAAGCTGCCAGATACAGTCATTATTCAGGTGGATGAGCGTGCACAGATAGGAGCGGTTACATACGGAGACCGCTATATAGTTGTGGACTCAGACGGGACAATCCTTCGCAAGAGCAAGGTGGATCCGAAGATTACCATAATAACAGGTCTGACTATAAACAAGATGGACATCGGCGAAACTATCGGTGTGGAAGAAAAAAACACGCTGAATGCAACGTTAAACATGCTTTCCGTGATGCAGGAGGGTGACATGTACTTCAAGAAGGTGGACGTGTCACGTGTTATCGTCAAAGCTTACATATATGATACACTTGTGGTAAAGGGTACAACAAAGCAGATGATCAAAAACATCCAGTCCGGAGAGCTTCAGAAGGTAGTTAATTCATTCATAAAAAACAACATGAAAAGAGGTACTCTGAACCTGGGTGATAACGGCTATATGTCTTTTTCTCCAACGTTCTAATAACCTTGCAATGACAGTTTTTTTATGATAAAATATATTAAATTATGGGATGCAAGGAGGCATTTGAAATATGTTGCAATTTGAGACGGGAGCAGACAAGCCGGCAGTAATAAAAGTTATCGGTGTCGGCGGCGGCGGATGCAATGCTGTAAACCGTATGATGGATGCCGGTTTGAAGGGTGTTCAGTTTATTGCGGTAAACACTGACAAACAGGCACTTAATAGATGTAAGGCTGAAACTAAGGTTCAGATAGGTGAAAAATTAACAAGAGGACTTGGAGCGGGCGGTAATCCTGAAGTTGGTCAGAGATCCGCAGAGGAAACCCTGGAAGAGATTCAGGAACTGCTGGAAGGCGCTGATATGGCCTTTATTACAGCAGGCATGGGAGGCGGAACCGGAACAGGTGCGGCTCCTATAATTGCTAAAGCCTCCAAAGATATGGGTATACTTACTGTTGGTGTTGTAACCAAGCCGTTTGCCTTCGAGGGAAGAAAGAGAAGAACTCAGGCTGAGCTCGGTCTTAATTTTCTGAAGAAATATGTAGACTCGCTGGTAGTTGTTCCAAACGACAAGCTTCTGGAAACATGCGAGAGAAACACTACGATGATTGAAGCCTTCAACATGGCTGACGATGTGCTTCGTCAGGGTGTGCAGGGCATTTCAGATCTGATTTCAGAGTTTGCTCTTATAAACGTGGACTTTGCCGATGTCAAGTCCGTAATGACTGACAGAGGAATTGCACATATGGGCACAGGTCGCGGAAGCGGCGAGAACAGAGCCAAGGATGCTGTTACATCCGCAATCGAGAGTCCGCTTCTTGAAACAACAATTGCAGGCGCAAGAGCAATCCTGCTGTATGTATCAGGCGGATACGATCTTGGAATGCTTGAAGTTAACGATATTGCAAGTATGGTTGAGGAAAAGGCAGATGAGAATGCAATCCTGATCTTCGGTGCGGCAGTAAGCGAGGACATGAACGACGAGGTGGCTATTACAGTAATTGCTACAGGCTTCAGTGAAGGTCTTGATGAAGATCCTATGGGTGTTCTGAAGACAGCATCTGCACCAAAGAAGACTGAGTCAGCAGAAGTTGTTACTGAGAACGGTCTTGTAGGAAGAAGCGTTACACTAAACGATATTTTTGAAGAAACCAAGGGAGAGAGAGCAGAGGACTCCAGATTCGGAGAGATACCTACATTTCTTTCCAAATAACTGAACGCAGCTTATCCAAAAGCCGGTACTATACGACCGGCTTTTTCGCGGTTTATCGAGGAGGACACAGGAAGAGGTTTTTTATGAGGGAAATAGGCTCCAGAGACAACAGAATATACAAAGAGGCTCTGAAGCTTTCCCGGAAAAAATACCGGGACAGAGAGGGACTGTACGTGGTTGAAGGCGAAAATCTGGTCAGAGAGGCACTTCGATACAGCTGTGTGGATAAGATTTTTGTCAGCAGTGACAGAGTAAATACATATATTGAGGCCGGAATACTTGATCGTGAACCGGCAGACAATGTTTTTTCAGTTGAGGACAGTCTTTTCGAAAAGCTGGCTCAGACTGAAACGAGCCAGGGAATTCTGGCAACAGTCAGAAAGAAGGAATTCTCTGTTGAGGAGCTGACTGAAGAAAAAAAGGGAAACAACAACTTTGTTGTTTTAGACAGACTGCAGGATCCCGGAAACATCGGCACCATTGTCAGAACATCTGAAGGTGCTGGATATTCGGGAGTGATAGTGCTGAGAGGAACTGCCGACGTCTTCTCGCCGAAGACTGTCAGAGCGGCGGCCGGTTCAGTCTTTAGGAACCCTATTATTCATGTCGAGGATAATAGGGAGCTTAGAAAGCTGTGTGACCGCCTGGGACTGAAGCTGGTGGTTACAGGCTTTGATACCGACAAATATTATTTTGATGAGGACATATCCAGAGATACGGCACTCGTGATAGGTAACGAGGGCAACGGAGTTTCAGATGAACTCATGGATATGGCTGATGTCAAGATTAAGATTCCGATGATGGGTGAACTGGAATCGCTGAATGCCAGCGTGGCGGCAGGCATACTGATGTATGAGGTCCAGCGCAGAGGCAGATAGAAATTAAAATAAATTATCAATGTGAGGTTAGCAAAATGCAAGAAAAACTAAATTCAGTGCTGCAGGAAGCAAAGGAACAGCTTAGCAAGGCTAAGTCAGCAGCAGATACAGAGGAAATCAGAGTTAAGGTTCTGGGAAAGAAGGGTCAGCTGACAGAAATCCTTCGTTCCATGGGTAAGCTTTCACCTGAAGAGAAGAAGGCTCTCGGTATGGCAGCAAACAAGGCTAAGGCAGAGTTTGAGGAACTGCTTGGAAAGAAAGTGGCCGAACTGAAGGAAGCTGCAAGAGAGGCTAAATTCAAGGCAGAAAAAATCGACGTGACAGAACCTGCAAAGGAGGTTGCATACGGAGTTAAGCATCCTGTAACTCAGGTTATCGATGAGGTTGTGGGAATCTTCCATTCAATGGGATATTCAGTTTATGAGGGACCGGACATCGATACTGTCTACAACACCTTCGATGCGCTGAACTCTCCGGAGACACATCCTGCAAGAGACCTGACAGATACCTTCTACGTTACTAAGGATATCTGCCTGAGACCTCATACTTCATCATGCGAAGTAAGAGCAGAAAAAGAATTATCACTGCCTTATAAGGTTCTGATGCCGGGAGCATGCTACAGATGCGACACTCCTGACGCGACACATTCTCACACCTTCCACCAGATTGAAATGATGGTAATCGGTGAGGATATCACAATGGCAGACCTTAAGGGTACACTTGACTATATGGCTAAAAGACTGTTCGGACCTGAAACAAGAACAAAGTTCAGACCTCATCACTTCCCGTTCACAGAACCAAGTGCGGAAATGGACGTATCCTGCTTCAAATGCGGAGGCAAGGGATGCCCTGTATGTAAGGGAAGCGGCTGGATTGAAATTCTGGGCTGCGGAATGACTCACCCTCATGTTCACCGTGCAGGCGGAATCGATACGGAAAAGTATACCGGTTTTGCTGTAGGTATGGGTGTAGAAAGAATTGCAATGCTTAAGTACGGAATCGACGATATCAGACTTCTTACAGAAAATGATATGAGATTCATCAATCAGTTCAAATAGGGAGGTTCAGTTATAAATGTTAGTATCATTAGAATGGTTAAAAGATTATACAGACGTTAACGTGTCTGCAAAGGAATTCTGCGACAGTATGATCATGTCAGGCTCCAATCTGGAGACATGCGAGGAACTGGGAACAGGAATTTCAGGCGTTAAAGTCGGAAGAATAGACAAGATTGAAAAGCACCCTGACGCAGACAAGCTGGTAGTATGCCGGGTTAATCTGGGTAAAGAGGGAATGAAGCAGATTGTAACAGGCGCGACAAACGTATACGAAGGTGCATATGTTCCTGTAGCAACTGATAACAGCCATATCCCCGGACCTCTTCACGGACAGCCCAAGGTTGAGGGAGGAGTTACAATCACAGCAGGCAAGCTCAGAGGTGTGGAATCTGAAGGTATGCTCTGCGGACCTCAGGAGCTGGGATACGAGGACAAGGTTGCTCCTATGATTTCCAAGGACGGAATCTGGCTGTTCCCGGGCAACTGGGACGATCATCTTGGCGAAGAAGTCACCGAAGCATTAGGACTTCACGATTACAAGATTGACTTTGAAATCACACCGAACAGACCTGACTGCCTGTCCATGGTGGGTATGGCAAGAGAAGCGGCAGCAACATTTAACACTGAGCTTCGCTACCCTGACACTGAATGTGAAAAGACAGACGAAAACGCAGCAGACTACATAGACGTGGAAGTGAGATCAGATCTGTGCAAGAGATATACAGCAAGAGTTATCAAGGACGTTAAGATCGAACAGTCACCATGGTGGCTGCAGAAGAGACTGATGGCTGCCGGAATGAGACCGATAAACAACATGGTCGACATTACAAACTTTGTAATGCTTGAGTACGGTCAGCCGCTGCATGCCTTCGACATCAGAAGCATTGCAGGAAATAAGATTATCGTTGATACTGCAAAGGCAGGAGAAAAGTTCACTACTCTTGACGGAGTTGAAAGAGAACTGTTCGAGGATACTCTGATGATCAACGATGCAGAGAAGCCTATCGCCGTTGCAGGTATCATGGGCGGTCTGGATTCAGAAATCGTAGAGGATACAAATACAGTAGTGATTGAATCTGCTACATTCCTGGGCTCAAACGTAAGAATGTCATCAAAGAAGCTGGGGCTTAGAACTGAAGCCTCCGGAAGATATGAAAAGGGAATTGATCCTAACCTTTGCGAAGCCGCTGCTGACAGAGTATGTAAGCTTATTGAAATGCTTGGCTGCGGTAAGGTCCTGAACGGATGCGTAGACGTTTATGAGTATCCTGAAGAAGCACCTACAGTATGTGCCAGAGTAAGCAGAATCAACAAGGTTCTTGGAACTGACATTCCAAGAGAACAGATGGTTGAATATTTCCACAGACTTGAAATGAAGGTTACAGGTGAAGGCGATGATATGTTCATCACTCCTCCAACAGTGAGACAGGATCTTCTTGAAGAAGTTGACTATGTAGAAGAAGTTGCAAGACTTTACGGATACAACAACCTTCCAAACACACTTCCAAATGTTGCAACAACAGGAGAAATGTCAAAGAGCTGGACAATGAGAAACCTGACTCGTGATATTCTGTGCGGAATGGGTGCAAATGAAATTCAGACATTCTCATTCTCAAACAACAAGATTCTGGATGCAGTCGGCATCGACGAGGACTCATGGGAAAGAAACTTCGTGGAAATCATCAATCCGATGGGAGAAGATACTTCTGCAATGAGAACAATTCTGATGCCAAGCATGCTTGAGGTTCTCGGAAGAAACTACTCAAGAGGAGTCGAGAAGGCAAGAGCATACGAAATCGGAATTACCTTCATGAAGAACATCATCGATCCTAACGGACTTCCTGATGAATCAAGGAATCTGGTTATCGGCGCGTACGGCAGGGATGAAGATTTCTTCACACTTAAGGGAATGGTTGTAACACTTCTTGAAAAGCTTGCAATCACAGACATCAGGTTTGTTGCAGAATCAGAATACAGAACTTATCATCCGGGCAGATGTGCGAGAATCGTTGGACATGACCAGTTCGGCATGGAGGTTGAACTGGGTATTATGGGTGAAATTCATCCTGACGTATGCGAGAACTTCGGAATAGGTGTGAGAGCATACGGTGCAGAGCTGTTCTTTGACCTTCTTGTTGAGATTTCCCATAAGGAGATTCAGTATCAGCAGCTTCCTAAGCATCCATCATCATCAAGAGACATAGCGATGATCGTAGATGAAGATGTCCTTGTAGGCGATATGGAGGATGTTATCAAAGCTGCCTCAAACGAGCTTCTTAAGAATGTCAAGCTGTTCGACATTTACAGAGGAGAACAGGTGGCAGAAGGCAAGAAGAGCGTTGCATTCAGCCTGACATACAGACATGATGACAGAACTCTTACAGATGAAGAGGTTGACAGTGCACACAAGACTATTGTGGAAGCACTGAAGGAGAAAATCGGAGCAGTTATTCGTGAATCATAATAGGAGAATACCATGGAAAACAAAGTAACCGTTAAGATTTACGGTCAGGAATACACAATAGCAGGAGACAAGCCGGAAGAGACAATTATCAGGATTGCAGAATATGTCGACAACAAGATGCGCCTTATCAGCAAGGTTGCGGGTGAGGCAGGCCAGGGAAACATCGGAATTTTATCTGCTATAAACATTGCTGAAGAGTATTTCGACGCGCTTGCTAAAACAGAGCAGCTTTCCATCGCCAAGGCAAAGCTGGAAAATGACTCCAAGTACTATCTGAAAATGTGGGAAGATGCAAAGCAGAACTATGCAAAGTATCAGGAAAGCATGAAGAACATGAAGTCTATGCAGAAGGAAGAAAGCTCTAAAATTGAAGAGCTTCAGGCAAAATGCAACGAATACGAAAACGCATTCTTCGATTTGCAGATGGAGAATATCCGTCTGAAAAGTGAACTGGAAAAACTTAAAGGATAAAACATACGAGGTATTTTAATGAACCAAAAGGCATTAGATGTTTTGGAATACAACAAAATAATTGAGCTTTTGGCGAGTGAAGCGGGCTCGGAAATGAGCAGACAGCTGATTTTCGGGCTTCGCCCATATACTGATGTGCGTACTGTCTCAGAAGAGCTAAGGTCAACTACAGAAGCGGTTGACCTTATTGTGCATAAAGGACCGCTGCCTACAGGCGGAATATATGATATAGAAGGAGCAGTGAGTTTTGCCCGAAAGGGAGGAACCCTGAACATGAAACAGCTCCTGCAGGTGCAGTATAACCTTTCTATTGCATCACGCGTCATTTCCTTTATGAAGGGCAGCGATGTGCCGCCCATGTCGCTTATTAAGTCCATGACAGAACTGATAGTGGCTGTGCCAAGGCTCGCCGAGGACATCGACAGATGCATACTCTCGGAGGATGAGATGAGCGACAACGCATCTGCTGAGCTGAGAGGCATCAGACGCAGTATTGCAAGGCAGAATGACGCAATCAGGGCAAAGATAAACCATATTATCAACTCCTCAGAGAACAGAACCTATCTGCAGGACTCCATAGTTACGATGAGAGACGGCAGATATGTTATTCCTGTAAAGCAGGAGCATAGAGGAAGGTTCCCGGGAATCGTTCACGACCAGTCCAAGGCGGGTTCAACTCTGTTCGTGGAGCCGCAGGTTATCGTTAACCTGAACAACGAGCTGAGAGAGCTTGAAATCGCCGAAGAGGCTGAAATAGCAAGAATTCTGACAGAACTGTCCGAAAGAGTCGCTGAGCATTACCACGACATTGTGAACAACCAGAAGCTGCTCGTCCAGCTGGACTTCATAATGGCAAAGGGTAAGCTTTCCGGAAGAATGAGGGGAGAAGAGCCTGTTATCAACGACAGAGGCTACCTGGAAATAAGGCAGGGAAGGCATCCTCTCATCGATCCGAAAAAGGTGGTTCCTATCAATGTATCTGTCGGAGCCGACTACAGGACACTGGTTGTGACCGGCCCTAATACGGGAGGAAAGACTGTAACGCTGAAAACAATAGGACTGCTTGCTCTTATGGCACAGAGCGGACTGCATATTCCGGCTATGGGAACCAGTCAGATTCCTATATACACAGAGATATTCGCCGATATAGGTGATGAGCAGAGCATAGAGCAGAGCCTGTCAACCTTTTCTTCACATATGAAGAACATCGTCGGCATAGTGGATGCGGCTGACAGCAGGTCGCTGATTCTGCTGGATGAGCTTGGAGCCGGAACGGATCCTACAGAGGGTGCAGCCCTTGCGATTTCCATTCTGGAGACTCTGTACAGAAGCGGTGCGACAACGGTTGCGACAACCCACTATAACGAGCTGAAAAAATATGCGCTTTCCACAGAAGGAGTGGAGAACGCATCTATGGAATTCGATGTGGAGACACTCAGCCCGACTTACAGGTTGTCAATAGGTGTTCCGGGAAAGTCAAACGCTTTCGAGATATCAAGGAAGCTGGGGCTTTCCGACCGGCTTATCGACCGTGCATCAAAGCTTATTGAGCGAGGCGACATCGAGTTCGAGGATGTTCTGAGTGCAATAGAAGCGGATAAAAAGAAGGCTGAAGCTGAACGTGATGAAGCGATACGCATCAACATCGCCATGAAGAAAAAGGCTGATGAAATAGATGAAAAGCTTGCTGACCTGGAAAAGCGCAAGGAGAAAATTATTGCCGACGCCAGGGAGGAAGCGAGAGAACTGCTGAGAGATGCAAGAGAGACGGCTAACCAGGTTCAGAAGGAGCTTAAGGAGCTGTCTAAACTGGAAAGTCTGGGAGAGCGTAACAAGCGCTTTGACAGAAGCAGGCGACGACTTAAGGAGTCTGAGGACAAATACGCCGAAAAGATTATCAGACAGGTCAACAGCAACCCCGTGAAGGCCAGTGAGGTCAAGGTAGGCAGCAGAGTCAAGGTTCTCTCTCTCAATCAGAACGGAGAGGTGATGTCTCTGCCTGACAAGGACGGAAATCTCATGGTAAAGATGGGCATGATGAAGGCAAATCTGAACCTGGATGATCTGGTTTTGATAGTGGACGGCACCGAAAAGAAGAAAAAGCCGAGGACAAAGGCTTCCTACGGCAGCCTGTACAAAAGCAAGGCACAGAACGTATCCATCAGCATCAACGTACAGGGCAAGAATCTGGACGATGCGGTAATGGATGTTGATAAATATCTGGATGATGCCTATGTTGCAGGACTGGAGGAGGTTACCGTTATTCACGGACGCGGTGAGGGCATTCTTATGAAAGGCCTTCGCAATATGATGAAACGTCACAAGCATGTTGCATCTTTTAGAAAAGGTAACTATAATGAGGGTGGCGACGGTGTCACAATAGTTAAACTGAAGGGAGAGTAAGAATGTATCTTGTCAGTGCATGCCTCCTGGGTCAGGACACAAAGTACAACGGCGGCAATAACAGGAATGAAGCAGTTATCGAGTTTGCCGAAAAGCACTCCGTCTTTCCGGTGTGTCCGGAAAGCAGGGGAGGACTTCCCGTACCGAGACCTCCTGCAGAGAGAGTGGGAGACAGGGTGATAAACCGGGAAGGTGAAGACGTGACCGGAATGTTTCTTGCGGGTGCCCGAAGCTCGCTGGCCATTGCGCTGAGTGAGGCTGAGCGACGAGGAGAGAAAATTGAAGGTGCCATACTTAAGGCAAACAGTCCCAGCTGTGGAAGCGGTCTTATTTATGACGGAAGCTTTACCGGAACCACAGTGAGGGGAGACGGATGTTTCACAGAACTGTTAAAAGAATTGGGTATAAAGGTAATATCAGAAAAGGAGTTTGATTGTAATGATTAATTATAAGGAAGAGATAGCAAAGGTCCTTGCAGAGCAGGTTGAGGGTCTGGAATTAGCAGAAATAATGGATATGGTTGAGGTTCCTCAGGACAGCAGGATGGGAGATTATGCGTTCCCTTGCTTCAAGCTGGCAAAGGTTCTTCGCAAGGCACCACCTCTGATCGCAAAGGGCATTGCGGCAGGTATCGCTGACTGCGAGCTGTTTGAAAAGGTTGAACAGGTAAATGCATATGTGAATATGTTTATCTCAAAGGAAGGTTTTGTTAAGGATACACTTGAAGAGGTTCTTGCAAAGGGAGATGACTTCGGAAAGACCAATCTGGGTGAGAACAAGCCTGTAATCGTGGAGTATTCTTCACCTAACATTGCAAAGCCTTTCCACATCGGACATATCAGAAGTACTGTAATCGGTAATTCACTGTACAAGATTTACGATGCGCTGGGATATGATGTAATAAGAATCAATCATCTTGGCGACTATGGAACCCAGTTCGGAAAGATGATCTGTGCATACAGACACTGGGGTAACAAAGAAGATGTAATCAACGACCCTATCAAAACTCTTCTTGAATACTACACAAAGTTCCATATTGAGGCCGAAACTCATCCTGAACTGGAGGATGAAGCCAGAGAAATCTTTGCAAAGCTGGAAAAGGGAGAGCCTGAAGAGGTTGAACTGTGGCAGTGGTTCAGAGATGAATCCCTGAAGGAATTCACCAAGGTTTACGATATGCTTGACATTACTTTCGACTCATACAACGGTGAAAGCTTCTACTCAGACAAGATGCCTAGATTCGTAAAGGAACTTGAAGATAAGGGGCTTCTTGAGGAATCACAGGGCGCGAAGGTCGTTAACCTTGAGGATGTAGGCCTCGGAGTTGCGCTTATTACCAAGTCAGACGGATCAACTCTTTACATCACAAGAGACATTGCAGCTGCAGTATACAGAAAGGAAACATATAACTTCTATAAGAACATCTACGTTGTTGCTTCTCAGCAGAATCTGCATTTCCAGCAGTGGTTTGAGATTCTTAAGCGTATGGGATATGAATATGCAAAGGACTGTGTACACGTTCCGTTCGGTCTGGTAAGTCTTGCTGAAGGCACAATGTCAACAAGACACGGCAGAGTTGTGTTCCTGGAGGATGTTCTTAACAAAGCCGTTGAAAAAACAAGAGAAATCATTGCTGAAAAGAGCCAGGGCGCAGAGGATGTTGACGTTGAGGAAGTATCCAAGGCAGTAGGTATCGGTGCTGTTGTATTCCAGGAGCTTTCCAACAACAGAATCAAAGACTACACGTTTGACTGGAACAAGGTTCTTAACTTCGACGGCGAAACAGGACCTTACGTTCAGTACACTCACGCAAGATGTGCATCAGTTCTTCGCAAAGCAGGAGAGGATGTAGTTGCGGCAGCGTCCAGGGGAGTTGACTGCAGCTATCTGTGCAGTGAAAGCGCTTATGAGCTTATTAAGCTTATTCACAAGTTCCCTGCAGTTGTAATTGATGCAGGCGAAAAATACGAGCCTTCAATTGTGACAAGACACATCGTTGACATGGCTCAGGCTTTCAACAGATTCTACCACGACGAACACATTCTGGTTGATGATGTTAACGAA
>JALENF010000033.1 GCA_022767945.1 Bacillota bacterium
TACCTTTTCACCTAACTGATATCTGTTGTACAGTGTTGTTGTGATAGCAGCTGTAAGAGTTGTCTTACCATGGTCAACGTGACCGATTGTTCCGATATTAATATGCGGTTTTGTTCTTTCAAATTTCTGTTTTGCCATTTTAAATTCCTCCGATTAAAAAAGCTTTTCTGTATTTATGAATTACTATTTTCCAATTTTTTCCACTAAGTTATCAGGTAACTTTTCGAAGTGATCCATCTGCATTACGTATACACCACGACCCTGAGTCTTGGATCTCAGATCAGTAGCATAACCGAACATTTCTGACAGTGGAACCATTGCTCTTACAGCAACTGCTCCGTTGTTCATGTCAGAGCCCTCGATTCTGCCTCTTCTTGAAGAGATATCACCGATAACGTCTCCCATGTACTCTTCCGGAACTGTTACCTCTACCTTGAAGATTGGTTCCAGAAGTGCAGGAGCACCCTTCTTGGCAGCTTCCTTGAATGCCATGGAACCTGCAATCTTGAATGCCATTTCAGATGAGTCAACTTCGTGGTATGAACCATCGTACAGTTCTACTGCGACGTCAACTACCTGATATCCGGCAATTGGACCTGAGTTCATAGCTTCTCTGATACCATCCTCAACCTTAGGAATGTATTCCTTAGGAATAGCACCACCTGCGATTGAGTTGATAAATTCGAAACCTGTTCCCGGTTCCTTTGGAGTAACTCTGATCTTTACGTGACCATACTGACCGGAACCACCGGACTGCTTCTTGTGCTTGTAATCAACATCTACAGGCTGAGTAAGAGTCTCTTTGTATGATACCTGAGGCTGACCAACGTTTGCTTCAACCTTGAATTCACGAAGCAATCTGTCTACGATGATTTCCAGGTGAAGTTCTCCCATACCTGCGATAATTGTCTGGCCTGTTTCCTCGTTAGTGTAAGTCTTGAAAGTAGGGTCTTCTTCTGCCAGTTTAGCAAGAGCAATACCCATCTTTTCCTGACCGGCCTTTGTCTTAGGCTCGATAGCGATTTCGATTACCGGATCAGGGAATTCCATTGATTCAAGGATAATCTCATGCTCTTCGTCACAAAGTGTATCACCGGTAGTTACGTCCTTAAGACCAACTGCTGCTGCGATATCGCCTGAGTAAACCTTGTCGATTTCTTCTCTCTTGTTTGCATGCATCTGAAGGATACGACCGATTCTTCCCTTCTTACCCTTAGTTGAGTTGTAGATATGTGAACCTGCATCAAGAGTACCTGAGTAAACTCTGAAGAACGCAAGCTTACCTACAAATGGGTCAGCCATGATCTTGAATGCAAGAGCAGCAAAAGGAGCCTTATCGTCTGCAGGTCTGCAGTCTTCTTCACCGGTTTCAGGGTTGATACCCTTGATTGCCGGGATGTCCAGCGGTGACGGCATGTAGTCAATAACCGCATCAAGCATCATCTGAACTCCCTTATTTCTGTATGCTGAACCGCAAAGCATAGGGATCATACGACAGGCAATAGTTTCCTGTCTGATTGTCTTCTTAATTTCATCGATTGTAAGTTCTTCACCGTCTAAGAACTTCATCATAAGCTCCTCGTCACATTCAGCAACGGACTCGATTAGCTTTTCTCTCCATTCCTCAGCTAAATCCATCATATCTTCAGGAATATCTGTAATTTCGAATTCCTTTCCAAGATCGTCCTTGTAGATTTCAGCCTTCATGGTAACTAGGTCGATGATACCTACAAAAGTATCTTCCTTACCGATCGGCAGCTGGACAGGAACAGCATTAGCCTTCAGTCTGTCCTTAACCATACCGATTACTCTGTAGTAATCTGCTCCCAGGATGTCCATCTTGTTAACGAAAATCATTCTAGGAACACCATACTTTTCAGCCTGTCTCCAAACTGTCTCGGACTGTGGTTCTACACCGCCCTTAGAACAAAGTACCGTGACTGCACCGACCAGAACTCTAAGTGATCTTTCTACTTCTACTGTAAAGTCAACGTGTCCTGGAGTATCGATAATGTTGATTCTGTTGCCCTTCCACTGAGCTGTTGTTGCAGCGGAAGTAATAGTAATACCACGTTCCTGTTCCTGTTCCATCCAGTCCATAGTAGCGGATCCATCATGAGTTTCACCGATCTTATGTGTTTTACCTGTGTAGAATAGAATACGTTCTGTGGTAGTGGTCTTTCCGGCATCGATATGAGCCATAATACCAATATTTCTTGTGTTCTCTAATGAAAACTCTCTACCAGCCATTATTCATCCTCCGTTTAATTAATATAATTACCGAACAAAGCTGACTACCATCTGAAGTGAGCAAATGCCTTATTTGCTTCAGCCATCTTATGAGTATCTTCTTTCTTCTTTACTGATGCACCAGTATTGTTAGCGGCGTCCATTAATTCCTTAGCAAGTCTCTCGGACATTGTCTTTTCGCCTCTTGCTCTGGTGTACTTAGTTAACCATCTCAGACCTAATGTCTGTCTTCTTTCCGGTCTTACTTCAATTGGAACCTGATAGTTTGCACCACCGATTCTTCTTGCTTTTACTTCTAAAACAGGCATGATATTGTTCATTGCCTTTTCAAATACTTCCAGCGGATTTTCTCCTGTTGTCTTCTCAATCTGGTCGAAAGCGCTGTAAACGATGTTCTGCGCTACGCCCTTCTTTCCATCTAACATGATGCTGTTGATAAGCTTAGATACAACAACACTTCCGTATACTGGATCTGGAAGTACTTCACGTTTTGGTACGTTACCTTTTCTTGGCACTTCTCTTCCCTCCTCGCTCGATAGCCCATAAGAACTACCTGCACAATTGCTTTAACTAAATCTGTAATTGCACATTTTCTTCACCCCACGTCCGTGGGATTACTCTGGGTTACCCTGCAATCTGATAGGCCCCAGTCTGGCTCGGGGTACTCGACATACTAGACCGCATGCCGCGAGCGCACTCAATATCTATTAGTATATATATTAAGGGCTCTTTTAATTCCCGAAAATTTCATGTCATTTAAATAATTACTGTCTAATTATTTTTTCTTAGGTCTCTTTGCACCATACTTTGAACGAGCCTGTAGTCTGTTGTTAACACCGGCTGTATCTAGAGTTCCTCTAACGATGTGATATCTTACACCTGGAAGGTCTTTTACTCTTCCGCCTCTGATCAGTACAACACTGTGTTCCTGAAGATTGTGTCCAATACCAGGAATGTATGCTGTTACTTCGATACCGTTAGTTAGACGTACTCTGGCAACTTTTCTAAGCGCTGAGTTAGGCTTCTTAGGTGTTACTGTCTTTACAGAAGTGCATACGCCTCTTTTCTGTGGTGAGTTAGTGTTAGTTGCAACTCTTCTTAATGAGTTCATACCCTTACCAAGAGCAGGAGCAGTTGACTTCTTAACAGAACTAGTTCTTCCCTGACGTACTAATTGGTTAATAGTAGGCATTTTTTTCTCCTTTCCTTTTTAGTTATTTATACAGTCAAATTGACCCTAATGTAATTATTAGGGTCAAAATAACTCGAAACTATCGCATAGTTTACCACATATTTACTTGCAATGCAAGTGTATTTTTAGTCAATCTCTACGATTTCAGGTGTTTCTTCATCAGTATTATCTACTGTTTCTTCGAAATCATCCTCCATCTCTGTGATTTCAGTTTCAAATGCTTCTGCATCTGCGAATTCTTCGTCATCAGCCATCTGAGATTCTTCGTACTCTCGCATGATGTCTTCGTTAACGCCATAATCAAGCTTGATGTTCTTGTATCTCTTCATTCCTGTTCCTGCCGGAATCAGCTTACCGATGATAACGTTTTCCTTTAGACCAAGAAGCTTGTCGTTCTTGCCCTTAATAGCAGCATCTGTAAGAACTCTTGTTGTTTCCTGGAATGAAGCCGCTGATAAGAATGATGATGTGGCAAGTGATGCCTTTGTAATACCCAGAAGCATCTGCTTAGCAACTGCAGGTTCTTTACCCTCTGCAATCGCAGCATTGTTTGCATCTTCAATCTCAAACTTGCTGTACAGTCCGCCCGGCAGCAGATCTGTATCTCCGGCATCTTCAATCTTAAGCTTTGACAGCATCTGACTTACGATAACTTCGACGTGCTTGTCATTGATATCTACACCCTGATTCTTATATACACGCTGTACTTCCTTCAGCAGATACTGATATACACCGCCGACACCATTGATTCTCAGGATGTCATGCGGGTTAAGAGGTCCCCTTGTAATGTTATGGCCGGCCTGAACAAAGTCACCCTTCTTGTGGGCAAGTCTAGCACCGTATGGCACTACATAAACTCTGTCGCCTGTTTCGTCATTTCTTACTGTAACCTCAGTCTTGTTGTCTGTTCTAGGCTGGATGTCAATGATAACACCATCCTCTTCACAGATTTCTGCAAGTCCCTTTGGCTTTCTTGCTTCGAAAAGTTCTTCAACTCTCGGAAGACCATGAGTGATATCGCTTCCGGCTACACCACCGGTATGGAATGTTCTCATTGTAAGCTGAGTACCAGGTTCACCGATTGACTGCGCAGCTATTATACCTACAGCCTCACCAATGTTAACGCTCTCACCTGTTGCGAGGTTTCTTCCGTAGCACTTCGCACAGATACCAACCTTGCTGCGGCATGTCATGGCAGATCTTATTGCCACGGATTCAATTCCTGCAGCAACAACTGCTTCTGCCTGATCATCGCTGATTTCAGTGCCCGCTTCAACAATAACTTCCCCAGTCTTTGGATTTACGATATCGGTAAGTGCTGTTCTTCCTGATATTCTCTGATTTAACGGTTCAATTACTTCCAGGCCATCTGTGAAAGCTCTTACTTCCACACCTTCATCTGTTCCGCAATCGACTTCTCTGACAATTACATTATGAGAAACGTCTACCAGTCTTCTTGTCAGATATCCTGAGTCGGCTGTACGAAGGGCAGTATCTGCCAGACCCTTTCTGGCACCGTTTGATGAAATAAAGTATTCCAGTATGGACAGGCCTTCACGGAAGTTGGCTTTGATAGGAATTTCTACAGTTCGGCCTGTAGCATTTGCCATCAGACCACGCATACCTCCGACCTGTCTGATCTGGTTCTTACTACCTCTGGCTCCTGATGTTGCCATGATATTCAGGTTGTTATCCGGTTCAAGTGATTCCATCAGGGCATCTGCTACGTCATCTGTTGTCTTGTTCCAGATTTCGATTACCTTCTCATATCTTTCAGCATTGGAAATAAGACCCATTCTGTATGCTTTTTCGTACTTGTCTACTTCTTTCTGTGATGCGGCTACGATATCCCACTTGTTATCCGGAATAGTCATATCTTCTACACCGATTGTTACTGCAGCCTTTGTGGAGTAGTGATATCCCATGCTCTTGATGTAGTCAAGAAGGATAACAGTTCCTGTGTTGCCGTGTGCCTTGTAGCATTTGTCAATGATTGCACCCAGCTTCTTCTTGTCGCACAGGAAGTCTACCTCCAGTGAGTATTCGTCTACGCTTCTGTCAACAAAACCCAAATCCTGCGGTATCTGCTCGTTGTAGATGAATCTGCCGACGGTTGACTCTACGAGATGGCCTCTTGTATCGTTCTCATCCTTGTACATTCTAACCTTAACCTTGGCGTGAATGTCGCATACACCGTCCTGATATGCCATCAGCATTTCGTCGATGTCTGTAAAGATTTTTCCGTCGCCCTTTTCAGGAACTCTGACAAAGCCCTTTGCATCGAGCTCAGCACTTGCCTTTTTATTATTAAACTCGTCTGTTTCGTAGAAAGTCTTTTCCTTGCCGTCAACAATTTCAACCTTTTTACGTGTTCCGGGATAAGTCAGGTAGTAAGCACCCAGAATCATATCCTGCGTAGGAGTAGTAATAGGTGAACCGTCTTTTGGAGCAAGGATGTTGTTTACTGAAAGCATCAGGAATCTTGCCTCTGCCTGTGCTTCCACTGAAAGCGGAAGATGTACCGCCATCTGGTCTCCGTCAAAGTCGGCGTTAAATGCTGTACATACCAGCGGATGAAGCTTGATAGCTTTGCCTTCAACAAGTACAGGTTCAAATGCCTGAATACCAAGTCTGTGAAGAGTAGGCGCACGGTTAAGCATTACCGGGTGTTCCTTGATTACTCCTTCTAAAACATCCCATACCTCTGGTCTAACCTTCTCAACCATTCTCTTTGCATTCTTGATGTTGTGTGCATAGCCCTGCTCAACCAGTTCTTTCATGATGAACGGCTTGAACAGTTCAAGAGCCATCTTCTTAGGGAGACCGCACTGATAGAATTTCAGTTCAGGTCCTACAACAATTACGGAACGTCCTGAGTAGTCAACACGCTTACCCAGCAGGTTCTGTCTGAATCGTCCCTGTTTACCCTTAAGCATATCTGACAGAGACTTAAGAGGTCTGGAGCCGGGTCCCGTTACAGGTCTGCCACGTCTGCCGTTATCAATCAGTGAGTCGACAGCTTCCTGCAGCATTCTCTTTTCATTTCTCACGATAATATCAGGAGCTCCCAGTTCGAGCAGCCTTTTAAGTCTGTTGTTTCTGTTAATTACTCTTCTGTACAGGTCGTTAAGGTCGGAAGTGGCAAATCTTCCTCCGTCCAGCTGAACCATTGGTCTAAGATCAGGTGGAATTACAGGAATAACTTCCAGAACCATCCACTCAGGTCTGTTGCCTGAAGATCTTAAAGCTTCTACAACCTCAAGTCTTCTTACAATTCTTATTTTCTTCTGTCCTGTAGCATCCTTCAGACCCTCACGAAGTTTTGATGACAGTTCATCAAGGTCAATGTGAGTCAGAAGTTCTCTGACAGCCTCTGCACCCATAGCAGCCTTGAACGCATCTCCGTACTGTTCTCTTGCTTCTCTGTACTGAACCTCTGTCAGAATCTCCTTATAGCCAAGGCTGGTTTCGCCCGGATCTGTTACGATGTAAGCTGCAAAATAAAGCACCTTTTCAAGGTTTCTTGGTGTAATGTCAAGGAGCAGACCCATTCTTGACGGAATGCCCTTGAAATACCAGATGTGAGAAACGGGAGCGGCCAGTTTGATGTGACCCATTCTCTCTCTTCTCACCTTTGCCTTTGTTACTTCAACTCCGCAACGGTCGCAGACGATACCCTTATATCTGATTCTCTTATATTTACCGCAGTGGCACTCCCAGTCCTTGGTAGGTCCAAAGATCTGTTCACAGAACAAACCCTCTTTTTCCGGCTTAAGTGTTCTGTAGTTGATGGTCTCCGGTTTTGTAACTTCACCATGTGACCACTCCAGAATTTTTTCTGTGGAAGCCAATTTGATCTGTAAAGATTCGAAATTATTTAATTCGAAATTGTTTGTGTTTTTTACATTCTCAGTCAAAGTTTCCCTCCCCTTTCTTATAGCTCAGTAATTGGGTTGCCATCTTCGCCATCTTCCGGTTTGTCTTCAGTAAAACCACCTGCGAACAGTGCTTCTTCACTTTCCAGTTCAGTATTTACCGACATAATTTCATCTATTCCGGTAGATTCCTCATATGAAGATTCTTTTATCTCAATCTCAGTATTATCTTCTGACAATACTCTTACATCAAGGCCCAAGCTCTGCATTTCCTTAATCAGTACCTTGAAGGATTCAGGAATGCCAGGTTCAGGAATATTCTCACCTTTAACGATTGCCTCATATGTCTGAACTCTTCCGACAATGTCATCGGACTTAACAGTTAAGATTTCCTGTAGTGTATATGCTGCACCATATGCTTCCAGTGCCCATACTTCCATTTCTCCGAAACGCTGTCCTCCGAACTGCGCTTTACCGCCAAGAGGCTGCTGCGTTACCAGTGAGTAAGGACCTGTACTTCTCGCATGAATCTTATCATCTACCAGATGGTGAAGCTTCAGCATGTACATGTAACCTACAGTTACAGGATTATCGAACCATTCTCCGGTTCTACCGTCTCTAAGTCTTAATTTACCTGTCTCGGAATAACCGCAGTCAACCAGCATCTCACGGATATCCTTTTCGTTGGCTCCATCAAATACAGGAGTGGCAATATACCAGCCCTTCTTCTTTGCAGCCAGTCCAAGATGAACCTCCAGCACCTGTCCAACGTTCATACGTGAAGGAACGCCCAGAGGGTTCAGCATAACCTGCAGAGGCTCACCATTTTCCATAAAAGGCATATCCTCCTCAGGAAGAATTCTGGAAACAACACCCTTGTTGCCGTGTCTTCCGGCCATCTTGTCTCCAACATTCATTTTTCTCTTTGTAGCTATATAACATCTTACAAGCTTGTTTACTCCAGGAGGAAGCTCGTCGCCGTTTTCTCTTGTAAATATCTTAACGTCAACAACGATACCTGTTTCTCCATGAGGCACTCTCAAAGATGTATCTCTTACTTCTCTAGCCTTTTCACCAAAAATTGCTCTCAGAAGCTTTTCTTCAGCACTGAGATCATTTTCACCCTTAGGGGTAACCTTACCTACCAGAATATCTGTAGAGCTTACCTCTGCACCGATTCTGATAATACCTTCTTCGTCAAGGTCTTTCAGCGCATCTTCTCCAACGTTTGGAATATCTCTTGTGATTTCTTCAGGTCCAAGCTTAGTATCTCTTGCTTCTGACTCATACTCTACGATATGAAGTGAAGTCAGCACGTCATTCATCAGAAGTCTTTCGTTAAGGATAATAGCGTCCTCATAGTTATAGCCTTCCCAGGTCATGAATCCGATAAGCAGATTCTTACCTAATGCGATTTCGCCAAGATCGGTTGAAGGTCCGTCAGCGATAACTTCGCCTTCTTCAATATGTTCACCGTGGCTTACAATAGGTCTCTGGTTGATGCAGGTACCCTGGTTGGATCTCTTAAACTTCAGCAGGGTGTATTCATCTGTCTCGTTGTTATCATCTCTTCTGATAACGATTCTTTCAGCATCTACAAACTCAACCGTACCTGTATGTTTTGCCAGAATAACTACACCGGAGTCTCTGGCTGCCTTATATTCCATACCTGTTCCTACATATGGTGCCTCTGTAACGAGCAGAGGTACAGCCTGACGCTGCATGTTTGAACCCATCAGGGCACGGTTGGCGTCGTCATTCTCCAGGAAAGGAATCATTGCTGTCGCAACTGATACTACCTGCTTAGGTGAGATATCCATCATGTCTACAGCTTCTCTTGGGAACATGGCGATTTCACCGCCTACGCCTCTTGCTGCAACCTTGGCATTAACAAAGTGACCCTCTTCATCCAGCGGCTCATTTGCCTGTGCTACGATCAGAAGTTCTTCTTCATCTGCTGTAATATACTTAACTTCGTCTGTTACGATACCTGTTTCTTTATCTACAATTCTATATGGAGTCTCGATGAATCCGTATTCATCAATTACACCATAAGTGGTCAATGAGCCGATCAGACCAATGTTAGGTCCTTCCGGAGTCTCAATAGGACACATTCTTCCATAATGAGAGTGATGAACGTCTCTAACTTCAAATCCTGCCCTTTCTCTTGACAGACCTCCGGGTCCCAGTGCAGAAAGTCTTCTCTTGTGAGTCAGCTCGGAAAGAGGATTGTTCTGGTCCATGAACTGGGATAACTGTGAACTACCAAAGAATTCCTTGATTGCTGCAGTTACCGGCCTAATATTCATAAGTGTCTGAGGAGTTGTCATTTCCATATCCTGAATAGTCATTCTTTCCTTAACAACTCTTTCCATTCTTGCAAGACCAATTCTGAACTGGTTCTGAAGAAGTTCTCCGACAGTTCTTAATCTTCTGTTTCCAAGATGGTCGATATCATCAGTATTTCCCAAACCATAGTTCAGGTTCAGGATATAGCTTACTGATGCAATAATGTCTTCCATTATAATATGCTTAGGTGAAAGATCATTCTTTCTTGCAACCAGCTGTTCCTTTAACTCGTCTGCATTGTCACACTGCTGAAGGATTTCCATGAGAACCGGATAAAAAACTCTCTTGGCAATCTTCATGTCAGATGTGTCAAATTCAACATACTGGTCAAGATCTACGAATCTGTTTCCGATTACTTTTGTAATCTTAGTTTCGTCGTCCTTACCATAAACCATAACGTATTCCACGCCTGCATTTTCAATCTGTCTCGCTAGTACTGAGTTAATTGCGCCTCCTGCTTCAACAAGGATTTCTCCTGTATTAGGGTCAATGACATCCTCAGCAGCTACAGTATCAACTAATCTGTTGAAAAGACCCAGCTTCTGGTTGTATTTGTATCTTCCTACCTTTGCAAGGTCGTATCTCTTAGCATCAAAAAATAGGGAATTAAGCAGAGACTTTGCACTCTCAACTGTTGGAGGTTCGCCTGGTCTCAGCTTCTTATATATTTCCTTTAATCCGCTTTCCACATCAGTTGTAGGATCCTTCTCCAATGTCTTTAACAGTCTTGGATCGTCACCGAAAAGCTGAATGATTTCTTCGTTGCTTCCGATTCCCAAAGCACGCAGCAATGTAGTAAGCGGCTGTTTTCTCGTTCTGTCCACTCTAACAGAGATAATCTCATTGGAGTCGGTCTCGTACTCTAACCATGCTCCTCTGTTAGGGATTATCTGTGTTGAATATAGTTTTCTGTTTGATTTATCTGTCTCTACGCCGAAGTAAGGTCCAGGGGATCTAACCAGCTGAGTTACGATAACTCTTTCGGCACCATTATAGATAAATGTTCCCTTTTCGGTCATAAGAGGGAAATTACCCATGAACACTTCCTGTTCCTTTACTTCTCCTGTTTCTTTATTTACGAGTCTTACTTTAACTCTCAAAGGAGCTTCGTATGTTACGTCTCTCTCCTTGCATTCTTCCTGTCCATATTTCGGAGTATCACTCAGTGAATAATCCAGGAATTCCAAAATTAAATTATCCGAATAGTCCTTTATAGGGGAGATATCTTCGAAGACTTCTCTCAGACCTTCCTCAAGGAACCATTCGTAGGATTTTGTCTGAATATCAATCAAATTAGGCATTGTGCCGACTTCATTGATTTTTGAGAATGTCATACGTTCTTTTCTACCTACTTTTATAGGCTTTGGCATATTCATCACTCCTTATTTCTTAACAGTTTACATTTGCGTGGCAGCCTATTATGTTAGCATCTTTTTGTCAATCTGTCAATAGGTTTGGAAAATCTTTTCCAAAGAAAAAAGACCGCCTGTAAAGACGGTCCAGAATTTCAATTTCGACAATATGTCAGAAACTATTTAAGTTCTACAGTTGCACCAACTTCTTCTAACTGAGCCTTGATAGCATCAGCTTCAGCCTTTTCGATTCCTTCCTTAATGTTTGAAGGAGCTCCGTCTACCAGAGCCTTAGCTTCCTTTAGACCCAGGCCAGTAATTTCTCTAACTGCCTTGATAACCTTGATCTTTTCAGCACCTGCTGAAGCAAGAACTACTGTGAATTCAGTCTGTTCTTCTTCTGCTGCACCTGCAACTGCACCTGCAACTGCTACTGGAGCTGCTGCTGATACGCCGAATTCTTCTTCGCAAGCTTTAACTAATTCGTTTAGTTCTAAAACTGTCATCGCTTTGATAGCTTCAATGATCTGATTCTTATCCATTTTATTTTCTCCTTTTTTTATTTCTTATTTTCAATTTTTAATTAAGCGGCTTATGCCGTTACTATGATTTTTTTATGCTTCCTTTTCATCAGCAATTGCCTGAAGAGTTCTGACAAACTTGCTGACAGGTGACTGGATGCTTCCCATGAACTTAGCAATAAGAACATCTCTTGATGGAATTTCTGCAATCTGTTCGATTCCTGCCTTATCATAGAATTCTCCTTCTACGATACCTGCCTTGAATTCCATTTTCTTGTAATCCTTAATGATTTCATTAAGTGTTCTTGCTGGAGCTGTAGCATCTTCTGAGCTGATAGCGATAGCGCTTGGTCCTTCAAGAACATCTGCTAGAGGAGCAAAAGCTGTTCCTTCGATAGCTCTCTTCATTAAAGTGTTTTTGTATACTGTGTAATCAACGTTTGCTTCTCTCAGCTTTTTTCTCATCGCATCAGCCTGCTCTACAGTAATTCCCATATAGTCAATTACTACTGCTGACTGAGCTGTTTCCAGCTTAGCTTTGATTTCGTCGATAATAACCTGTTTCTGCTGTTTTGCTTCTACTGACATTAAATGAATCTCCTTTCTGTAGAGCCGTACGTGCTCTACGAATGTGGTACTCAATAAAACAACCCTGCCGGTAGACAGGGTCAATATCTATATATTGTACCTCGGCGGGAAATTAAGTCCTCAGACACCCGCTGTCTACGGTTAAATTTCTAATTTGTACTTGTCGGATTAGCCAAGAACTGCTGGGTTAACTTTTACCCCAGGTCCCATTGTTGATGCAACTGTAACGCTTCTCAGATACTGACCTTTTGCAGTAGCCGGCTTAGCCTTAATGATTGCTTCCATAAGAGCTCTGAAGTTTTCTTCAAGCTTTTCAGGACCGAATGAAGCTTTTCCGATTGGTGTATGGATAATGTTCTGCTTGTCAAGACGGTACTCAACTTTACCGGCTTTGATTTCTGCAAGAGCTTTCTCAATATCCATTGTTACTGTGCCTGATTTAGGGTTAGGCATTAAACCCTTAGGTCCCAGAATCTTACCAAGACGACCTACAACACCCATCATGTCAGGAGTTGCAACTACTACGTCGAAATCGAACCAGTTTTCTGACTGGATCTTCTGAGCCATTTCTTCAGCTCCAACGTAGTCTGCGCCAGCTCTTTCAGCCTCTTCAGCCTTAGGTCCCTTAGCAAATACTAATACCTTTACACTCTTACCAGTTCCGTGTGGAAGCACGATAGCACCTCTAACCTGCTGGTCTGCGTGTCTTCCGTCTACGCCAAGTCTAGCGTGAACTTCGATAGTTTCATCAAACTTTGCTCTTGAAGTTTCGCAAGCTAACTTCATAGCTTCGCTTACTTCGTGCAGCTGTGATTTGTCAAATTTTTCTGCTACAGCTTTGTAGCCTTTACCTCTTTTAGGCATGTTCTTTTACCTCCTTGTGGTGTTAACGACAAGATCTGCTCTGCAAATCTCAGTCTCCCATCTCATTAGTCTTCAACAACGATTCCCATACTTCTTGCAGTTCCCTTGATCATGTCTGTAGCTGCTTCAAGGCTTGCTGCATTTAAGTCTGGCATTTTAGTTTTAGCGATTTCTTCAACCTGTGCATAAGTCAGAGTAGCAACCTTTTTCTTGTTAGGTTCACCTGATGCTGCATCCAGTCCAGCGGCTTTCTTTAACAGTACTGCTGCAGGTGGAGTCTTTGTAACAAATGTGAATGATCTGTCAGCATATACAGTGATTACTACAGGAATGATCATTCCCGGCTGATCCTGTGTTCTAGCATTAAACTGCTTACAGAAATCCATAATGTTAACACCCTTCTGACCTAATGCAGGACCTACTGGAGGTGCTGGAGTAGCATTTCCGGCTGCAATCTGAAGTTTGATATAACCTTCAACTTTCTTAGCCATTTTTCCAATCTCCTTTCTCTATAGCCTACTATAGTTTGTCTACCTGTGCGAATTCCAGTTCTACAGGTGTATCTCTACCGAACATTGAAACCTTAACAGTCAGCAGCTGCTTCTCAGGACTGATTTCAAGAACCTCACCCATGAAGCTTTCAAATGGGCCACTGATAACTTTAACTGTATCGCCGACTTCAACATCCAGATCGATGTAAACCTTTTCTATTCCCATTCTGGCCACTTCTTCGTCAGTCAGCGGAATAGGGTCGGAGCCATGTCCCACAAATCCGGTTACGCCCTGAGTATTTCTTACCAGGTACCAGGATTCGTTAGTAACAATCATCTTTATTATTACATAACTAGGAAACATTTTCCTTGTTTTAATCTTACGTTTGCCGTCCTTAATTTCAATACGGTCTTCTGTAGGTACGATGATGTCCAAGATTAAATCCTGCATTCCACGGTTCTCGACCATCTTTTCGATATTCACTTTTACCTTGTTTTCGTGACCCGAATATGTGTGTACCACGTACCACTTTGCCTGGCCATCGCCTCTGATTCCTTCTCCCTGAATAGGAGAAGCAGTATTTCTGTTTTCAATATCAGACATTTTCTGTACCTTCTCTTCTATATTAGTTCAGGGTAACACCCAAAACTGCTCTCAAAGCAGCTAATACACCAGTATCGATTAGCCAAAAACCTAATGCGAAAACAGCGCATGTGGCGATTACTACTCCAGTAAAAGTGCCCAATTCTTTTTTTGTAGGCCATACAACCTTAGACATTTCAATCTTAACGCCCTTCAGGTATTCCTTCAGGCCACCGCTTTTCTTTGCCTTGGCTGCATTTTTCTTTGCCTGGTCTTTACTTGCCATAATCGTTTCTCCTTATTTTGTCTCTTTGTGAAGAGTTTCCTTTTTGCAGAACTTGCAATACTTCTTCAGTTCGATACGATCCGGATCGTTCTTCTTGTTTTTCATAGTATTGTAGTTTCTCTGCTTGCACTCTGTGCATGCTAATGTAACCTTTACTCTCATTCGGTAATCCTCCGTTTTCAACTCAAAATTCAGACCCAGATTTTTCTAGCTCTGTCTATAGTAATCATAAAGTTGCTTAATAAGTATACGACATTGAAATGTCAATGTCAACAGCTTTTTGCTATTATAATGCGTTTATTCTGCCTTTACCCATGAAGCTTCATCAGAAAAAACGACAAACTTATCCCTTATCTCAACATAGCCGCCCCTGATTCTGGCAACTCTTTTTGTTCCGTCTTTTTCGGTTACACGCACCCTGCCTTCATCGCTCAGCAGCTTGCAGCACCACAGACGACCGGGAAGAAAGCCCTCCTCACCATTAGTGGTGGTGCATACCAGAGAAGCAATCTCCCCTTCATAAAAAAGCTCCGATGGTGTTATTATCTCCATCTGAACACATGAACTCATACTACTCACCCTTTGATGCCTTGTATTTTTCCACAACCTCGTCTATTCCGCCTGCAAACAGAAACATTGATTCCGGAATCTCATCATGCAAACCGTCAAGAATTTCTTTAAATCCTCTAACTGTTTCCTTAATAGGCACGTATCTTCCTTCCATTCCCGTAAACTGTTCCGCCACGCTGAAAGGCTGTGACAGAAATCTCTGTATCTTACGGGCGCGCGCAACAGTCAGTTTATCTTCTTCCGACAGTTCATCCATACCGAGAATAGCAATGATATCCTGAAGATCTTTATATTTCTGAAGTACCTCCTGGACTCTGCGGGCGGTTTCATAATGCTCTTCTCCCACAATAAGAGGATCCAGTATTCTTGACGATGATTCAAGAGGATCAACAGCCGGATATATACCCAGCTCGGTTATTGCTCTGGAAAGTACAGTGGTCGCATCCAGATGCGCAAAGGTGGTTGCCGGAGCGGGGTCAGTCAGGTCATCGGCAGGAACATATACTGCCTGAACTGAAGTAATCGATCCATCCTTTGTAGACGTGATTCTTTCCTGCAGAGCACCCATTTCAGTTGCCAGTGTCGGCTGATAGCCAACTGCCGAGGGAACTCGCCCCAGCAGTGCAGATACCTCAGAACCTGCCTGGGTGAATCTGAAAATATTATCTATAAACAGAAGAACATCCTGTTTTTCCTTATCTCTGAAATGCTCTGCCATGGTAAGACCCGTCAGCGCAACTCTCATTCTTGCTCCGGGAGGTTCATTCATCTGCCCAAACACCATGGCAGTCTTTTTCAGTACTCCCGACTCCGTCATTTCATTGTACAGGTCATTTCCCTCTCTGGTTCTTTCACCTACACCTGCAAAGACGGATATTCCTCCGTGTTCTGTAGCAATATTGTTAATAAGCTCCTGAATAAGAACGGTCTTTCCGACACCTGCACCACCGAACAGACCAACCTTTCCGCCCTTTGTATATGGCGCAATCAGGTCGATAACCTTGATGCCTGTTTCGAAGATCCGGGAATTTGTATCCTGATCCTCGAATTTTGGTGCAGGTTTGTGAATAGAACTGAACTCCTTAGCATTGACCGGACCTTTTTCGTCGATCGGTTCACCAAGTACGTTGAACAGTCTGCCAAGCACTTCCTGTCCTACAGGGACGGTTATTGGAGCTCCGGTATCAACTGCCTCCATACCCCTTGAAATTCCATCTGTAGAGGAAAGAGCCACACATCTTACCTGATCGTCTCCGATATGCTGTGCAACCTCAGCAACTATGATTCTGTCATCCATCTTGATATGAATAGCATTAAGAAGCTCCGGTAATTCTTCAGGTTCAAACTTTACATCTATTACAGGTCCGATAATCTGGTGTATTATTCCTTTATTCAATTATCTATACCTCTTTTCTATTATCTCTGTGCCTCTGATCCGGCAACAATCTCTATAATTTCATCTGTTATTTCCGCCTGTCTTGCTCTGTTGTAATGTATCTGCAGAGCTGAAAGCATATCTCTTGCATTATCATTGGCGTTTTCCATAGCCGAACGTCTGGCAGCATGTTCACAGGTTGCCGATTCCATCGCCGCACTGTACAGCCGGAGTTCCAGATACTTTGGAATCATGTAATGAAACACCTCCATAGCCGAAGGTTCATATTCCATCTCATGGGTCAGGTGATCCAGGCTTGATGCCTTATGAAAATCCTCCAGATGAAAAGGCAGCAGCTTCTTGACTACCACCTCCTGCTTCAGTGTATTAATGTATGAAGTGAAGCATAGCTCTATTTCGTCGATTTCGCCCGAGTCAAACATTTCAATCAGAGGTCCAACAACCTTCTTCGCCTCGTCGAAGGTTATAGAGTCTGCAGGATCATCATGAGATACAACCACGTCATACCCTCTGCGCTCAAAGTATTCTCTGCCCTTGGTTCCTATAGTTGCCAGCTTAACAGCTGCTGTTTCCCGGGTAAGGATATCTTCCAATGCCTTAATGATATTTGTGTTAAACCCTCCACAAAGTCCGTTGCTGCTTGTAATAAGCACATAGCACTTTGTGTTCACTTCCTTCTGGCTGTCCACATACTCTGCCGGTACATTTTCAGCATAGTTCAGTGCATCTGCCATTGACTCGAATATGTCATCAAGAAAACCCTTGGAATGCTCATACACCTTCTTCGCTCTGCGCAGTTTGGATGCCGAGACAAGCTTCATAGCGTTAGTAATACGTTCCGTACTCGTTACGCTCTTAATTCTTCTCTTTATATCCTGCATCTGCTCAGCCATTTACATAACCCGCCTTTTTGAACTCAGTTATAGCCTCAGACAGCAGCTTTTCGGTTTCAGGACTCATATCACCTGTATCATGAATCTCATCCCCGATTTTCGGATAATGATCATCGACATACACAAACAGCTGCTTTTCAAATGATTTGATTTCAGAAACCGGAATATCCGTCAGAAGATTGTTGATCGCAGCATAGATAATCATTACCTGGTGAGCTACATCAAGCGGTGAATACTGACCCTGCTTGATGATTTCCATCAGTATGCGTCCATGATCCAGACGTCTCTTTGTATCAGCATCAACATCGGATCCGAACTGAGAGAAGCTCTGCAGCTCTCTGTACTGAGCAAGCATCAGCTTAATCTTTCCTGCTACTCTCTTCATAGCCTTAATCTGAGCACTTCCTCCTACACGAGATACAGATATGCCCGCGTTAACCGCAGGGCGCTGTCCGGAGAAGAAAAGTTCTGTTTCCAGGAAAATCTGCCCGTCTGTAATGGAAATAACGTTAGTGGGAATATATGCCGATACATCTCCTGCCTGAGTCTCAATAATCGGAAGCGCAGTGATTGAGCCACCGCCAAGCTCATCCGAAAGCTTCGCCGCACGTTCAAGAAGTCTGCTGTGCAGATAGAATACATCCCCCGGAAAAGCCTCACGTCCAGGTGGTCTTCTCAAAAGCAGAGACATCGCACGGTACGCCACTGCATGTTTTGATAAGTCGTCGTAAACGATCAGAGCGTCCTTTCCCTGATACATGAAATGCTCTGCCATGGCACAGCCTGCATAAGGCGCTATATACTGGAGGGGTGCAACATCACTTGCTGTAGCACTTACTACGATAGTGTATTCCATGGCACCCTTGTTCTCCAGAACCTGAACCAGCTGTGCAACAGTAGATTTCTTCTGGCCTATCGCAACATAGATGCAGATAACATCTTTACCCTTCTGATTGATGATAGTGTCTACTGCAATCGCAGTTTTACCGGTCTGCCTGTCTCCTATAATAAGCTCTCTCTGCCCTTTTCCGATAGGAATCATGGCGTCGATGGCTTTGATACCCGTCTGAAGAGGCTCATCTACCGATTTCCTCTGTAACACCCCCGGTGCAGGGTATTCTATGGGTCGAGTCTCATGTGTGTCAATCATACCCCTGCCGTCGATTGGCTGGCCGAGTGGGTTTACAACTCTGCCGATCAAAGCTTCCCCAACGGGAACATCTACAACTGTACCTGTAGGCTTTACAATATCGCCTTCTTTGATTTCTCTGTCGGAGCCCAGAATTACAGCCCCAACATTGTCATCCTCCAGGTTCAGAGCCATACCATAAACTTTGCCGGGAAACTCCAGAAGCTCACCTGCCATGCATTTAGAAAGCCCGTAAACATGTGCGATGCCGTCACCTACCTGCATAACCCTTCCGAAGTCTGATATCTCCAGCTGATTCGTATAATTCTTTATCTGTTCTTTTATCAGACCACTGATTTCGTCCGGTCTTAAATTCATAGAGGTTTACCCTCCCTTCTACATGTCTTTTATTTCTGCATACAAACGGTTCAGCCTGCTTCTGATTGATGCGTCTATCAGCTTGCCGTCTGCGACGATTTTCACGCCACCTATCAGGCTGCCGTCTATGATATTTTCCAGCCTAATTCTTTTGCCAATAAGCTTCCCTGTCTCTGACTCAAGCTTTTTCAGCTGTTCATCATTAACCGGTTTTGCGGAATAGACAATGCCGTCAGCAAAGCCCTCGGCTTCCTTCCTCAGTCTAACAAATTCCTTCAATATATCCTTATAGTTATGAAGTCGTCCTTTGTCAGACAGTATGTATAAAAAGGACAGTGATTCGGTACTGATTCTTCCTTCAAATACGTTTTTCAGCAGGTTCTTCTTTTTGGCAACAGAAAGAGAGGGGTCTGTCAGAAGTCCATAGAATTCTTTCTCCCTCTGAAATATTATGCTGATTTGTTCTGTTTCTTTTTCAATCTCGTCAACTTTTTCAAGTTCAACCGCCGCGTCATACAGAGCCTGACCGTAGACTTTAGATACTGTTAGCTCCATCTTTCTTCCTCAGCTTCCCTGATAATCTTGTCGACTATTTCACTCTGATTCCTGTCAGAAAGTTCTTTCTCAATAATGCGTTCAGCTGCCATAACGGCAAGGGAACCGATTTCATCCTTCAGTTCTCTCCTTGCATTATTCTTCTGCCTTTCGATTTCTGCCTCGGATTTCTCAATTGCCACTCTGGCTTTTTCTTTAGCGTCATCCAGAATACTCTGAGCCTGAACTTTGGCATCGTCTTTGGCAGCTTTGATAATCTCTCTGCCTTCACTCTGATAGTTCTTAATCCTCTCTTCGTAGTCCATAAGCTTCTGTTCTGCCAGACGGTTGTTTTCCTCGGCTGTCTCGAACTGTGTTCTTACTTCATTTTCTCTTTCTTCCATAAAGTTATGAACCTTTTCAAAGAAGAATTTCTTCAGTATAAGAAACAAAACAAGCACAGTAATGGCCGAGAACAGCAGATTCCAGTTCAAAGCCAGCAATGGTTCATATACTGTCATGTTTCAATTGCCTCCCATTGCTTACATTTTGCCTGTAAGAATGATTGCAATTACAAATGTAAGTACGCCTATTGTCTCCATGATAGCCATACCAACAATCATAGCGGTCTGGATTTTTCCACCCGCTTCAGGCTGCTTTGCAATACCTTCAAGTCCCTTTCCAAGAGCACTTCCCTGTCCCAGTGAAATGCCAAGTCCTACAAGACCCATAGCCAGTGCTGCTCCAAGTGCGATTAAATTCATTTCTTTACCTCCACAAAATATATAATGTCTTATTATTTTCTGTCATGAGCCAGCTGCCCGTGACTTTCTGTTACTTTAATAGCGGTATACAGATTCAACATAGTCAGCAGAGTGAATATGTATGTCTGAATTACCGGTTCAAACATATCAAAAAATGCGTTTATCGGCAGAACGGTTACTGCCCTCAGGAATGGAATATCACATACCAGCGAGCTCAGATACTCCATGAAGTGCATCCACAGCTCAACTACAATCAGTCCGCCAAGTATGTTTCCGAAAAGTCGAAGAGCCAGCGAAACAGGCAATGTGCACGCTTCGATAATCTCCAGCGGGAACATAAACGGATATGGTTCACACATTTCCTTCAGCCTCCCCTTCAGGCCATGTGTTCTGATTGCACTGGTCTGTATAAGCAGGAAGGTCAAAGCAGCCAGAGCTGCGGTAACGTTCAGGCTTGCCGTAATAGGCCTTATGCCAAATATCCCCAGGCTGCTTCCCAGCAAGATGAACCCGAATATCGTCCCGATGTAGGGTGCATAGCATCTGTTTTCCTTGCCGAGATTCTGATCGGAGAACTTGTATATCCATCCGACGATAAGTTCGGCAATTACCTGCTTGCCCTTAGGTATCTTCTGAAGTCCGCTTCCGAGCCAGATCCCTAAAACCGCAAGAACTACAGCGACAACAATCCCCCACAGCGTACTTTCCGTTATGAAGATGCTTCCGTCGCCAAAGGATATTATTATTCTGGCTCCTAATTCTTCATAGCTTATCATCGGCATTCTCCTTTCCTGCAATATGCAATGCCATTACAACCGGCATCAGTATTATGCTGGTAACATATCCTATCAGCGGTATTATACCAAGTCTGTAGCATGCTACTGCTGCTATTCCATATATTATAAACCTGCTAAGGTGTATAAGGTATCCCCGTAATATAGTCTTTTTCTGACTCATTAACCTGATAACAGGCTTTAGCAGATATATATTTACAGCGATTGTCACAGAACCTATTGCTGCACCTGCTATAAAAAACATGCTATTTGCCATCAAATACCTCATTAATCGCAGATACTGCATTGGTCATGCTGTCCATATCAGCAACGACAATAGACACATAATAATCTCCTGTCGAGTAGCAGATTGCACTATCAGGTATACCGGTAACATTTTTCTTCTCGATATCCCATGATGGCATACCGTCCAGCTGCATTTTTATCAGCTTTCTGATTTCCTTGCTTGAGAAGTTGGTTTCAACATTGTCCTCAATGGAGTTCAGAATGCCGGTGTATTTTGTCAGCAGAGTCTTACTGGAGAGCATTTTTTTCAAAATAGCGGTCATCACCTGCTGCTGATTTCTGTTTCTCTGCATGTCTCCGTCTGTGAAGGAATGCCTTTCTCTTGCAAATGCAAGTGCTCCTGCTCCATCCAGGTGGTTTGTTCCTTCATAGAATGTAAGTCCGTCCAGGCCGGCCATATGCATTCCTGATGTTGTGAATGTGTATTCTGATTCAACGTCTATTCCGTCTATTGCATCTACCAGCTTCATTACGGTAGAATAGTTGACTTTTACATAATAGTTGATGTTGATACCCAGCAGATCCTCTACCGAACCGATACTTTCCCCTACACCATAAAGCCCCGCATGCGTCAGCTTATCCTGTGCACCGTCTTTGCCTCTCAGCGAAATCAGGGTATCCCTGGGTACAGAAGTCAGCAGAACCTTGTGAGTCTGAGGATTAACGGTTACAATCATATTAACATCGGAACGTGATACCTCATCGATGCTTCCGCTGGTATCCAGACCGCTTATGAATACGTTGAACGGTTCTTTAGTTACATTAACGGATTTACTGTTGCTGACAGACTCGGTTCTGACCTTTATCTCATAGAGAATCCGGGTCTCGTCCTGAAATCCATCCAGTCCCTCACATACTACTGTATAGTGACCTTCACTGAGGAGTGCAATTCTGTCGGAATCATATAGCAGATTGTTTCCCAGTTCTGACAGTTTTTCCATTTTGTTGAATTCGACCTTAGCTTTCTTGACTAGCTTCTCTCGCGCAGACTCATACTCAATTTCTTCTGTCGCCAGAGTATCGACGGTCAGTCCCTCAATGTCACCTATATCCTCATATGAAGAATCGCTGTTTACTATTACATAATATGTTTCCGTGCTTCCCCCTATATTCGTTATATTGGAGAAGAAACTCATTGTCCCTGTCAAATACACTATCCCTACTCCGTAGCAGAGCATAAATATTATGGAGAAGAAGAGTGCAATCTTCTTTCTCGATACCCTGAAAGCTTTTATTGACAGTGCAGGAAATGTCAGCAGAAACAGCACTCCCACACCGGCTGCAACCTTCCACAGAATGTCAAAAGGCAACAGGTTCGCATAAGCCAGTACGCCCAGAAAAGCAGCTGTAACCAGAAAGTAGATTGCAGCCCATACTTTTGTAAACTTTTTGAATCTGTTTTCTCTTGCTTCGTATCTATCACTTCTCATATTTTTTCCCTCTTGTATTATTCATGTGTTCTAAAAAAGCACAAACCCGCTTACTATTTTACCCCTTTTTTCCATGCGCGTCAATAATTCTTGCCGTGCACGCAAAAAGACGAGTTCATGCGAACTCGTCTTTAATAAAGTCTAATCTGAAATTACTCGATGATTTCAGTTACAACTCCGGAACCTACTGTTCTTCCGCCTTCTCTGATAGCGAATCTTAGTCCTTCTTCGATAGCGATTGGTG
>JALENF010000051.1 GCA_022767945.1 Bacillota bacterium
CTATTACTTCCTTCTCCTTCAGTCGGAGCGCATTATCACGTCCGAGAATATCGTAAAGAGCATCATAAAGAGGTCTCAGGTACGGATCCACCTTTTCCTGCAGGTCACCCGGAAGAAAGCCCAGTCTTTCTCCCGCTTCCACGGCAGGTCTTGCGAGAATAATTTTCTGAACCTCCTTGTTCTTAAAGGCATTGACCGCCATGGCCACTGCAATGTAGGTCTTACCTGTACCTGCTGGACCTATTCCGAACACCACGTCCTTCTTTCTTATGCTGTTTACGTATTCCTTCTGTCCGATGGTCTTAGGCTTAAGCGGGCGACCCTTGCAGGTGAAGCAGATAATATCCTTGTCAACCTTGTGTTCGCCGTAGGACAGCCCCTGCTTCTTCAGACTGATTACATAGTTCACCTTCTGCGTATCCAGCTTTTCACCGGACAGAATTATTCCCATCAGTTCATTCAGGATTCCTTCTGCCAGTTCAATATTCTCACCCTTCAGAACAAGGCCGTCGTCTCTCTGAAAAATTTCCACGCCCGTGTTCTCCTGAATAAGGTTCAGGTTGGCATCCAGATTTCCGAAAAGCTCAATCCTGTCAAGGCTTTCATCTATTGCTATTGTTTTCAAATATAATCTCCTTTTCTATTCCAACTTGCTGGCGTGTTTCTATCACGCCGTACACTTTCATTATATTTTCTTTCTGCTGAAAATTCAAACTTTTATTTAATATTTGGGCATCTTCCGGAATATTTTCTTTTATCCATTCACGCACTCTGGCTTCAGCCTGCCTCTTTCCCTCACCGTGATTCAGATAGAAGGAATAGTAATACGGAACGCGGCCGATGACCTCACCGTCAGCATGAACCTTCAGTGTTTTCGTCTTGTCAGCATCTTCGTCATAGGTTGACATCTCCACCGGAATTTTTCCACTTATAAGTATGCCTCCTTTTTTAACAAAGGAGTCCGGTTCCACCATGCTCACTCCTCTGAAGGTGCGCACGGTTTCCACATAGCAGTCCTGAGCGGCAACTATGTTACAGGGTCTTCTCATCTTTGCCCGGGCTTCTGCAGACTCGGGGCTTTCCGCCTGGGCCTCAGCGATTCGTATCTCTGCATAATTTCCCTGTGTTGCAACCTTGACCCATACTATATTATCAAAACTTTCAAATATGGAGGTTTTGACCCTGGCGGCGTCAAAACCCCTCAGGGCTCCCTCGTACAGTCCCGCCTCCCGGGCGCATTCTCTGATTGCATTCTCGTCTACACCCTTGCACCCGATGACACTGACTTCTCTGATGAACAGACTCTGCACACCGAAAACGAGCAGGAAAACAAGGAGTCCGCAGATGAGCAGACGGTTCCTGATAAAAGAAGTCATCGCAGGGCGCACTCCGCCCTCATCTATCAGGGTAATTCTGAATCTGCTTCCGGCCAGCCTTCGAAAATAACCAAAATCCTCAGCTGTAAGTGTAAGTTCCATACAGGTGTCCGATATGCACCGGATGTGCCTGAAAACGATGCCCTCGGCAATCGCTTTAGAAATAAGTTTTTCTACCCGAAAGCCCTCAATTTCCACTCTGATCCAGTGGCCTGAAAAACTCGATTGATTGAATAATCCCAGCAAGCTCCATTCGTCCTTCCATCAGTTCTCCAACCTTAAAACCCTCTCCTCTGACGGTGACATAGAATCGTCCTGCGTCAACAGTAATAGAAGTGTCGCTTATCTGTATGGCCTTTCTCACATTTTCAATTATTGCAACTCTGGTATTTGCAGTGACCTTAGGTGAAAGGATGTCGAAATCCAGAGACAGTTCATCAGAAATTCTCATGGGATAATTATATGCCGATAACTCAAATTCTATGAAAAAACAACCTGATGATTATCACCAGGTTGTCCGATTTTTGATTATGTTATTTTTATTATCCCAGAAACTCCATAACGACATCCTTAACGTCATTCCCGTCAGCTAAGCCTTTGACTTTTCCCATTACAGAACCCATCAGCTTGCCCATGTTCTGTCTACCGCCCTCAATTCCAAGAGAGGCAGCTGTTTCCTTTACAATTTCCATAAGCTTTTCCTTAGATAACTGCTCAGGAAGATATCTGTTAAGAATCTCTATTTCCTTGTTATAGGCTTCCAGCAGATCTGCTCTTCCGGCTTTTTCAAAATCAGCCAGGGCATCCTTACGCATTTTTACCTGTTTAGATAATATAGCAATTATGCCTGCGTCGTCCAGTTCTTCTCTGTTATCCACCTCGTACTGCTTGATAGCGGCACGTGCCAGATTGATCGTATTCTTGGCTGTATCATCATGAGCCTTCATAGCCTCTTTGAAATCAGCCATCAGTTGTTCTTTCAGAGCCATTTATATCACCTCGATCCTAAATGACTTAGTATTTCTTAGCCTTTTTTCTAGCAGCTTCAGATTTTTTCTTTCTCTTTACGCTTGGTTTTTCGTAGTGCTCTCTTTTTCTAAGTTCTGACATTACGCCGTCTCTTGCGCAAGATCTCTTGAATCTCTTAAGAGCGCTTTCTAAACTTTCGTTTTCTCTTACGATAACTTGTGCCATATTCCAATTCACCTCCTGACCATGTCTAATCATAAGCCTGTGAACAGTCTTCTTAAAATAACAGAAAAATTATACTACTTATGCTGTTATATTGCAAGGAATTTTTTGCAAAAAGTGCCCGTTTCTGGGCCAGGCTCTCAAAAAAACAGACATCAGTGACAAGCTCTGACGTCTGTAATGTATTATTAGATTTATTTTGCCCTGTTTTTCTTAAAATTCAAGGTTCATTTCTGTTTCAGGATCAAATACCAGAGCAACATCACCGGTAAATGTGATTGGAATCTCCTGTCCCTGATGGAACTCAGTTCCCTCTGCAATATCTACGGTAGGAACGATTACTATAGATTCCTTTCCCATTACCTTAACGTGAAGATACATTTCACTTCCCATATCCTCGTATACGTCAAGAGTGCTTACCACAGCACTTTCCCTGCTCTTTGCAATGCTGATATGAGGAGGACGCACGCCAAGAGTAACCTTTCTTGACTCGATTCCATTAGCGGCAAGTCTTTCCTGCTTATCGCGTGAAAGCTTAACATTCAGACCATCCACTACAACATGATATCCATCTTCTTCCTTTACCAGGTCAGCATCGTAGAAATTCATCTGAGGAACTCCGATAAAACCTGCTACAAACAGATTTGCAGGGTGGCGATAAACTTCCTGAGGAGTACCTATCTGCTGAACCTCTCCATCCTTCATAATAACGATACGGTCACCTAATGTCATAGCCTCTGTCTGGTCATGAGTAACGTATACAAAGGTTGTATCAATAACCTTACGAAGCTTGATGATTTCAGCACGCATCTGGTTACGAAGCTTTGCGTCAAGGTTTGAAAGAGGTTCATCCATCAGGAACACCTTAGGATTTCTTACGATTGCACGGCCGATTGCAACTCTCTGACGCTGACCTCCTGACAGTGCCTTAGGCTTTCTGTCCAAGTAATTTGTAATATCAAGAATCTCAGCTGCTTCTCTGACCTTTCTGTCGATTTCATCCTTAGGAACTTTTCTCATCTTCAGAGGAAATGCCATATTATCATATACGGACATATGCGGATACAAAGCATAGCTCTGGAACACCATTGCTATATCTCTGTCCTTAGGTGCCACGTCATTCACTCTTTCACCATCAATGAGCAGATCTCCTTCAGAAATTTCTTCAAGTCCGGCAATCATACGAAGAGTCGTCGATTTTCCGCATCCTGAGGGACCAACAAGTACAATGAATTCCTTATCGGCAATTTCAATGTTGAAATCGTCAACTGCGACTACACCGCCGTCAACTATTTTCAGGTTGGTCTTCTTTTCAGGTTCGCCCTTTTTTGTCTTTGGTTTAACATATGGATAAATTTTCTTAATATTTTTTAATGTAACTTGTGCCATTAGCGACAACTCCTTCCATACAGTCTTGTTATTTCTGCAATATGCTCAGCCAGATCATCTGTCAGCACATCCTTCTTCATACGCCATCTCCAGTTACCCTGAGGAGTTCCGGGTGTATTCATTCGTCCGTCTGCGCCCGTTCTCAGATAATCCTGCATCTGGGCAATAAATGTATCTGCAACTGAGCTCATTCCGGCTCTTACAATAGCAACATCCAGTTCATCCGCATCTCTGACTCCCAGATATTTCTTTGCATATTCAACATCTTCACTGCAGGCATCTTCTGTCCAGCCAATAAGTGTAGCGTTGTCATGTGTACCTGTGTAGCATATGCAGTTGTTGTGGTAGGTGTGAGGCAGGTAATTGCTCTGTTCTCTCGAATCGAAAGCAAACTGTAAAACCTTCATTCCCGGAAATCCCGAGTTTGCAAGAAGTGCTCCAACCTCAGGAGTAATATACCCCAGGTCTTCTGCAATAAACTCACGTCCTGCAAACCATGAAGCCAGCACATTGACAAAGTCGATATCAGGTCCCTTGACCCAGTGGCCGTTAACAGCTGACTCGCCGTATGGCACAGCCCAGTAGCTTTCAAAGCCCCTGAAGTGATCAATTCTCAGGATATCATACAGTTCGAGTGCACCCGCCACTCTGTCAATCCACCATCCGTAGCCTGTCTCTTTCAGGTAATCCCATCTGTACAACGGATTTCCCCAAAGCTGACCGTCAGCACTGAAGGCATCAGGTGGTACTCCGGACACTTCAATAGGCATATTTTCTTCATCAAGGTAGAAGCATTCAGGATTGGCCCATACATCGGATGAATCCATGGCGACATAAATCGGAAGATCTCCGATTATCCTTATGCCCTTTTCTTCAGCATAGTTCTTCAAAGCACCCCACTGCATGTAGAACAGATACTGAATAAACTTAAAGAATTCTATATCCTCTGCAAGGATCTTCCTGTATTTTTCTATTGCTTCCGGCTCGTGTTTTCTTATGCTCTCGTCCGGCCACTCAGTCCATGGTCTCATTCCGAAGTGTCTCTTCAGAGCCATGAACAGTGCGTAATTGTCCAGCCATTTCTTTTCATGGCAGAAATTCATTATTGATCGAACATCCAGAAGGCTCTCATCTGACTTGTGCTTAAGATATGCCTTTTTCAGGATGTCGAATCTGTTTGCGTACATCTTTCCGTAATCCACACGCTCAGGGTCGTCACCCCAGTCTATGGATTTTACTTCCTCAGCATCCAGAAGACCCTGCTCGATAAGCATATCCAGATCCACCATATACGGATTCCCAGCGAATGTAGAAAAGCTCTGATACGGCGAATCACCGTAGCTGATCGGACCCACGGGCAGTATCTGCCAATACTTCTGATCTGCTTTTTGAAGAAAATCTATGAAACTGTACGCTTCCTTCCCCAGAGTGCCTATACCATACTCGGACGGCAGGGAAGTTATTGAAAGTAATATTCCACTGTATCTTTTACTCATACTCTTAGCCCTTTACTGCACCTGCTGCAACACCCTTGATGATGTGCTTCTGGCATGTCAGGTAGAATACTATTACAGGAATAATACTCATCGTGATAAGAGCCATTATAGCACCAAGGTCTATGCTGCCGTAGCTTCCCTGCAGGTACTGAATATGAATTGGAATTGTCATGTACTTTGTTCGATCCAGTGACAGATATGGTAACAGGTAGTCATTCCAGATCCACATGATCTCCAGAATGCCTACGGAAATCATAGTCGGTCTCAGCATCGGGAATACAACTCTGAAATATGTTCTGATAGGTCCGCAGCCGTCGATAGCTGCCGCCTCTTCAATTTCAAGGGGTATTCCCTTAATAAAGCCTGTGAACATAAAGACGGCAAGGCCTGCACCGAATCCCAGATAAACAATAGGAATTGTCCAAGGTGTATTCAGGTGGAGACTGTCTGCTGTCTTTGCCAGAGTAAACATTACCATCTGGAAAGGTACTACCATAGAGAATACGAACAGATAGTAGCATGCTCTGCATATGGTGCTGTCCACACGGGCAATGAACCATGCTGCCATTGACGTACATATCAGAATAAGGGCAGTTGACAGTAATGTGATTACCAGACTGAACAGTACTGATTTCATAAAAGGATAGTTACCGAAGGTCATACCCTTGATATAGTTGGCAAATCCTACACTTGTCTCTGCATCAGGCAAAGCAAAGGTTCTGGTCTTTACGAAGGTATTTGCCTTAAAGGAGTTCATCAGCACAATCAGCATTGGAAGAATATAAATAACGGATATTACGGAAAGTACGCCGACTAAAGCAGTCTTTGCCCTGCGTTCTCCGCTAAGAGATTTTCTCTTGTTCATTACTGCTGCACCTCCTTCGATTTTGTTCCCTTAAGCTGTGCTACCGAAATAGCCGCAACAAGTATGAAGAACAGTACTGCCTTAGCCTGTGCTACACCACGGGCTCCGGAGCTTTCTCCATAGAATGTGTTAAAAATATTCAAAGCCAGCATTTCTGTTGTTTTTACAACTGTCCCGTCATCCTGCCAGATGTAAGGCTGTCCTCCTGTCAGTGCCAGGTTCTGGTCGAACAGCTTGAAACCGTTGGTTAAGGTCAGGAACATACATATTGTGATTGACGGCATAAGATTTGGAATAGTTACATGAATTAAAGTGTGCCATCTGCTTGCACCGTCTATTTTTGCAGCTTCCATCATGTCTTCAGGAATGGACTGCAGACCTGCAATATATATAATCATCATGTAGCCGACCTGCTGCCAGCACATAAGAATAATCAATCCCCAAAAGCCGTACTTGGTTTCCATCAAAATTGATGTGTTGTACTGACTTAGTATTCCGTCGAAAATCATACTCCAGATGTATCCTAAAACGATACCTCCGATAAGGTTAGGCATAAAGAATACAGTTCTAAAAATATTGGATCCCTTAATACCCTGAGTTAATAGATAGGCAATAATAAATGCCAGTAAATTAATTAATAATAGCGATACTGCGGCATACAGCCCCGTATACCAGAATGCATGAACAAATGTCGCGTCCTTAAATGCACTAATGTAATTCGAAATTCCAGTGAATGTTGCATCGCTGGTTGTTGTGAATTTACAGAAGGACAAATAGAAACCTTTTACGAATGGGTAAACAAATCCAATCATAAACGCCGCTAATGTTGGAAGAAGGAACAGCCAGAAGCTGTTTCTGATCGGGCGTCTGATAAGTTCGGAGTTTACTGCCGCGCCATTGCTTGCACGTCCTCTTTTCATAAACGTCTCCTCCTGTCGGATTAACTATGGAAAGAGCGAGAGAGCTTCCCCCCTCGCCCCTACTTATTTAATTTGATAAATTGCAGAGTAACGACGTGATTATTTGTTAGCTGCTTTGTACTGGTCAGCCCAACCCTGTACGAATGCCTTCTCAACGTCATCCCAAGTTCCCTTGCCGGCATCATACTTGTTCATAGCTGCCACAAGAGTTGCTCTCCATTCATTTACGTTAGGTGTATAGTTGAATGCCCATGCAACAGAATATTTTCCGTCTTCAATCATCTGATTGCAGTTCTGGAAGAATACGTTATCAGTTTCTGCTGCTGATTTGTAAGGGATTACTCCGAACTGTTCAGCCATCAGCTGAGTACCTGCTTCTGAAGTAACCATCCACTTCATGAAGTCCAGAGTAGCATTGATGTCATCTTCTGAAGCCTTAGCATTTACAGCCCAGCAGTTTTCTGTTCCTGCACACAGACCGGCATTTTCTTCGCCTTCAACTCCGCAGTAGATAGGAATCATTGCTAAGTTTTCAGCACCTAGGGCTTCACTTAGTGCTGCATATTCCCAAGTACCGTTCTGGAAGAATACAGCCTTTCCTGCCTTGAATTCACCTTCTGCATCATATCCGCCTGTAGCAAGAGTAGCCTTGTCCTGCGCAGCATTGTTGATGTACAGATCCCAGATCATCTTGAAGTTGTCAAGATAAGTTCCCTTGATTTCTGCAGGACACTCTGTCCACTTATCGTCTCTGCTCTCATAGAATAGAGGCATGTTAGCTAAGTGGCCTGAGAATCTCCATGATGAGGAATCGTCCATGCCGGATGATGTGAATGCATCGAATCCTAATTCGCCTGCTCTAGCATGAATATCTTCTGCAACCTTCTTCAGTGAATCGAAGTTTGTGATATCAGCAACTTCATATCCGGCCTTTTTCAGAAGGTCAGTATTAACGATGATACCGAATGCTTCGTAGCAGTAGCCGATTGAACATGCTTTTCCGCTGTCATCGTATAGAGTGAAGTCATCAGTTGTCAGTTCATTATAAACATCTGTGTCCTTCAGGTCGTAGCAGTAGTCCTTCCATGTGTTAACTGCAGCTGCATTACCGGCTACGAAAAGTGTAGGTGCTTCTGACTTGTCCATTTCAGCAGTAAGAGTAGATTCATACTTTCCTGATGCTGCTGTAACAATCTTTACAGGAACGCCTGTCTCTTCTGTGTATGTTGCTGCGATTTCCTGAAGTGCTTCATCAGCTTCAGGTTTAAAGTTCAGCCAGTAAACCTTACCTGCTGCTTCGCTCTTGGAGCCGCAACCAGCCATCAGACCTACTACCATGCATAGTGTCAATGCGATAGCAAATAATTTTTTTCTGTTCATTGATATGTCTCCCTTCAATGGTTAATGATACGCTAGGGTTGGCTATTCCCTGTTTAATCATATAATACGACAAATATTTCACAAATTCAACAAATTATACAAAGTATACACAATTTATTTAAAGAAATTTTTCTGCTAATTCACATTAACGACTTTATACTGACACACTCTTGTCAAACTCTGTCTGTTTTGATAAACTGATATATAAATCTAAAAAATAACCGTTTGCGGAGGGATAAAATGAACGTACTTGAAGAACGAATTTTAAAAGATGGAATCGTTAAAGAGGGAAATGTACTGAAGGTTGACAGCTTCCTGAACCATCAGATGGACATTCAGCTTTTCGATGATATGGGAAAGGAATGGAAGAGACGTTTTGAAGGAAAGGAAATCAATAAAATTCTTACAATTGAAGCTTCAGGCATTGGAATTGCAGTCGCTGTTGCAAGGCATTTCAACGCTCCGGTTGTATTCGCAAAAAAATCAAAGAGCATAAATATAGACGGCGATATGTATGTTGCAGAGGTTGAATCCTTTACACACAAGACAAAGAATCAGGTTATAGTCTCCAAGAAATTTCTCGGACCTGATGATCATGTCCTGATTATCGACGATTTTCTTGCAAACGGATGTGCCCTTCAGGGGCTGATCAGTATCGCCAATGATGCCGGTGCCACAGTTGAAGGCATCGGAATCGCAGTTGAAAAAGGCTTCCAGGTAGGCGGACAGGTAATAAGAAATCTGGGTTTTCAGCTCGAGTCTCTTGCCATAGTAGATGGTATGGATGCCGCTACCGGCACTATCACGTTTCGCAAATAAATATACATATAATTTAATTTTTAATACATAAATTTAAGGCGGGCTGTCAGTTCAGCTCGCCTTTCATTCCGTCTCTGTATTCTTCTATAAGCCTTACATCATAAAAATGGTTAAGCATCTCTTCATTTCCCTGAACATACACCTTCACGTAGTTGTCAGTGTACCCGGTTACCATACCGTCCTCAGCCTCCTCAAAAAGCACACGTCTGACAGCACCCTGACACTTTTCGTAGAATGCACGTACCGCGTCATCTGCCTTCTCTATCAAAACCTGACTTCTCCGGTTCTTCTCAGGACCCGGAATCTGTCCCCCCATTTCGGCAGCTGCGGTTCCCTTTCGCTGAGAGTACTTGAAAGCATGAACCCTGCAGAAGCCTGTCTCGTCAATAATTTTCAGACTGTCAGCAAAATCTTCTTCAGTCTCCTGTGGAAATCCCGCAATAATGTCCGTAGTAATACCGTACAGTGGGTCATGCTCCTTAAGCACCTTCACTATTTCAAGATACTCTTCACGGGTGTAGTGTCTGTTCATAAGTGAAAGAACGTGGTCGGATCCGCTCTGGACAGAAAGATGCATATGAGGACAAAGCTTTTCATATCTGAGCAGTCCCTTTACATATTCCGCATTGATTACCGTCGGTTCAAGAGAGCTCAGCCTGATCCTGAAATCGCCGTCAAGCCCGTTCAGCCTTGCAATCAGAGGCTCTATTCCGCCAAGCCCGATATCCTCTCCGTAGAGAGCAGTGTTTATTCCTGTCAGAATAATCTCCCTGAAGCCCTGAGAGAGCAGTCCCCTGGCCTCTTCCAGAATCTCATCCGTACTGCGGCTTCTCACCTTTCCACGAGCATACGGAATCACACAGTAAGAACAGAAACGGTTACAGCCCTCCTGTATCTTGATATAAGCTCTGGTCCTCGACTCCATGGAAGTGACAATTCCGCTTGAAATATACTCAGTCAGCTCCTCATATGGCTTTACATGGTACTGCTGTTCCTTTGCCGCAGAAAACTCCTCAACATACTGAAGAAGCCTGTGCTTTTCATTAGTACCTGCAACAATATCCACATCCTCCATGGCTGCAACCTCCTCAGGACTTACCTGAGCATAGCAGCCTGTTACGGCAACCACAGCAGAAGGGTTGACTCTCTTCATTTTTCGTATGTACTGCCTCGACTTTCTGTCAGACATGTTTGTCACAGTACATGTGTTTATCACATACACGTCTGCATAAGCATCCTCTGAGACTATTTCATAGCCTGCTGACTTAAACTGTTCCTTCAGTGCCTCCGTCTCATACTGATTGACCTTGCATCCTAAGGTATGAAATGCTGCTTTCATAAAAACTCCTGTCTAAGACCTGAATTCATCCGGTTATCAGCCCGGTGGCCAGGTCATCTTTCTCTTTCCGAGAATGTGGAAATGCAAGTGCTTAACGGTCTGGAAAGCGTCCTCTCCATTGTTGCTTACCACTCTGTAGCCGTTTTCCAGACCCAGGTCAGCAGCGATTTCATGAATCTTGAACATGATGTAGCCCAGAAGCTCCTTATCTTCCTCCTTGACATCGTCAAGGCTTTCGATATGCTTCTTCGGGATTACAAGCACATGCACAGGTGCCTGCGGGTCAAGATCGTGAAATGCGATAATTTTATCATCTTCATATGCAACGTTAGATGGAATTTCATGACTTCCTATTGCACAAAAAATACAATCTGCCATTTTCTAATCTCCTTTCTGCTTATTCATATATAAATAGTACAACCTTTCACTCTCATCTTCAAGAATAAACTTTTTCCAAGGTGATATATTAAAGGGAAAGGGAGTGATTTTTTGAGAAAACATCTGAAAGGCTTTACCGCTTTCTTTATCGTTTCACTGCTTCTCTGTCTGTCAGCAGCAAGTCCTGCGGCCGATACTGTTCTCGCACCCGGAGCCACCTCGGCTGATGTCCCCATTCTCATGTACCATGGTCTTACCGACCGTCAGGATAAGGTGAATGAGTACTTTATCCCGGCATCAACCTTCAGAAGTGACATGAAATATCTAAGTGATAACGGCTATACAGCCATTACAATGACTCAGCTTATCAATTTCGTTTACGATACCGGTTCAGAAGCGCGTCTTCCTGAGAAGCCTGTGATCATTACATTTGATGACGGCTATTACAACAATCATCTCTTTGCCACACCCGTTCTGAAGGAATACGGAATGAAGGCTGTGATGTCCATCGTCGGCAGCGCATGTCAGGAGGCTTCAGAAGAGGAATACATGAGTGACATCTACCGCAATGTAACCTGGTCTGAACTTTCAGAGATGGCGGAAAGCGGACAATGGGAAATACAGAACCACACATGGAATATGCACAAAATCGACAGCAGCCGAAAAGGGGCAAGAAAAAATCCCGGCGAGAGCACCGGCGAATACGCACGTCTTCTAAAGGAAGATCTGCTCCCTCTCCAGGATAAAATCAAAGAATGCACCGGCAGATATCCTGACACCTTCACCTGGCCCTTCGGAATGTACACCTCAGGCTCAAGAGATCTGCTGAGATCCATGGGCTTCAAGGCAGGTCTGATA
>JALENF010000067.1 GCA_022767945.1 Bacillota bacterium
CTATCCCGTCGTTCAGGGTGAGGACAACTCCAGGTATCTTACCCAGATGTATAATCTGGAGTGGAACGGGTGCGGTGCAATTTTTATAGATTACAGATGCGAAAAGCCTTTCGAGGACTTTAACACCATAATATACGGCCACCGGATGAAGGATAACAGCATGTTCGGGAGCTTTGGCGAATACAGGGAACAGAAGTATTTCGACAGCCATGATACTATGCTGCTTGCGACGCCGGACCGTTCATACAGGGTGGAGCTCTTCAGCGTGGTTACTGTACCGAGAGACAGTGAACTTTACCGAAGGGGTTTTGATAACGAATCGGAGAGACAGACGTATCTGGATAAAATAGATGCCTTAAGCGAAGTGAAATCTGACGTTAGAGTTACGGCGTCAGACCGGCTTGTAATGATGAGCACATGTACTTATGAATATGAGAATGCAAGACTTGTAATATACGGAAAACTAGTGGAGGTAGAATGATACTAATATCAGCGGAACACATCAAGAAAAGCTATACGGAGAAGAGACTGCTGGAGGATATAAATCTGACCATCAGTTCGGGCGACAAAATCGGGCTTATCGGAGTAAACGGAAGCGGAAAATCCACCCTTCTGAAGATAATTGCAGGAGTAGTGGATGAGGAGGGCGGCACAATTACAACCTCCAATCAGCTGATGAAGGCTTATCTGCCGCAGAATCCACCCTTTGACGGTAATCTGACGGTGATGGAGCAGGCTATGGCGTATGCGGGTATGCAGCACCTGCCATGTGAGGAATACGAGTGCCAGAGCATGCTGACCAGGCTGGGCGTCTACGACTTTGATGCAAAGATGGAGACCCTGTCCGGTGGACAGCGAAAAAAAGTGGCCATTGCAGCAGTTCTCGCATGCGAGAGCAATCTCCTTATTCTGGATGAGCCGACGAATCATATGGACAGTGAAATAATCACATTTCTGGAGGATTATCTCATAAGGTATAAGGGTGCGGTTTTTATGATTACCCACGACAGATACTTTCTGGACAGAATCTGCAATGTGATTGTGGAGATAGAAAACGGTGTATTATACTCATACGAAGGAAATTATGACTATTATCTGACCACTAAGGCTTCAAGGAAGGAAATGGAGCTTGCAACAGAACGAAAGCGTCTGGCTATATATAAGAAGGAACTTGCGTGGATAAGGCGCGGTGCGCAGGCTCGTACGACGAAGGCAAAGGGAAGAATTCAGCGTTTTCATGAGCTTGAGGATGCCAGGCTGGAAATCGACGACTCTGCTATTGAAATGTCTTCTGTATCCAGTCGTCTGGGGAGAAAGGTCATTGAGATAAACGGAATCTCCAAAGCATTCGGTGACAGGCAGCTGATTAAGGATTTCGAGTACGTGCTTCTGCGTAACGACAGGGTCGGCATCGTAGGTGCTAACGGCTGCGGCAAGACTACTCTTCTGAATATGATTATGGGAAACATCGAGCCCGATGAGGGCTGGATTGACCGCGGCGAGACGGTGAAGATAGGCTATTTCTCTCAGCACAACGAGGGGCTGGACGAAGATGCCCGGCTTATCAGATTCGTCTCGGACATTGCAACCAATATCAAAACCAACGAAGGCTATATATCCGCATCTCAGATGCTGGAACGCTTTCTGTTTCCGCCGCACATGCATTCGGTGCTGGTAAAGCACCTTTCCGGAGGCGAGAAGAGAAGGCTGTATCTTCTCAGTATTCTGATGAAGGCTCCTAACGTTCTGATTCTGGACGAGCCTACAAATGACCTGGATATTAACACTCTGACAGTGCTTGAGGACTATCTGGACGACTTTGAGGGAGCTTTGATGGTAGTTTCCCATGACAGATATTTTCTGGACAGAACTACTCGAAGAACCTTTGCTTTTGAAGAAGGCGGAGTGCTGGGAAACTACAACGGCAGCTACAGTGACTATAAGGCGAAGAAGAACGAGGAAGAGGAGCTTAAGAAGCAGGCTGTCAAGGCAGAGCGAAAGGCTGCCGGGGCGTCCGCATCTGGAGGTTTTGATAACGGGAATGCGGCCGCGGGGTCCGGACAGTCGGTGAGTTCAGGTCGTGATCCTAACCGCACGGCACCGAAAAAACCGAAGTTTACCTATATGGAACAGAAAGAGTTTGAGACCATAGATGATGACATCGCGGCTCTGGAGGATCGTCTGGCTGAAATCGATAAAGAGATGGGCAGGTGCGGAAGTGACTACGGTAAGCTTCAGGAGCTTCAAAGGGAAAAGGACAGCACTGAAGAGGCTCTCATGGAGAAGATGGAGAGATGGGAGTATCTCAACGAGATTGCAGAGGCTATCGCGAATTTTAAGAAGTAGGATAGACATAAAGGAAGAATAACCCTATAAACATAGAAACTTTTAGGACAAAAGAATGTGCCAAAAAAGAGGTTTTTGGACTAGCAATATTAACAGCTTTTGATTTTTTGGCCCATTCGAAAGGATGGGAGAATAAATGAAAATCACACTGAACCGGGAAAGTGCAATTCCTGTATATGAACAGATTGCAACTGCTATAGAGCAGATGGTGGAAAACGGGCAGCTTACGGCGGGAACAAAGCTGCCATCGGAAAGAAAAATGGCAGAGGATGTGGGTGTCCACAGAAATACAGTTGTCAGAGCCTATGGCGAGCTGGTGAGCAAGGGCGTAATTACTTCTTCATCGGTAAGACCGAAGGGCTACTTTGTGGGTGAGATTGTCCGCAAGGACTTCTCCAGAAGATTCTTTCCTCTTGAGAAGGGACTGAAATACGAGTACAGCAGGGAGGCAAGAGATTTCAACGAGATTTACTATTATGGACTTGACGGAGAAGAGGCTGTCAACTTCGGCGGAATAATAATGGACAATACCGCCTATCCTGTGGAAGGGCTTGAGGGCGTTGTGTCCAGAATTTTCGGTCAGTCGAAGAGTGCAGAAGCACAGACACTCATACATGAAACGGAAGTTCTGAAAAGAAATATATGCGGCTTCCTTGAGGAAAGAAATATGGATGTCAGTCCGCAGAACATTCAGATCGTGGCTGAAACCAATCAGGCCATCAGCTATCTTATGCTGCTGTATCTCAGAAAAGGAGACCATGTAGTGGTCGAAGATCCTATAATTCCCGATGTTCTCAGCATTTTTCTGAATCTCGGGATTGAGGTGATCCCTGTTCCGATGAGGGAGGATGGAATGGATATGGAGATGCTGGAGGCAAGTATCAGAAAATACAAGCCCAAGTTTATCTACACCATGCCCAATTATCATAACCCGACAGGCGTAACCACATCTCTGGAGAAGCGGAAGAGAGTTCTTCAGCTGGCTGAAATCTACAACGTACCGATAATTGAGGAGGATTACCTTTACGATTTCAAATATGACGAAAGATATATTCCGTCTCTGTATCTTCTTGATACCAACAGACTTGTCGTGTATCTGAACTCCTTTACGTTGTCTTTCCCTTTTGCGGCCAAAATCGGATACCTGGTTGGTCCTGAGGATCTTGTGGACATGCTGGGCAGAGTGCTCAGTCTGGATGAGACGGTAATCGGAAATATAGGTGAGTATTTCCTTAACGAGTATATGGAAAAAGGACTTCTTAAGGAGAGAACAGATAACCTGAAGTTGCACTACATGCAGAAGCGTGATCTCATGTGCAGTGAGCTTGAGAAAATCAGTGATAAGGGCATTTATTTCGTCAAGCCCGGCGGCGGACTGACCCTGTGGTGCAGCCTGAGAAAGGGCATAAACGAGAGGATGTTCTGCAGAAAACTGGCGGAAAGGAAGGTGATAGTATATCCTGGCAGAATTTTTTACCTGGAGAAGAATGATAACGGTCATATCCGGCTGTCATATTCCAATGTGAGTGATGAAGAAATCATAGAGGGCATCCGGATTATCGGAGAAGTTCTTGACGAAATGGAGTGAAAAATGGACTAGCACTGATATGCTGATGGACTAGGATGAAACTTTTTTAATTTGAAATGGCACTTTAACCTTCTTGAAAAGTTTATATGATTTTATATGATAAAGAAAACGCAATCATATCAAATTTTGTAAAGGAGAAAAGAAAATGAGTGCAGAACAAACTTCCAAACTTAAAAAGCACATTTTCCACCTTGTAGTTATTACAGTGGCCGGTGCTATGATTTACGGACTTCCGTATTTCAGATCATATTTCTATGATGCGTATCTGGAAACTTACAACCTGACAAATACCCAGATGGGTACATTCGGATCCATGTTCGGTATCTTCGGTATGATTTCATACCTGTTCGGCGGTGTTGTAGCAGATATGGTATCAACAAGAAAGCTTATGACAGTATCTTTGATTCTGACAGGTGTGGGCGGACTGATTCATTTAATGAACCCTGGCTACATCGTACTGTTAGCTATATATGCCTTATGGGGATTTACTTCCCTATTTGCATTCTGGCCTGCAGTAGTTAAGAGCCTGCGTGAGATATCCAATGAAAATGAGCAGAGTAAGGCATACGGCTTCTTCGATGGAGGAAGAGGTATCGTATATGCTATCGACGGTGCATGCATCGTTGCAATTTTCGCTTACTTCAGCAATAAGGCAGGAAACCTGGGCGGTCTGAACGGAGTAATTATCTACTACTCAGTTATTGCAATCGCATTAGGTATTCTGGTATTCTTCCTTCTGAGAGGAATCGAACCTGAAAAGAAATCAGCTGAAACTGTTGAAAAGAAAGACAAAATCACTGTTGCAAGTGTAATTGAAGTATTAAAGATGCCTGCAGTATGGATTCTTTCGTTAATCCTTTGCTGCACATACACTATGAACATTTCATTCTTCTACTTCACACCATACTCAACTTCAGCATTCGGAATGGCCGGAACAGCAGCGGCAGTAATCACCATTGCTGCACAGTACATCCGTCCGGTTGCTGCCTTCGGAGGCGGAGCCATTGCTGACAAGTTCGGCAGATCCAAGGTTATGTACTTCACATTTACAATGATGATGATTCCTACATTTATGATGGTAT
>JALENF010000087.1 GCA_022767945.1 Bacillota bacterium
GAGGGCATGGATCGCTACGAATGCAGAAAGCAGTGGGTTGCTGACCTTGAAGCAGCAGGATATCTTGTAAAGACTGAAGAAAAGGTTATTCCTGCAGGTACATGCTACAGATGCCATACCGTAATTGAATCTATGCTTTCAGATCAGTGGTTCGTAAAGATGGAAGAACTGGCTAAGCCTGCTATCGAGGCTGCAAGGACAGGAAAGCTGAGGCACGTACCTGAAAGATTCGAGAAAACTTATCTGCACTGGTTAGAGGAAATCAGAGACTGGTGTATTTCCAGACAGCTGTGGTGGGGTCACAGAATCCCTGCATGGTACTGTCAGGAATGCGGCGAAATCATCGTATCAGAAGATACTCCGCATACATGCACTAAGTGCGGAAGCACTGATCTGAAGCAGGATGAGGACGTTCTGGATACATGGTTCTCATCAGCTCTATGGCCTTTCTCAACATTAGGATGGCCTGAAAAGACTCCTGAGCTGGATTATTTCTATCCGACAGACGTGCTGGTTACAGGTTACGATATCATCTTCTTCTGGGTAGTCAGAATGGTGTTCTCAGGCTGTGAGACAATGGGAGATGTACCTTTCCACGATGTTTACATCCATGGACTTGTAAGAGACGCTCAGGGCAGAAAGATGAGTAAATCCTTAGGTAACGGTATCGATCCGCTGGAGGTTATCGACCAGTATGGTGCTGACGCATTGAGATTCATGCTTACAAACGGTATCACACCGGGTAACGACATGAGATTTACTGAAGATAAGATTGAAGCTGCAAGAAACTTCGCAAACAAGCTGTGGAATGCTTCCAGATTCGTTATCATGAACCTTCAGGACGAGGACGGAAACTTCAGAGAAATGGCAAAATGCTGCAGTGACTGCTGCGGAATGGCTTGCGGAGATACAACAAACTTCAGCAACATCGCACTTAGAGATGAAGACAAGTGGATTATCAGCAGAGTAAACGACGCTGCAGATTACGTTACCAAGGCTCTTGAAAAATATGACCTTGCACTTGCAGGACAGAGAGTCTATGAGCTGATCTGGAACGAGTACTGCGACTGGTACATCGAGCTGGTCAAGAAGAGACTGTGGTCTGATGATGAGGAAGACAAGAAGGTTGTAAGATTCGTTCTTGTAATGGTTCTGAAGAACATGCTGGAAATGCTTCATCCGTTTATGCCTTTCATTACAGAAGAAATCTGGTCATTCCTTCCGCATTCAGAATGCGAGCGCGAAGGAAACCCTGACTGCTTCCTGATCAAGGCTAAGTGGCCAGAATTCAGTGAAGCGAGAGTGTTCACTGCAGAGGAAACTAGAATCGAAGCTGCAATGGAGGCAATCCGTGCAATCAGAAATATCAGAGCAGAGGCTGATGCAGCTCCAAGCAAGGCTCTGGGTGCTTACATTTTCGCTGAAGCGGACAAGATGGACGTTGTGAAGGCGGGGGAAAGATACATCAGAGATCTTGCTAACATTAATGATATCACCTTTGTAACTGACAAGAAGGATGTTCCTGAAGAAGTAATGTCAGCCGTAATCAATGGTGCTGAAATCTTCATCCCTCTTGATGAGCTTGTGGATTTCAATGCAGAGTTTGAGAGACTGACTAAGGAAAAGAAAAAGCTTGAAGGCGAAGTGGCAAGAGTTAAGGGTAAGCTTTCAAATCAGGGCTTCATTTCCAAGGCTCCTGAGAAAGTTATCAATGAGGAAAAGGCTAAGCAGGTTAAATATGAGGAAATGCTTGCCGGAGTAATCGAAAGACTAGCTCTTGTGGAAAAGAAGCTTGGAAAATAAATAATTTAAGGGTAGAGAAAGAGAACTAAAAGAATGAATGCTATAGAAAAAATAAGTGAATTTCTCAAATTCGGAAGCGTTCTGGGTCTGGAAAGGATGAACGTCCTGCTTGACAAGCTGGGCAATCCGCAGGATTCTCTTAAGGTTATTCATGTTGCCGGAACCAACGGAAAGGGCTCTATCTGCAGGTATATTTACGAGGTGTTACAGGCCGGAGGTTACAGAACCGGCCTCTACACCTCTCCTTTTATAGAAGTATTCAACGAGAGAATTGAGTTTGACCATAATTATATTTCGGACAAGGACCTGGAAATATATACGGATGCAGTTATTGAAAAGGCTCATGAAATGGTTGCGGAAGGCCAGGACTCACCTACAGAATTTGAGATTATAACGGCCATCGCTTTCCTGTATTTCAAGTGCCATGAACCTATCTTATAACTTTTTCTTAACTGTTTATATAAATATACTATTGCACCGTTGTCATACTAACAAGCACCACTGCTGTCTGTATTTTTATCATAAATTTCATTAAAGTCCTCTTGCTACACAATCCCCCATTTACCTTGTGACTGTTTCCAATAATTACACATTTCAATTTTATACCTCTATGTGTATACCCTGCATAGTCGCAATTCTAATTACACATTTACCTATTGACTGTATACTTAAATTACACATTCTCATATTTTCTATATTTAAGCACAAAAATAGCCATCTAGTGTCTTTCTGACTACTAGATGGCTTTAACTCAAATCTTCTTTTCTTTAATAAGCCTGTTTATTTCATCTACTGTCATTGTGCTTGAAACAGGCTCCCAGTATGTTCCGTCCATTGCATTTTTACCGTGACAAATTTTCATTATCTCAATTGCATTGTATTCCTTTATTCCATGCCTATGCAAACTCTCCAATATGCCAGGTCGTTCAGGAGGAATTACACGCTCTGATAGCCAGCCTTTTGTGTTCTCTTCTGTTAATTGTTTCTGTCCTTTTAAGATTGTCATCTGCAAAGCAAATGGATAATTGCCTAACCTTTTCTTTGTCTTAGGAACTATTGGTTCAATAATAAGCTTATTACTAT
>JALENF010000120.1 GCA_022767945.1 Bacillota bacterium
ATATGTTTGCCTCAATGGGTGCATTCAGTGCCGCCTTTGGAATGGATAGGCTGAACTTCGGTTCACTTACAGGATTTTTCTCAGTGGAATGTGGTAATGTGCTCGGACTGGGTGGTGGCCTGTTCGCTTCTATGCTTGCTGCGGGCATGCTCAGTAAAGAGGAAAAGGATAAGACAGCAGAATTCCTTCTGACCCATCCGGTGAGCAGGGTGCGTGTTCTGTCAGAGAAGCTCGCTGCGGTGCTGCTTCAGATTACATTTATGAATCTGATTATCTATGCGGTTTCCATCGGGGCAGTGTATGCAATCGGTGAAGATATTCCGTGGAGGGAACTGAACCTGATGCTGCTGGCCTACTACCTGATGCAGCTGGAGCTGGCAGGAATATGCTTTGGAATCTCAGCGTTTATGAAGAGGGGTTCCCTTGGCGCGGGACTTGGAATTGCAGCCGTTATGTATTTCCTGAATATCATAGCAAACATAGCTGAGGCAGCAGAGCCTTTAAAATATATTACACCTTTCTCATATTGTGAGGGGGCAGATATCGTTGAAAACGGCGCTCTGGACGGAACGTTGCTTGGAATCGGAATCGTGATCGGAATTGCGGGAGTCGTGATTGCATTTGCAAGATATACGAAAAGAGATATTTCATAATTCGCAGAAGGTAAAATGGCAGAATCTATAATGTGTTCAGCAGCATTTATCTGAAAAATCGGGATGCTTTTTTTCTTCGTATATGTTAGTATATAAAGAGAATTGAGGTGGATTAATGAAGAAAAGAATTCGGACATTTGTTGCAGTTGTTCAGAGCATATTGATTATTGTCATGATGGTTCTTGTATCATCTATGATTTACCAGATAAACTGTCTGCAGGGAACGGCAAGGGTAATAAATTATGCAGGCATTGTCAGAGGAGCTACGCAGCGAGCAGTCAAGCTGGAAATTGTAGGCCAGGGAAATGATGAGCTTATTCTTTATCTGGATGAAATCGTAAATGGATTAAAAAATGAGTCAGGCAAACACAAACTTGTAAAGCTGGATGATGAGACCTACCAGAGAGATTTAGATGTGCAGCTTGAATACTGGCAGATTCTCAAGAAGGAAATGTATCGTGTTCGTGAAGAGGGATATAAAGCTACAGATATCGTTGAAATCAGTGAAAAGTATTTCCAGATGGCAGACGATACTGTTTATGCGGCAGAAGACTACTCCGAATCTATTGCAACTATAATACGATATCTGGAGATTGCCACTGCTGTGGATATTACTGTTTTGATAATAATTATGCTGGCTCGTTCTCTTGAGGCAGTGAGCATGAGGCGTAGAAATCACCAGCTGGAGCAGAAGGCATATACCGACCAGCATACAGGTTTGCCTAATAAAGGTAAATGTGAAGAGTTCTTCTATGATGCAGATGTGATGAACAAACCGGTGGCATGTATTGTTTTTGATCTGAATGGCTTGAAGGAGGCGAATGATACTCTGGGGCATTCTGTGGGTGACCAGCTCATTGCAAATTTTGCTAGACTTCTTAGAAATGCGGTTCCACCTTCAGACTTTGTTGGGCGATATGGCGGTGATGAATTTATGGCAGTCGTTCGCAATGCCTCAAAGGAAGATGCCGAAGCTATTGTAGAAAGACTGCGGAAGGATGTGGATGAGTTTAACAGACTGCATCACGGAGGGGGTCAGTTCGTAGACGTAAGCTATGCCTGTGGATGGGCAGTTTCTACGGATTATCCGAACTGCTCCTTCAGAATTCTCTTTGACAAGGCAGACCGAAATATGTATGAAGACAAAATGACGAACAGACATAGGACAGACTAGGACAGCATTGGACAGATTAATATGGCAATCAAAAAACCGGCCTTTGAGCCGGTTTCTCATTTTAAGATGACAAATATAATAATCAGTCTTCAGGAGATATGTAATTATCCAGTTTGCTGCGAATAGCTTTTTCCTGGAGCTCCTGCAGATAGTTAAAAAATCTGATTCCTTTTTCTGCAGATGAGGATGTCGGATCACCCATCACACCGATAGTGCTGACCGACTTTACTCCCTCATTAAAGAATTTGTCGAGCAGCTCTGCATTAAGCTCTCCCACATGACCGCACATGAGACTGTCTTTCCTTACATAACTTTCATCCAGCATCATCATAAGGGAGGTTTCCCACTGGCATGCATGACCTCCGCAGGTGCCGACTGTCTGGTTTTCCATCTTATCCATTTCTATAAGGGAGGCGTCGAGCTCTTCAAGGCTGCAGCCTGTAACTATGCGGATTTCCGGATATAGAGGCGCCTGTTCGCGGGCGATTTCCTCCAGAGCCTTGAAATTTCCACCGTGTGAGGAGCACAGAACGATATTTCTGAATCCGTGATGAACATAGGCAGAAATATAGTCTTCAACTATTCCTCTGAAAACTTCAGGTCTCAGGGTAATGCTTCCGGGAAAGCACATGTGGTGTGCCGAAAGCCCGGGTCTGATTACCGGTGCAACAAGTGCTTTGCCAAGTCTTTTTGCCAGATCTGCGGCTTCCGCATAGCCGAGAACCATGTCCGTTGATTCAGGAAGCGCAGGTCCGTGCTGCTCGATGGATGCTGCAAAGATGATAACAGTATCAAAACCATTCTTCATAGCCTCCTCTATTTCAGCCCAGGTCATTTCTTCAAGCAAAAGTGTTTTCATAAGCGCCCTCCGTTCTATAGTTTCATTTTTATTCCAAGGTTCAGTTTATCTGCCACGTCTGTAATTTCAGAGGCAGTCATAAGATCCTGCAGGCCTATACCGGTACTGTCGAAGATTGTTATCTGTTCATTGTTATCACGGCCTGAAGCTCTTCCAAGTATCACATCACCTATTTCTGTAATATCGTCACGCTTAAGAATTCCCTGCTTAACCGCCTTTTCACATTCTCCTACGCTGACAACCTGCGTCAGATCATCACAGAAAACTTTACTGCGCGCCAGAAGGCTTTCCTCCAGTTCCTGCTTTCCCTCCATATCAGAGCCTATACAGGAAAGATGAGTTCCCGGTCTGATCCAGTCGGTTTTGATAACGGCCTGACGTGAAGGAACTGCCGTGAGTATGATATCCGCCATACCTGCAGCAGTCTCAAGATCCGTTACGGCTTCCATGTGAACCTTCAGCTGCAGCTTATCTCTTACATCGGCAATGAAGCCCTCCACCTTGTGAGGTGAACGGGGATTGCATACGAGAATCTTCTTTATGTTTTTCATTACTCTGAGTGTGGCATCCAGAAGAACCGGCCCCTGTGAACCTGTGCCGACAAGAAGGAGAACCTCTGATTCGGCGCGTGCAAGATATTTGCAGCCTACAGCACCGGCTGCACCTGTACGCATGTTGGTGATAAGACCACCGTCCATCATACTCTTTAGCATACCTGTTTCACGGTCGAAAATCAGAATTGTTCCCGTCAGCCGAGGAAGATTATATTTGTCGTTACCTTCGAAAGCACTTACGATTTTCATGCCGAAGATTCCGGCACCGTCCATGCTTCCGCTTTTTATGTCAAATTCGCTTACCCCATCCTCAAAAGAATGGGTAACGATCGGAAAAAGTGCAGCCTTGCCATCGCACTTGTATGCATATGCTTTTTCAACAGCAGAAATAACATTGTCCATTCTAATGACGGACTGTATTTCTTCTTTATTCAGTATGGTAAACTCATTCATAATCTCGTTCTCCTTTTTCAATCTTCATCATCCGGCATATACCAGTATGAATTAAACTTGTACAGGTAGGTTCTTGCCCCCTTCGGCATCTGGGTCAGGGCGTTGAAAATGTTGTAGTAATCTCCTGCGCCCATTCCGGTGGCAAGGATGCCAAGACCCAGCAGCCAGCCATACTGCGGAAAAATCATTCCAAGCGTGTACGGAATAATTCCAAATACCAGATTTGGCAGCAGAGACATGAAAACAAAACGACCTTTGCTCATGGTTTCCGGTCCGACTACAAACAGCATTCCCTGTCTGAAATTCGTATACAGGTAAACATCCTCTTTAAAGCATATGGCATGAAGAATTTCATGAGGAAACAGAATTGCAAGGGAAAGCAGGGAACCAACCCAGAGCTCAACCGCATAATCTGACATATTTTCGCCAAGAGCATCCGAAAAAAAGCTAAGGCAGCGCATTATCGCCGGAACCGCAAGGATAACCATGATTACAAGGGCACTGACATTGGCTATTACAGCCATTTCCTTAGTGCTCTCCGCTTCCTTGAAACGCACTGCACCGGGCATGTGTTCGCCGTGCGG
>JALENF010000149.1 GCA_022767945.1 Bacillota bacterium
AAGGAAGATCTGCTCCCTCTCCAGGATAAAATCAAAGAATGCACCGGCAGATATCCTGACACCTTCACCTGGCCCTTCGGAATGTACACCTCAGGCTCAAGAGATCTGCTGAGATCCATGGGCTTCAAGGCAGGTCTGATATGTGCCTCCGGTATAAACCATATTGAACAGGGCGATAAGGATGCAATGTTCGGTCTGAAACGCGGCCTGAGAACGCCGGATGTTTCAATTGAAAAACTTCTCCGGTAGTTACAGCTCCAGCTCATACATGGTCATGGCCAGAGCCGCCATTCCTGCAGTCTCGGTTCTCAGTATTGTCTTTCCCAGGGTTACACGAACTGCACCTGCTTCATCAAGAAGCTCCGCCTCTGAATCGGCAAAGCCCCCCTCAGGACCGATTATTATTGCCACCGAAGCGGGTTTTGATGAAAGATTCCGAAGGCAGTCCTTGATGGAGTAGCCGCTTTCGTTTTCGTAAGGGAAAAGAACCAGATCGAAGTTCCCAAGCTGAGAGACCATCTCCCTGAAACGAAGCTGATCCTTAATCTCGGGAATCAGGCCGCGCCTGCACTGCTTAACTGCCTCGTCGGCCACCTTCTGCCAGCGTTCAAGCTTCTTGCCGAAGTTACCCTTTTCAACAACAACAGTTCTTTCCATGAATACCGGCGTTATCGCATGGACACCCAGCTCCACACATTTTTGGATGATAGTCTCCATCTTGCCTGCTTTCGGCACGCCCTGAAACAGAGTCACCTTAACCTCAGGCTCTCTTGCAAAGGCCTGCTTGTCAAGAATTCTCAGAAGCACCTCGTCCTCAGATATCTGGTCTATTTCCGTCTCATATTCCCACCGGGCTGAGTCAGAAACATCAACCCGATCTCCCTCTCTGAGACGCATAACCTTAATCATATGCTTTATATCGCCCTTGTCGTTAATGGCAATATACTTATCTCCAATATTTACCGGATCAGTAAATATTCTCATATTCGTCCTCCTGCGTTACAGTTTATATGCTTTTGTATGCTTTTTTATGCCTTTGCGACGATGGCGCACCAGCCGCCGTCACGTGCCACTTCTACAATGTTGAAGCCCAGTCTCTTCAGATGGTCTGATACTGTCTCTTCCTTTTCAACCAGAATGCCTGATGAAATAAAGAAGCCGTCAGCCTTCATATGCTTTGCCGCGTCTTCAGCCAGCATCATTACAAGGTCAGCCATCAGGTTAGCCACTACAACGTCCGCCTTGTAGTCGATTCCCTTTGTCAGGTCACCAGACTGTGCTCTTGCCACGTTCTCAACCCTGTTCAGTCTGATGTTCTCGTCGGCAACCTCCACAGCAATCGGGTCAACGTCCACGCCCAGAACGTCCTTTGCTCCAAGGAGAGCTGCCGCAATGGAAAGAATACCGCTTCCGCATCCTACGTCAAGAACGTCGTCATCTTTTTTCTGATATTTTTCCAGCATCTTGACGCACAGCGAAGTAGTCTCATGGGTTCCTGTTCCGAATGCCATTCCCGGGTCGATTTCAATTACCAGCTTGCCGTCCCTGTTGTCGTACTCCTCCCAGGTAGGCTTTACAACTATGCTGTCAGAAATCTGTGAAGGTTTGAAATATTCCTTCCACTTATCCTTCCACTCGCTGTCGTCATCAAAGCTTACTGTCACGTTCAGGCTTCCAAAATCAGCATCCTTACCGAATTCTCCCGCCTCGGCATCTGCCTTTAACTCAGCAATTGTGGTCTCTGTAAGTTTTGATAACTCACGGTTCTCCGGCGTATCCTCCAGATAGACGATAACCTTTGGCACGTCTTTCATCTTTTCCATGATCGAGTCGTCAAGGTAGTCCCAGTCGTAGGTCTGCTTCTTGTCCATCAGATCTTCAATGTCCCGTGGATCCTCAACCACCGTGTCGGTGATGCCGATGTTCATAAGCTCAGTAACCACAGGCTCGATGCCGCCTGCAGATGTTTCTATATTGATTTCGATGTAATTCATAATGTTCCTCCCAGCTAATCTGTACCCCTGATTTTACCACATTCCCGGCTTCAATGGAAGTGGTGATATATCTTTACCGGACACCCCCTTTCCCATACAACGCAGAAAGAGCCGTTCCCCCGTATCGCCGGGAGTTCGGCTCTCATTCAATTCCACTATATCTGCACTATGCCGTCCGGCTGCGGGCAGTCCCCTTTAACCGAACCATTCCTTAAGCTTTTCAGCGAACCTGGATTTCTTCTGATAGCAGTCAGTATCCAGAGTTTTTCCCATCTCCTGAATTGCTTTTTTCTGCTTGGAGTTGAGCTTGGTAGGTACTTCAAGAATCACCTTGACATACATATCACCCATACGTCCGCTTCTTACGTTCCTTACGCCCTTGCCTTTCAGTCTGAATACTGTACCCGGCTGTGTTCCTGCCGGAATCTTATAGGAAACCTTCTCAGACAGGGTCGGAACAATAATGTCGTCGCCAAGCGCCGCCTGTTCAAAGGAGATAGGCATATCCAGATACAGATTATCTCTTTCTCTCTTGAACATCTTATGCGGTCTTACGGAAATTACGATATACAGGTCTCCGTTTGGTCCGCCGTTTTCTCCGGGCTCGCCCTGGCCTCTCAGGGTTACTACACTCTCATTGTCAACTCCGGCCGGAATGTCAACGCTGATTTTAACGTTCTTTCTGACTTTTCCGCTGCCGCCGCAATCAGGGCAAGGTGTGTCGATGACAGTACCCTTTCCTCCGCACTCAGGACAAGGACCTGTGCTCTGGAACTGTCCGAAAGGAGTTCTCTGAACTGTATGAACCTGACCGGTTCCGTTACAGTTGGAGCAGGTTCTCTTTTCGGTTCCCGGCTTATTGCCCTCACCCTTACATGTATCACACTTTACGTATTTGTTTATGCTGATTTCTTTCTTTACACCGAAGGCTGCTTCCTCAAAGTCTATGGTTATGGCTTTCTGAAGATCTCTGCCCTTCATAGGACCGTTTCTTCTTGCGCTGCCGCCGCCAAAGCCGCCTCCGCCTCCGAACATGCTTCCGAAGATGTCAAATATGTCATCAAAACCGCCTGCGCCTGAGAATCCGCCGCCGCCAAAACCGGCATTCGGATCTACTCCGGCATGACCGAATCTGTCATATTTATTCTTCTTGTCCGGGTCAGACAGCACACTGTAGGCTTCGTTGATTTCCTTGAACTTTTCCTCAGCCTCTTTATCACCCGGATTTCTGTCCGGATGATACTTCATAGCCATCTTACGGAATGCCTTCTTTATTTCGTCCTCGCTTGCACCCTTCTGCAAGCCGAGGACTTCATAATAATCACGTTTTTCTGCCATTTCTGATAACCTTACTTATCTGTATTATTTATCGTCGTCAACTACTTTGAAGTCAGCATCAACAACGTTGTCACCTGCAGGGCCCTGTGCGTCTGCTCCAGAATTTGCTCCGCCTGCGTTAGGATTGAAGCCGCCCATATTGTTAGGGTCGAAGCCTGCGCCTCCTGTTGCCTGCTGTGCTGCCTGAGCCTGCTCGTAAAGCTTAGTTGAAATAGCGTGGAATTTTTCTGTTAAAGCTTCATTCTTAGCTTTGATTTCATCAGGGTTGTTAGCTTCCAGAGCCTTCTTCAGGTCTTCTTTGGCTGCTTCCACATCCTGTTTTTCTTCTTCTGAAATCTTTCCTTCAAGTTCTTTCAGAGCCTTTTCTGTTTCGTATACTAGGGATTCAGCCTTATTTCTCTCTTCGATTTCAGCCTTTCTCTTCTTGTCTTCTTCTGCGTACTGTTCAGCTTCCTTAACCTTGGCATTGATTTCTTCTTCTGACAGGTTAGTTGATGAAGTGATAGTGATGTGCTGAACCTTACCTGGTCCCAGATCCGTGGCACTTACGTTTACGATACCGTTTGCGTCGATATCGAAAGTAACCTCAATCTGAGGGATTCCACGAGGAGCAGGAGCGATTCCGTCAAGCTGGAAACGACCTAATGTGATGTTTCCTGCTGCCATTTCTCTTTCACCCTGCATTACGTGAATATCTACTGCTGTCTGGTTGTCAGCTGCAGTTGAGAAGATCTGGCTCTTCTTAGTAGGAATAGTTGTATTTCTTTCGATAAGCTTTGTTGCAACTCCGCCCAGAGTTTCGATTGAAAGTGAAAGTGGTGTTACGTCCAGAAGCAGTACGTCGTTTACTTCTCCTGTTAATACACCGGCCTGGATTGCAGCACCAACTGCTACACACTCGTCAGGGTTGATTCCCTTGAACGGTTCCTTACCGGTTACTCTCTTAACAGCTTCCTGAACTGCAGGGATTCTTGTTGAACCTCCTACCAGAATAACTTTAGCAAGATCAGCTGTTGTGATTCCGGCATCCTTCAGTGCTTTCTGCATTGGCTCAATTGATCTGTTTACAAGATCCGAAGTCAACTGATCGAACTTAGCTCTTGTAAGATCCATGTTCATGTGAAGAGGACCATCTGCTGTTACTGTGATGAAAGGCAGGTTGATATTTGTTGTCTGAGCACTTGAAAGCTCTTTCTTTGCCTTTTCTGCAGCTTCCTTCAGTCTCTGAAGAGCCATCTTATCCTGTCTCAGGTCTACACCGTGTTCCTTTGCGAATGAATCAGCCAGGAAGTTCAGTACAGCGTTGTCGAAGTCATCTCCGCCAAGATGAGTATCACCATTAGTAGCAAGTACCTCGAAGACTCCGTCACCAAGTTCCAGGATTGATACGTCGAATGTACCGCCGCCCAGGTCGTATACCAGAATCTTGTGTGATCCTGATTCCTTATCAAGACCGTATGCAAGAGATGCTGCAGTAGGTTCGTTGATGATTCTCTTTACTTCCAGACCTGCAATCTTGCCGGCATCCTTAGTTGCCTGCTTCTGTGCGTCTGAGAAGTACGCAGGAACTGTGATTACAGCTTCTGTTACCTTTTCTCCAAGATAGCTTTCTGCATCTGACTTCAGCTTTGCAAGTATCATAGCGGAAATATCCTGAGGTGTGTAATCCTTTCCGTCGATAGTAACCTTGTAATTCTCACCCATATGTCTCTTGATGGAAGCAATTGTTCTCTCAGGGTTAGTTACTGCCTGTCTCTTTGCAGTCTCACCTACAAGTCTTTCTCCGTTCTTCGCAAAACCAACTACGGATGGAGTTGTTCTGTTACCTTCTGCGTTGGCGATTACTACTGGTTCGCCACCCTCTAATACTGCTACGCAGCTGTTTGTTGTTCCTAAATCTATACCTATTACTTTTGCCATTTTATGTTCCTCCTAACTGTTAATTATTAACTTTCACCATTGATGGTCTGATGACCTTTTTATTAAGTAAATACCCCTTCTGTAAGACTTCTGTAACCTTGCCGCTTCCAAATTCAGGGTTGTCTTCGGTCATTACAGCGTTATGGAAGTTCGGATCGAAATCCTCGCCTTCCGCAGTGATTTCCTCCAGTCCTGCCTTTTCAAGCACCCCAGCGAACTGTTTGAATATCATCTGCATTCCTTCAACATACCTTTCATCAGCACATTCATGCTGCAGGGCACGTTCAAAGTTGTCTATTACATTAAGCAGCTCACTAACGATTTTTTCGTTAGCATATGCATAAATGTCACTCTTTTCTTTTTCGACTCTTCTCTTGTAATTCTGAAAGTCTGCCATAAG
>JALENF010000152.1 GCA_022767945.1 Bacillota bacterium
CTTAATCTGTCTGTCCCGGGAATTGAAGCGGAATTTGCATCAAATGCGGTAACAGTTGGATGGATTATCACAATATATACCATGAGTGCAGCTGTTTTCAGCGTGCCCTTTGGAAAAATGGCGGATGTCATAGGCAGAAGAAAGGTTCTTCTTACAGGCATAATAATGTTTGCTGCTGCGTCGGTTGCCTGTGGTATGGCGCCGTCAATTCAGATGCTGATCATATTCAGGTTTATTCAGGGTGTAGGTTCTGCCTGTCTGTTCGCCACCAACATTTCCATTCTGGTTTCCGTTTTTCCGGGTTCCAGAAGGGGCGAAGTCCTCGGAATATCCACTGCAGCAACCTATATCGGGCTGTCTGTCGGACCGGTTGCAGGAGGATTTCTTAACGGAACCTTCGGCTGGAGATCCATATTCGCTGTTTCCGTGATGATTGCCGTCGTGGCACTGGTCATGGCATTGTCAGGTGTTCCAAAGGACTCAAAAAATGAAGAAAAACAAAAAACAGATGTGATAGGCAACCTGCTTTATGTTATAATGGTTGGAGTGTTTCTTTTCGGCTTCAGCAATGTAGCCGAAGGATATATCGGAAAACTGATGACCGTTTCGGGAGTTGTGCTTCTCATAGTTTTCGGAATATATGAGGGAAAAGTCTCAAATCCGGTTATCAAACCGTCAATGTTCACACAGGATGCTGTTTTTACGCTGTCCAGCATTGCAGCACTGTTAAACTATGCTGCAACCTTTGCAGTCACATACCTGGTGAGCCTGTATCTTCAGGTTGCCATGGACTTTTCGTCGCGGCAGGCCGGACTCATACTTATAGCTATGCCGTTTGTGCAGGCTTTGATAACGCCGAAAGTCGGAAAGCTTTCGGATCGGGTTAAACCATATAAACTTGCGAGCGGAGGTATGGCATGCTGTGCTGCAGGTCTTGCACTGTTTGCAAGCATAGGAGTGAGCGGTGTCCTGCCTTTTACGATATTTTCAGTACTGATCATGGGGCTGGGATTCGGTCTTTTTTCATCACCGAACACCAATGCCATCATGTCGAGAGCTGACAAAGCCGACTACGGCGTGGCCAATTCCATAGTTTCAACTATGCGTACAGTCGGACAGTCGTTCAGTATGGCTCTTGTCAATATAATAGTAACACTGAATTTAGGAGAGAAATCTCTTGCAGAGACTGAACCGGATGAACTGGTAAAGACTCTTAGAATATGCTTCGGCGTATTCCTGACACTATGTGTCATTGGTACATTTATATCGCTTAAGAGAGGAGAAGAAAAAGAAAATGATATATAAGAACGTACTTGAAGCTATAGGCAATACTCCTATGATTGAGCTGCAGAATATGACAGACGAAGATTCTGCAAGAATACTCGTGAAGTTTGAGGGACTTAACGTGGGAGGTTCCATTAAAACAAGAACAGCATACAATATGATTCTGGATGCAGAGGCTGCAGGAAAGCTGAACAAGGATTCCATCATTGTTGAGCCTACCAGCGGAAATCAGGGAATCGGTCTTGCGCTGGTTGGCGCTGTAAAGGGGTACCGTACAATCATTATTATGCCTGACTCAGTAAGCAAGGAAAGAAGACTCCTTGTTGAGCACTACGGTGCTGAAGTTATCCTTATTCACGATGAGGGTAATATCGGAAAAGCAATCGACGAATGTATGAATACAGCCCTGGAAATGGCAAAGAACGATCCTAACGTGTTTGTACCGCAGCAGTTTGAAAATAAGGCAAATCCTATGGCTCACCGTCATCACACCGGACTTGAGATTCTTGCACAGGTAGCAGGCGAAATACACGGATTCTGCTCAGGAATCGGTACAGGAGGAACCATTACAGGAATCGGTGAAACACTGAGAAACCAGAATCCTGACATTATGATCTGGGCGGTCGAACCTGAAAATGCAGCAATCCTTGCAGGCGGTACCGTAAGCAACCATATTCAGATGGGTATCGGAGACGGAGTGATTCCGCCGGTATTAAACAGAAATATCTATTCAGAAATTGCAATTATTTCAGACCAGGAAGCACTGGCTACTGCAAAAGAGCTGGCAGCAAAGGAAGGTCTGATGTGCGGAATTTCCAGCGGTACAAATGTGGCGGCAGCAAAGAGAATGGCTAAACTGCTGGGAAAAGGAAAGACTGTAGTTACTGTTCTTCCTGATACCGCTGAAAGATATTTTTCAACACCACTATTCGAGGACTGATTATTCGAGGATTAAGCTATGGAAAAAAACACCAGAGAAAGATCCGAATACTCTGAAAACCTCAGGAAGGCAAGAGAGTATTTCCGTAACGACCGTTTCGCAACAGAAAACGGCATGGTAATCGACGAAATAGGAGATGGCTATGCTCGCTGCAGTATGGAAATAAGGGATTCTCACAGAAATGCGCTGGGAAACGTAATGGGTGGAGCAGTTTTCACTCTGGCCGACTTTGCGGCGGCTGTTGCTTCCAACTGGGGAAAGAGACCTTGTGTTTCCCTCGTATCGCAGATAACATACCTGAGCCCTGCCAAAGGAAGTGTTCTTATAGCAGAGGCCAGACCCGTAAAGGAAGGCAGAAGCACGGGCTACTATGAGATAGAAGTCACCGATGACCTTGGAACCATGGTTGCAAAAATGACAAACAATGGGTTTGTTATTCAGAAATAAATATCTTTTCGCATAAACATAGGGCTGAGCTTTAAGACATAATGCTTAAAGCTCAGCCCTTGTATATATCCGCACGGAATTCAAACAAATTCAGCCATTATCATATTGGACACATCCAGTCCCTCCTCGCTCAGGAAAAGCCTGTCCCCGGATTCAATCAGGAGACCTGAGTCAAAAAATTCAGAAAGCCCCTCTCTTCTGTCTCCAAATGCTTCCCACAGTTCCACGCCGAATCGCTCTTCAAAGTCACTGAGACTGATGCCGCATGTCCTTCTGAGACCGGTAAACACATATTCTGACATGTCATCCTGAATGCTGTTCTCATGGAATTCAAAGACGGGTTTTTCAGAGAACCGGACACCTTCCATATATGAGCTGGCACCGCTTCCTATGCCCAGATATTCTTCCATCGACCAGTACTTCAGATTGTGTCTGCATGCTTTCCCCGGTCTGCATGCGTTGGATATCTCATAATGCTCATAGCCTGCCGACTTCAGCTTTTCAATTGCCCGATGATACATTTTCCTGTCAAGGTCGTCAGGTATCTGGTCAAACTCACCTGCCATGAACATATCGTAAAAGGGCGTGCCCTCCTCAATCTGCAGACTGTAAAATGAGATATGCTCCGGTCCGAGGGCTATGGTTCTGTCCAGTGTTTCCTCCCAGATTTCCATTGTATGTCCGGGAACTGCAAACATCAGATCTATGTTTATGTTATCAAAACCGCATTCCCGT
>JALENF010000079.1 GCA_022767945.1 Bacillota bacterium
AGTCTTGAGAATGAGATTTGGCCTGGATGATGGATATGCACTCACTCTTGAAGAAGTCGGATTGTACTTCGACGTTACAAGAGAAAGAATCAGACAGATAGAAGCAAAAGCTTTAAGAAAACTCAGACATCCAAGCAGAAGCAAAAAGCTTAAGGATTACTTAGAATAAATAACATTTTAGCAATTCAGGAGAATTTATATGAATTTAAGTGATAGATTACAACTGATTGCTGATGAGATTATTGCAGGTGAAACCATGGCAGATATTGGAACTGACCATGGTTTTTTGCCATTATATCTTATGGAATCCGGAAAATGTCCCCATGTTATAATGGCAGATATAAGCAAGGGCTCATTGGCGAAGGCAGATGAAAACTGTAAGCTTGCAGGACCCGGTAAAACTTATGATCTTAGACTAGGAGACGGAATAGACGTCTTAGAAGACGGAGAAGTCGATGTTGTTGCAATTGCAGGCATGGGAGGCCTTCTTATCAGAGATATTCTGGATTGGAATATTAAGAAGAGCCGCTCGTTTAAAAGATATATATTTCAGCCCCGTAATAAAATAGGTGCACTCAGATACTGGCTGTACTTAAACGGTTTTGATATAGAGAAGGAAAGCCTTGTTAGAGAAGGAAAATATATTTGTGAAGTAATTACTGTTCGCACAGGAAATGAAGTAAAGAGACAGGCAGATTATACAGCAGATTTTGACTATCCGGACTCACTTCTTGAATGGAAGGGTCCTTTGACAGAGGAATATCTTCTAACTAAGCTTGCGCTTGAGGATAGTATATATCAGAACATATTAAAAAACAGCCGTAATCCGGAGACGGAGGCTGTAAATTCCAAGGCAAAAGTAGAAAAGATAAAATATCTGTTATCTCAGCTTTAATAATTATTGCATATGAAAAATGGAGAAACTGTTATGACAAAGAAAGAGTTTACGCAAATAATGGAATCTTTTTGTCCCAATGCTCTTGCGGAGCCATGGGATAACTGCGGTTTTCAAATTAACAGTGATATAGAGCATGTAAAAAAAGTTCTGGTAGCCCTTGAAGTGACATCCAAGGTTATTCATGAGGCAATTGAATGTGGTGCTGATTTGATAGTTACTCATCATCCGTTGATTTTTGGCGGTATAAAGACTATTGATGCCTCTGATGTGACCGGCGGATTTATATCAAAACTCATTAAGAATGATATTTCTGTATATTCCTGCCATACAAGTTTTGATAAAATGGACGGAGGAAACAATGACTATATCGGTCAGCTTCTGGATTTGGAAAATATCAGAGCTTTTGATTATGACAACGGCTTTTGCAGAAAAGGTGAAACACCATTTGAAACAACTTTTGGTGAACTTATCCATCAGGTGTCGCTGGGATTTCAGGTTGAGGAGCGCTTTTTCAATACTGTCGGTGATATGAGAAAAAGCATTAATTGTATAGGATGGTGCAGCGGCAGTGGTGGCGAGTTTATCCGAGATGCCGTAAATGAAGGGTGCGATTTATTCATTACAGGCGATGTAAAATATCATGATGCCATGTATGCTATGGAGAAGGAAATATGTGTTCTTGATGCAGGACATTTTGGAAGTGAAAAGATTTTTGTTGAAAACATGGCTGATATTCTTCGTTACAAATTTAAGGACTATGATACAGAAATTATAGAATCGTTAGTAGACATCAATCCGTTTGTATGATAAAATTAATTGGTTGTGGGTAGACCAGACAATCGCGTGCTTTGTGCGCATCTTTGATGCGTGCTTTGTACACATCTGTGTACATGCATGAGGAAAGTCCGGGCTCCATAGGGCGAGGATGCCGGATAACGTCCGGCGTAGGTAACTATAGGGAAAGTGCAACAGAAACATTCCGCCGAAACGGGTGATGCCGTGGTAAGGTTGAAATGGTGAGGTAAGAGCTCACCGGCGTCATGGAGACATGGCGGCCGTGTAAACCCCATCCGGAGCAAGGTCAAAAGTGGGCGCAAAAGGTGGCTGCCCGTCACCGCCCTGGTTGGTAGACCGCATGAGCGTGCAGTAATGTTACGCCTTAGATAGATGATTGTCTAATACAGAACCCGGCTTATAGATCTGCCCGCATTTTTGTGATTTTGTAATGATTGTTTAGATTGGAGTGAGAAATTAGATGGTGGATGAAAATAAACCGGTGACGGAAAACAAGATGGGAGTTGCTCCGATCGGAAAACTTCTCTTGTCTATGGCATGGCCTGCTATTCTGTCCATGACTATTCTGGCACTGTATAATGTTGTAGACAGTGTGTTCGTTTCAATGGTGAATTCCAAGGCACTTACCGCTGTTTCGATTGTCGCTCCGCTGCAGATGCTTATGGTTTCTCTCGGAGTAGGAAGCGGTGTAGGGGTTAATTCTCTTATTGCCAGAAGGCTTGGCGCTAAAAGATTTAATGAGGCAAATAAAGCAGCAAGCCATTCGGTAAAAATTGCTGCTTTTAACTTTTTAGTTTTCCTTTTTGTGGGTATATTTGTTGCAGAACCGTTTATGGACGCTTACACTAATGATGCTGCAATTTATGATTATGGCGTTTCATATCTTAAAATTGTAACTATCGGAAGTCTGTTTGTTATGATTTCAATGCAGATGGAAAAGGTTCTTCAAGCTACAGGAAATATGGTTGGACCTATGCTTGTAAGTATGACAGGAGCAATTGTCAACCTGATTCTTGACCCGATACTGATTTTCGGATTGTTTGGATTTCCGAGACTTGAAGTGGCAGGTGCAGCAATTGCTACTGTAACAGGTCAGGCTTTCGGACTTTGTGTTGCCGTTTATCTTGTGAAATATAAGGATCACGATGTTACGATTGATATTAAGGATAAATTTGACTGGGAAATTCTGAAGGATATATATGCTGTAGGTCTTCCTTCAATCATTATGCAGTCAATTGGTTCAATTATGCTGTTTGGATACAATGCGATTCTGGCTTCATCAGCGGCCGCAGTTGCAGTACTGGGAGTGTACTTTAAACTGCAGTCATTTGTATTCATGCCGGTATTCGGATTAAACCAGGGAGCAATGCCTATAATGGGCTTTAACTTTGGAGCCAGAGACAGAAAAAGACTGATGCAGACGTACAAGTACGGTCTTGGTGCTGCACTTGCAATAATGACTTTAGGATGCATTATCTTCCAGATGTGTCCGGAACTTCTTCTGAAAATGTTCAACGCGGATGAGGAAATGCTTCGTGTTGGTATTCCGGCACTTAGACTCATCAGTCTGTGTTTTATTCCGGCAGCTTTTGGTATAATGACATCAACTTTGTTCCAGGGAACGGGTCACGGGGTTCTCAGTCTGATCGGCTCATTCCTCAGACAGCTTGTTGGAATTCTTCCGATTGCATATGTTCTTTATCACGCGTTTGGAATTACAGTTTCATGGGCGTCATTCCCTCTGGCTGAGATGATAGGTCTGATTTATTCATGTATAATGCTGGTTGTCGTTTATAAAAGAGAGATAAAAAAGCTTTAGGCTATATGCAGGTTACTGCTTGTGCAGTTAAATTATGTAAAGAATAGGGTAGAATATAATCTGGGTAAATTTTGAGAAAATATTGAGGTAGTTTTTTATGAAATTGGGAATTGACATAGGTTCAACAACTGTGAAGCTTGTTCTCCTTGATGATGAAGGCGGGGTAGTATATTCAAAATACGAGCGACACATGTCAAATGTTTTTGAAAAAGTTGAAGAACTTGTAGAAGAAATGTACGCACAGTACGGTGACATCAAAATTCAGACTGTAATTACCGGTTCAGGGGGTCTGTCTCTGGCAAATCTTCTGGGTATTCATTTTGAGCAGGAAGTAATTGCCTGCAGCAAAGCCGTAGAAACTCTTATCCCTGAAACAGATGTCGCTATTGAACTGGGCGGGGAGGATGCGAAGATAACCTTTTACGGATCTACAATTGAACAGCGCATGAACGGTACCTGTGCAGGCGGAACCGGTGCATTTATTGACCAGATGGCTGTGCTGCTGAATACTGATGCAGGGGGACTCAATGAAGCCGCGAAAAATGTGAAAATGATTTATCCTATTGCTGCCCGCTGTGGCGTTTTTGCAAAGACGGATATTCAGCCTCTGATTAATGAAGGCGCTTCTATAGAGGACTTGGCAGCTTCCATATTTCAGGCAGTGGTTAACCAGACCATAAGCGGACTGGCATGCGGCCATCCCATTAAGGGCAAGGTTGCGTTCCTGGGAGGACCGCTTACATTCCTGTCAGAGCTTCGCAAACGTTTTATTGAGACCCTGGAATTATCAATTGAAGATGTGATTTTTCCTGAAGACTCAAAATTCTTTGTTGCAATAGGTGCTGCAATGCTTGCAGAAAATAAAACTGAAACATCACTTAAGACTGTATGCGACCGAATGAAGAATGCAGATCAGGATCAGCTCTCAGATACGAAATACGTAGAACCACTGTTTAAGGACAAGCACGAATATGATGCTTTCATGGCAAGGCACAACCGCAGCCGTGTAAAAAGAAAGGAAATTTCCAAAGCAAAGGGAGCAACCTATTTAGGTATAGATGCAGGTTCAACAACCACAAAGGCGACGCTGATCGATAACGAGAAGAATCTGCTGTATTCATTTTATAAGAGCAATGAAGGCAATCCTCTTGAGGCTGTAAAGACAATGCTTAAGGAACTATACTACCTTCTGCCAAAGGATGCGTACATAGCTAATACCTGTGTTACCGGATATGGAGAAGGTCTTGTCAAAACCGCATTCAAGGCTGATATGGGCGAAATTGAGACTATGGCACATTATAAGGGTGCAGAAAATTTTCTGCCTGGAGTTGATTTCATCCTTGATATAGGTGGTCAGGATATGAAATGCATGAAGATAAAGGATAACGCAATCTATAATATCATGCTGAATGAGGCCTGTTCCTCGGGCTGCGGTTCATTCCTTGAAACATACGCCAAATCAGTAAATCTGGACACGAATGCATTTGCGGAAGAGGCACTGTTCTCCAAAAACCCGGTAGATCTTGGAACAAGATGCACCGTATTTATGAATTCAAAGGTTAAACAGGCACAGAAAGAGGGAGCCACAATTGGAGATATATCTGCAGGACTGTCCTATTCTGTTATCAAGAATGCGCTGTATAAGGTAATCAAGCTGAGAAACCCTGATGAAGCAGGTGAAAAGATTGTTGTTCAGGGCGGAACATTTATGAACAACGCGGTACTTAGAAGTATAGAGAAGATTATCGGTAGAGATGTTGTTCGTCCGGATATTGCAGGACTTATGGGTGCATACGGCTGCTCGCTTATTGCAAAAGAAAACTATATTGAGGATTCAGAAAGCTCAATTCTTACAAGAGAACAGCTGAATGACTTCAAGGTGGAACATTCCAACGGTCGCTGCAACGGGTGCGAAAACAGATGTATACTTACCATAAATAAATTTGCAGACGGATCAAGATTTATTACGGGTAACCGCTGCGAAAAAGGTGCAGGTGGAGCTGATCATGCCAAGACGCTTCCTAACCTGTACGCATATAAATATAAGAGACTGTTTGACTACAAGCCACTTTCAGACTTTGATGCAGTAAGAGGGACAGTCGGAATTCCAAGAGTACTTAACATGTACGAAAACTTCCCTTTCTGGTTCACTCTCTTTACTTCTCTGAAGTTCAGAGTCGAACTGTCACCACCATCAAGTAAGGTGATATACGAGAAGGGAATGGATACTATATCGTCTGATACGGCTTGTTATCCTGCAAAACTCGTTCATGGTCATATAAAAGCTCTGGTGGATAATGGGGTAAAGTGGATTTTTTATCCATGTCTGAATTTTGAAAGGAAGGAAGATCCAACAGCTCCAAATCATTATAACTGTCCGATTGTTGCAACCTATCCGGAAGTAATAGCAAACAATATGGATGATATCTTTGCCGAGAATGACGTAAAGTTTTCTCATCCGTTTCTTCCATATGACAATGACCTGAGGCTGGCCGAAATGCTGACAAAGGAATTCGCATCCATGCATATTCCAAAGGACGAAATTGTGGCAGCTGTGTCTAAGGCTCGTAAAGAACAGAAAAAATACAAGATTGATGTAAGAAAACAGGGTGAAAATGCACTGAAATTTGCTAAAACCCACCGCAAGAAATGTATAGTCCTTTCAGGAAGACCATACCATGTGGATCCTGAAATCAACCATGGTATAGACAAGCTGATAAATTCATTTGATCTTGTTGTCCTTTCTGAAGACTCGATTCAGCATCTGGGTGAGGTTGCAAGACCGCTGAGAGTGCTTGATCAATGGACATATCATTCCAGGCTTTATAAGGCTGCATCCTTTGCCGGTGAACGTGATGATGTAGAACTGATTCAGCTTAACTCTTTCGGATGCGGTTTGGATGCTGTTACGACAGACCAGGTTGAAGAAATCTGTAATGCAAATAACAAGCTTTACACAGTTCTTAAGATTGACGAGGGATCTAATCTCGGAGCGGCCAGAATAAGAATCAGATCTCTTAAGGCCGCCATGGAAGAACGAGAGAAAAACGGAATCAAGGCCCGGCCAAATCATCAGCCGTACGAGAGAAAAATATTCACTGAGGAGATGAGACCTGGTTATACTATTCTTGTTCCTCAGATGTCACCGGTTCACTTTACATATTTAGAACCTGCAATGAAATCATGCGGATACAATGCAGTTCTTCTGCCACCGGTTGATAAGAACTCTGTAGAAGAGGGTCTTCGATATATTAATAATGATGCATGCTATCCTACAATTGTGACACTTGGACAGATTATTTCTGCACTTAAGTCAGGAGAGTATGACTTGGATAAAACTGCTGTATTCATGTCACAGACAGGCGGGGGATGTCGTGCAAGCAACTATGTTGCACTGCTGAGAAAAGCTCTTAAGGATCTGGATATGGAACAGGTTCCGGTTATTTCCTTTAACATCGTTGGGCTGGAAAAGAACCCGGGATTCAAAATAACACCAATGATGGGAGTTAAACTCGTTGTAGGTGCACTTTTCGGCGATCTTGTTATGAGAATCCTGTATGCAACCAGGCCTTATGAAAAGGTACCGGGAACCTGTCAGGCTATACTTGACAAGTTTCATGACAGAATAGTCGATAATACAATTCACTTCAGCAGAAGAAAGTATTCGGCTCTTGTGAAAGAACTGGTTGAAGCCTTTGATAATGTGGAAAGGACAGATGTAAAGAAACCAAAAGTTGGTGTTGTTGGCGAAATACTTGTTAAATATCATCCTAACGCGAATAATGACATTGTGGGAATTATTGAGAGTGAAGGTGGAGAAGCTGTCGTTCTGGATCTGGTTGACTTTTTCCTGTATGGTATGTACAATAAGCGTTTCAACTACGAGAATCTGTCGGGCAAATATAAGGATATGCAGATAAATGATCTTGCAATCAAACTTATTGAATGGATGCGCAAGCCAATGAGAAAGGCTCTGAGAGAGAGCAGACATTTTACTGAACCTGCATATATTCAGGATACAGCTAAAGCGGCTTCAACTATCACTTCGATAGGTAATCAGTGCGGTGAGGGATGGCTGCTTACCGGTGAGATGATTGAGCTTGTACATAATGGTGTTGAAAACATCGTATGTCTTCAGCCGTTCGCGTGTCTGCCGAATCATGTAACAGGAAAGGGTATGATGAAAGCCATCAGAAAGCTTAATCCTAAAGCAAATATAGCTGCTATTGACTATGATCCCGGTGCAAGTGATGTTAATCAGCTTAACAGAATTAAGCTGATGATGGCAACTGCTCATAAGAACATGCTTGAAAAAGAATAAATGATATAGTATAATAGTGCAGTTAAAAATTATAAAAAGAGATAAGGAGGTGTCTCCATGGGTAGACACGGTACAATAGCAGGAAGAAAAGCGGCACAGGATTCCAAGAGAGCTGCGTTATTTACAAAGTATGCAAAAGCCATCACAGTGGCAGCAAAAGACGGTGGAGATCCCGAATATAATGCCGGACTAAGAGTGGCAATTGAAAAAGCTAAGGCAATCAGTATGCCTAACGACAATATCCAGAGAGCGATCAAGAAAGGTACAGGAGAACTGGGCGGAGCATCATATGAAGAACTGTCCTTTGAAGGATATGGTGCAGGTGGCGTAGCCGTAATTGTCAACTGCCTGACTGACAATACAAATAGAACTACTTCTTTTGTAAGATCCACGTTCGACAAGCATGGCGGAAATCTTGGTACTCCGGGCTGTGTATCATATATGTTCTCAAGAAAGGGCGTTCTTATCATAGAAAAGACCGATGAAATCGATGAGGATGCACTGATGGAAGCTGCATTAGAAGCAGGTGCTGACGATATGGTAACAGAAGACGACAGCTTCACTGTTTACACAGAACCAAACGCGTATACAGATGTTTATCAGGCACTTAAGGATGCAGGATATGAATTTATTGAGTCTGACATTGAGTTCGTTCCATCAATGGAAAGCTCTCCATCAGACGAGCACGATATTGCCAAGCTGAGAAAGATGATTGACATCCTTGAAGATAATGATGATGTTCAGAAGGTTCAGACTAACTGTGCAATCGACTTATACGAAGAATAATTATTATAATAAAAAAGGCTTCACATCTTGTAAAGATGCGAAGTCTTTTTTTACAAAGAAAAACCCGAATGCAACGTCAGGATATAATTGACGCCCTATCAGATGATAGGTGGGCATTCTGTCTGGTGCGTCTGTCTTCCACTCGATGGAGGCCTGACATGTTCACCATGAACTCCGAATTCCCTAAGCAAAAGTGTAGGTTCAATTATGAGTCCCAACCGAAGCTTCAGGTTATAATACTATTATATATCAAAGTGCACAAAATATCACTAATAAAATTTGGAAATACAGCTAAAAAACAAAGACGTAAAGCATTGCCTAATCGGTCAAAAATGTTATAATAGTAAATACGTATGTGTAGACGCAATTCAGGAAAAAGGACAAAAAATGAAACAGTTAAAACCGGAAGAAATACTGGAACAGACAATTAATTCAGGCGTTGCAAAATCAGAGGGAAGCTTCAGAAAGCTGTTTCTTCTGGGAATAATGGCAGGCATGTTTATCGCCTTCGGCGGTGCAGCCGCAAATATGTGCAGCTATTATTTTCTTTCCAATCCTGCAACAGCGGGAATCGGAAGAACGATAAGCGGACTGATATTTCCTGCAGGACTTGTAATGGTAGTTTTGGCAGGCGGTGAACTTTTTACAGGTAACTGTATGATGATTGCCGGCGTAATAGACGGAAAAATTTCTGTTAAGGGAATGCTGAGAAACTGGGTAATAGTATACATATCAAACTTTATCGGAGGTATCATAATTGCATGGGCCTTTGTATGCTCAGGATTAATTGGAACCGGAGACGGAATGCTGGAGGCTGTTACTGTAAGCAGTGCTGCAGCAAAGGTATCACTGCCATTTGGTCAGGCATTCCTGAGGGGAATACTGTGTAATATTCTGGTATGTATTGCTGTCTGGATAGGAACCGGTGCAGATTCAACAGTCGGGAAGATTTTTGGAATGTTCTTTCCAATCTGGGCATTTGTTGCAGCAGGATATGAACACAGTGTGGCAAATATGTACTTTGTATCTGCGGGTCTGTTTGCTGCAGACGGTGGTGCGAGTATCGGTCTTACCTGGCCGGCATTTCTAATAAACAACCTGATTCCTGTAACACTGGGTAATATAGCCGGTGGTGGAATTATGGTGGCTGCGGTATATTATTTTGCATTAAAGGAAAAGAAAAATGAGTGATCGTATAGTAATTATTGACGGGAACAGCTTAATAAACAGAGCCTACTATGCAATGCAGAGGCCTATGATTACCAAAGAGGGCGTGTATACTCAGGGAATCTATGGTTTTATCAATATGCTTACAAAGATTCAGGATGATTATTCACCTGATTATATTGCGGTTGCATGGGATCGGAAAGCTCCAACCTTCAGACACGAGGAATACAAGAATTACAAAGCAGGAAGAAAGAAGATGCCTATGGAACTTGCAATGGAGCTTCCTATTATGAAGGATATTCTGACTGCAATGAATATTTCTAATCTTGAAATCGACGGATTCGAGGCAGATGACATAATAGGTACTGTGGCAAGAATCGCGGAAGAAGAGGGCATAGAACCATTAATCATTACAGGTGATAAGGATGCCCTTCAGCTTGCAACGGACAAAACACATATTCTGATAACACGCAAGGGAATATCGGAATTTGACCTGTACGACAGGGAAAAAATGATTGAGAGATACCAGCTTACTCCGCAGCAGTTTATCGACCTTAAGGGACTTATGGGTGATCAGTCCGACAATATTCCGGGAATTCCGGGAGTGGGCGAAAAGACAGGAATCAAACTCCTGACACAGTTTGGCAGTGTGGCAAATCTTCTCGCAAACACCGATCAGATTTCTAACGCAAAGTTGCGCCAGAAGGTGGAAGATAATGCACAGCTTGCGGCTATGAGCAGGAGACTTGCCGAAATCAACAGATTTGTTCCACTGGATATTAACATTGAAGATTTCAGAGTTTCAGCACCGGATTATCAGGCTCTTATTGATATTTACGTTAAGCTTGAGTTCAATTCTTTCCTGAAGAAGCTTAATCCTGCAGATATCCAGGATGCACTGGGAGTTACAGAGGAAAAGGAGATTGATTATACAGAATTTGTAATCGACAGTGTAGAGTCTCTTTCCGCACTTTCTGCAATTGAAAAAGGAAGTCCTGCCGTTATCAAAACTTTCAGTGACGGAAATCACGTTCAGGATCCGGTACTGACAGGCATGGCGATACTGTCCGGTCAGGATTACTACTATATCAGTGTTTCAGATGCTGAAATGGAAAGAAAGCTGGTTGAGATACTAGATGAAAGAAAGCTTTCATATATCGGACATGACCTGATTAAGGACTATTATGTCCTTATGCGCAAGGGTCAGACTGAATTTACCACCCTGTACGATACTGCGGTTGCAGGATACGTGCTTGATCCGACGAAACCAAGATATGATCTGAAGCTACTTGCCTTTGAAATTATGCACTGTGAGTTTCAGGATGAAAATGAATTCATGGAAGACAACTGTCAGATGGATCTCCTTGGCGGCACTGAAAAGAAATACAGAGAATTCGGACTCGAGTACTGTAAGACAGTAAGCAAGATAAAAAAACTTCAGGAAGAAAAAATCAATGATAATGAACTTGATTGTGTATTTAATGAAGTTGAACTGCCTCTGATTGAGGTTCTGGCATCTATGGAAGCTGAGGGTTTTGATGTAGACGAAAATGTACTGAGTGGACTTGGAAAAATGCTCAAGGCAGAAATTGACAGTCTGGAAGACGGCATTTTCGCTCTTGCAGGCAAAGAGTTTAACATTAACTCACCACAGCAGCTTGGAAACGTGCTTTTTGAAGACCTGGGGCTGCCTTCAGGGAAGAAAACAAAAAGAGGATACAGCACCGGCGCGGATGTTCTTGAGAAACTCAGAGACAAGCATCCGATTATAGATATGGTTCTCCAGTACCGAACCCTCACCAAACTTAACAGCACCTATGTTGAGGGGCTGAAGCCTTTAATCGGCAGAGATCACAGGATCAGAGCCCACTTCCAGCAGACGGTTACAGCACCAGGAAGAATCAGCTGTACAGAACCAAATCTGCAGAACATACCTGTCAAACAGGAACTTGGAAGACAGCTTAGAAAGGCCTTTGTATGCGGCGAGAATGAAATACTTGTGGGTGCTGACTACTCACAGATTGAACTTCGTGTTCTGGCACATCTCTCCGGGGATGAAAACCTGATAGACGCATTTAACAAAGGTGATGACATTCACAGAAATACTGCATCCAGAGTCTTCAACATTCCTTACGATGAGGTAACACCTCTTGACAGAAGCCGCGCAAAGGCAGTAAACTTCGGCGTGATTTACGGAATGAGCGGATTTGGTCTTTCTGAAAACCTTCACATTACAAGAAAAGAAGCAGAGAAGTATATTGCCGATTATTTCCATAAGCACGATGCTGTTAAACGTTTTATGGATGCTGAAGTTGCTTTCTGCAAGGAAAACGGATATACGAAGACAATAATGGGCAGAAAAAGATATATTCATGAAATCAATTCATCGAATTATATGACTAGAAATCTTGGTGAACGACTTGCGATGAACAGCCCGATTCAGGGTAGTGCAGCGGATATCATCAAAATCGCCATGATCAGGGTTTACAGGGAGCTTAAAGAGAAAAACTACAGGTCAAAGCTTATTCTTCAGGTTCACGATGAACTTATCATCAAAGCTGACAGAGATGAAAAAGAGCGGATAGAGGAACTTCTTATAAGAAATATGGAAGAGGCCATGCAGCTTAAGGTGAAACTCGAAAGCGATCTGAACACAGGTGAAACATGGTATGAACTGAAATAAAATATGAACTGAGGGGTATGGGAATGACGGTAATTGGACTGACAGGAGGAATTGGCACCGGAAAGTCTACGGTGACTGATTATCTAGTGAAAAAAGGTTTTCCTGTTATAGATGCTGATGAAATTTCACGCAAAATTACAGAGAAGGGAAGTCCGGTTCTCCGGACAGTAAGAGAAAAATTTGGTGATGAGTATTTTAACGACGACGGATCCATGGACAGAAAGAAAATGGCCGGCCTTGTTTTCAACAGTCCGTATCACAAAGCTTTGCTCGAAAGCATAATAACAGCTGAGGTGCTCAGACATGTGGAGAAGGAGATTTGCCTTTTGAAAGAGTCGAACGAGGCAGCCGTTGTCTTTCTTGATGCACCTTTGCTGTATGAATCAGGTGCTGATAGAATGACTGATTTAGTCTGGGTGATAACAGCCGATGAAGAAATACGGATTCAGCGTGTCATGAAAAGAGATAACTGTACGCGGGATGAAGTACTGGAACGTATCAGAAACCAGATGTCCTGCAGTAAGAAGACTGAACTGGCACAGGAGTTAATAGATAATTCAGAGGGAAGGGAAGAACTCTACCTGCAGATAGAGGAGTTGTTGACAAAATATGCTGATAGATAGTAGTAAAAGCAGACCACAGAAAATATTTGATTTTCTGCATGCTCACATACTTGTGATTATTGTGGGCATAGTGATTGTATCCAGCCTGCTTTCTATGGTTGCAATCATAACATCTGACGATGATGAAAAAGACAGAGAGGATAACGGTATCGTTTATGAAGATATAGACACACTGTATTTTGCCATGAGCAATATTAAATCTCTAAATCCATTGACTTCTAAAGATGAAGATACATACTACATTAGCCAGATAGTTTACGATGGTCTTTTTACATTAGATGAGGGTCTTAACATTAAACCGGATCTTGTGAGCAAGTATTCAGCTGATGCAAAGAACGGAACAGCAAAGCTGACCTTGAGAAAAGCAAAATTCAGTGACGGTGATAGCCTTACTGCATATGATGTTGAGTATACTATAGATACAATAAAAGATTTAGGCTCAGGCAGCCCTTACTACAGATATGTAAATAAGATTGACTACGTGGAAGTTTTGGGAACAAGAAGCCTTAAAGTTTACTTTAAGAAAAAAAATGATGCATCACTGGACAATCTGGTATTCCCGATTGTTTCAAGAAACAGCTATGAAAGTGGGACAGATGGTGTTCCGGGCACAGGACCTTATAAATATTACAAGTATAATAAGCAGAGAACTCTTACTTTGAAACCGAATAAGTATTATTTTGGCGAAAAAGCTCAGGGAAAGATAGTATTTAAATTCATTAAAAATAATAAGTCAATAGTGGGTCTGATTACTGCAGATATGATAACTGCGTATATTAATAAAGCATCAGATGCTGATGTAATTGCTGAGGACAGAAATCTCAAATACACGTCCATTACGTCTCCAGAGGCTGAATATCTTGGATTCAACTTCAAAAATGAGCTTCTTGCAGATAAAAAAATGAGACAGGCTATTGCCTATGCTATTGACGCTGAAAGCATCATAAATGAGAATTACGGAGGTACTGCCGTAATGTCGGATTCAATTTATTATCCGGGCTTTATGGGAAAATCCACAGAAGGCAAAAGATTCAGTGTTGATCAGCGAAAGACGGCAGCATTGCTCGAAGAACTCGGACTTAATCAGACAAACGGAGAAGGGTACCTTCTTGATAAGAATGGTAATATTGTCGAATTTACTATACTTGTCAATAGTAACGATGAAAGCCGACTGGACACTGCTTCTTCAATTGCAGATGACCTTGCAAAGGTAGGAATAAAAGTCAATGTTAAAGGATTGGAATGGGATCGTTATCTAAAAGCATTGAAAAATAACAGATATGACCTTTATCTTGGAGGATATATATTTGATAAGCAATTTAATTTAAAGTCACTGTTTGACAAAGACGCTATAAAGGGATATAATAGTAGTGATGTGCAGGCATATCTTGATAGAATGGAGAGTTCACTCACTGCCGAGAAACAGGCGGAAACTTTCGACGGTCTTGATTTACTTCTTGCCGATGAGGTTCCATATTATTGCATATGCTATAAGACATACGGATTTACAACTGTTAAACATTTTGAGAGTCAGGTTTCACCTACATTCTTTGATATTTACAGAGAATGTGAGAACTGGAAGTGGCAGAAAGCCGTAAATGTATCTGATGACAACCATGACTCGGACAGTTAGTTGATTCTGCGGCTGTGGCGGAATGGCAGACGCGCACGGTTGAGGGCCGTGTGGGGAAACCCGTGCTGGTTCAAGTCCAGTCAGCCGCACCACTGATTGTAACAATCGTTGACGAGAATTTAGCTGTATGTTAGAATGTTGACGTTGTGCCGGCGTGAAGGAATTGGCAGACGTGCGGGATTCAAAATCCCGTGGTGGCAACACCGTATGGGTTCGACCCCCATCGCCGGCACCATAAAAATTGGTTAATTGTATTATTTCGGAGGTAAATATGGGTAACAACAATCAGTTAATCGGAAATATTGTAATGCTAGTAGTTATTTTCGCCGCATTCTATTTCTTCCTGATCAGACCACAGAAAAAGAAGGACAAGCAGGTTCAGGATATGAGAAACGGACTTCAGGTCGGAGATGAAATCGTTACTATCGGCGGTATCTGCGGTAAGATCGTGAAGACTAAACCTGACACTATCGTTATTCAGGTGGGTGCTGACAGAGTTAAGTTTGAAATGATGAGATGGGCTGTATCTTCTGTTACAAGCACTAAGAATACTGCTCCTGTACAGGAAGAAGAAGAACCGAAGAAGGTAACACCTAAGAGACTGAAGAAGAGTGATGCAGAAGCTGAAGAAGAGGCTCCTGAAGAAAAATAAACTGAAAAACAAATTATTGAACAATACATCGACACAGCTGATTTCCGGCTGTGTTTTTTTTATAGTCCAATGCTTGCACTTTTGTAATTTATCCTTGATGAAGGTCGTAAAAAGTAGTAAAATAGAATGTAAAATAAAATGCCCTACTTATAGGCTTGATATAAACCTAGGGATAAAAAAAAGGAGAAAGAGAGACAATTAAATGAAGGCAAAACTAAAGAAAGTATTAGCGATCCTAATCGTTCTTGCAGTGGCTTTTGGCTGGTATGTTACATGTCTTGGTATCGGACCTGTAAATTCCATTAAAGACACTATGAAGTTCGGTTTAGACATTAACGGAGGTGTGTACGTCGTTCTGGAAGCAGACCAGGATGAGGTTGCAAAGATGTCTGATGATGAACTTAGACAGGTTATGGAACAGACAAGAGCGGTACTGAACAACCGTGTAAATGCTATGGGTATTTCAGAGGCAACAGTTTCAATTGAGGGAACTGACAGGCTGAGAGTTGAAATGCCGGGTGTTGATAATGCAGAAGAAGCAATTCAGCAGATCGGACAGACGGCACAGCTGAGTTTCCTTTTAGCTGATGGCAGTGTGGTGCTGACCGGTGAAGATGTTAAAGATGCAGGCATCGACACAGATACTGAGCATGGCGGATATAAAATTAATCTTGAATTCACATCTGCCGGAGCCGACAAGTTCACAGAAGGAACCAGAATGGCATCCTCAGGAACTGTTGAGGTTAATGAAGTTTTCAAGCAGGTTGGCGTAAGCGAAAGAGCCATTGTTATTATGCTTGACGACAGTATTGTTACTGCTCCAACATGTGATCAGACTATTTCACAGGCTTCATGTGAAATTACAAGTGGAAATGGTGGCTACTCCAAGGAGGAAGCTTCTAATACTGCCGCACTAATCAAGGGTGGTGCACTTCCAATTTCTTTACACGATATTACATCTTCAGTACAGACTGCAACAATCGGCGAAGATGCACTTAACAAGAGTGTTGTTGCGGGGCTGATTGGCCTGGGACTGGTATTCCTGCTGATGATTGTTGTTTACAATATTCTTGGTGTTTTTGCGGATATCGCCCTGATGATGTATGTGCTGCTTGTACTTTGGATTATGGCCGGAATGGGAACAGTTCTGACTCTTCCTGGTATTGCCGGTATCATCCTGTCAATAGGTATGGCAGTTGACGCAAACGTCATCATCTTCTCAAGAATAAAAGAAGAAATCGCTAAAGGAAAATCTGTAAGAGTTGCTGTTGATCAGGGCTTCAAAAATGCACTTACAACTGTACTTGATGCACAGATCACAACACTGATTGCTGCTGTTGTCCTTTACGAAATCGGTTCAACTACAGTTAAGGGATTTGCACTTACACTTATGATTGGTATTGTTGTAAGTATCTTTACAGCGGTTGTAATCACACAGCTGTTTGTTGGACTTGTCGCAGAAAGTAAGACCTTCGGAAAGAACAAATTCTTTGGTGTAAGTGAAGAAGGTGTTCCTAAGAAGATTATCAAGAAGGAATTTAACTTCCTTAAGAACAGAAAAATTTTCTATGCAATCAGTACATGCATTATCGTTGTTGGTCTGGTATTCTCAGTTGTCAGAGGCTTCAACTATGGTATCGACTTCACGGGCGGTACAATGATGCAGATTGACATGGGCAAGACTGTAAGCTCAGAAGAAGTTAAGGAAACACTTAAGGATTATGACTTAAAAGACCTTTCTGTTGTTCTGACCGGTAAAGATAACGATCAGGTTGTAATCAAGACCGTGAATGCTCTTGACAGTGAATCAAGACAGGAAGTTGTTAAGACATTAGGCGACAAGTACGGAATCAGTGATGAAAATGTACTTGCATCCGAAGAATTTGGTCCTACAGTAGGTAAGGAGCTTAAGACTAATGCATTTAAGGCTGTTATTATAGCTGCAATATGTATGCTGATTTACATAATCTTCAGATTTAAATCATGGAAGTACGGTGCAGCTTCAATTGCCGGAATTGTACATGACGTGCTTATTGTTCTTGCATTCTATGCAATATTCAATGTAACAATCAACAATCCGTTTATTGCAGGTATTCTGACAGTTGTAGGTTACTCAATAAACGATACAATTGTAATTTTCGACAGAATCAGAGAAAACAGAAGACTGCATCATCGTAAACAGTCTAATGAAGAGATTATCAATCACAGCATCAACCAGACTATTGACAGATCTGTGATGACAAGTCTTACAACATTAGTTGGCATGCTTGCACTGTTCTTCATGGTATCAACATCAATCAGAGAATTCGTTCTGCCATTGATTGTAGGTGTACTTGTGGGAACATATTCTTCCGTATTCCTGTGCAGTCCACTGTTCTATGAACTGAACAAGAACGAGGGTAAATCAAAGTATGTTCGCGAAAACCGCGGAAAAAAATAATATAAAATAAAAGAATTAGAATCAGGAGCACCAGGCTACATGGACACTAAATCTCAATTTTTATCTGAAATAACAAGTATAAATCCAAATTACAACACCGAGCTGATAGGTAAGGCTTATGATACTGCCAAGACATTACATGAAGGGCAGTTGAGAAAAAGCGGCGAGCCTTATCTGATTCATCCAGTTGCCGTTGCCAAACTATTGGCACGGCTTGGAATGGATGAAGAAACAATCGTCGGTGGTCTTTTGCATGATGTTGTAGAGGACACAGAGTATACAAGAGAACAGCTTGTTTCAGAGTATGGTGAAGATGTAGCACTCCTGGTAGACGGTGTAACCAAACTTGGTAATATCAAGTTTGATTCCAAAGAGGAAGCGCAGGCTGAAAATCTGAGAAAAATGTTTCTGGCAATGTCTAAGGACATCAGAGTTTTGATTATCAAGCTTGCTGACAGGCTTCACAACATGAGAACTCTTGAATTCATGAAGCCTGAGAAGAAGATTGAAAAATCTAGAGAAACTATAGATATCTATGCTCCTCTTGCAAGCAGACTTGGAATATATACCATAAAATTTGAACTGGAGGATACTGCTCTGAAATATCTTCAGCCTGAAATATATGAGACTCTCAAGGTTGAAGTAAATGAGAAGAAAGAGCAGAGACTTCAGTTTATAAACGAAGTAATCGACGAGATAAAAGAAGCTCTTGATGACATGGGTATAGAATATGAAATCAAGGGACGTTCCAAACATCTGTACAGCGTGTATAAGAAGATGGTACTGCAGCATAAACAGCTGGATGAAATTTTTGATCTGACTGCTGTAAGAGTTATCGTTGACAGTGTGCGTGACTGCTACGCAGTACTTGGACAGGTACACACAATGTGGAAACCGCTGCCCGGCAGATTTAAAGACTATATCGCTATGCCTAAGCCTAATATGTATCAGTCACTTCATACCACAGTTTTAGGCGACAACGGTGAGCCTTTTGAAATTCAGATCAGAACTCGTGAAATGCATCAGGTTGCTGAGTACGGTATCGCAGCCCACTGGAAGTATAAGGAGGGCGATACCAAAGGCGATCAGAACAGTGAAGATCTGAAACTTGCATGGGTTCGCCAGACACTGGAATGGCAGAATGAACTTAAGGATCCTAAGGAATTTATGGAAACTCTTAAAATGGATCTGTTTGCCAGCCAGGTATTTGTATTCACACCAAAAGGAGAAGTACTTGATCTCCCGGCTGGTTCAACTCCATTAGATTTTGCATTTAAAATTCATACTGCAGTAGGCTGCAAGTGTGTCGGTGCGAAGGTAAACGGTAAGATGGTTACCATAGACCATAAGCTGAATAACGGTGACATTGTAGAAATTGTCACCTCATCAAACTCCAGCGGTCCCAGCATTGACTGGCTGAAGATTGCAAAGAGCTCGACGGCCAGAACAAAGATCAGACAGTGGCTGAAAAAGGAAAATAAATCGGATGATGTATCAAGAGGTAAGGATTTATTAGATAAAACTGTCCGTAAGAAAGGCTATGATCCGCAGATTGTCTGCAAGGAATCATACCTTAAAAGGGGACTTAAGGACATCAATATAAATACAATGGAGGAACTGTACACTCAGATAAGCAAGGGTGGAACCCTGCTGAGCAGATACATCAATTTCCTTGTCGGATACATGAATGAAGACAAAAACCTTGAGGAAAAGAAGGCAAAGGAAAAGGAAGAGGCTCTTCTTAAACTCAGGGAGAATAAAAAAACCAAACAGATTAATAAGAACAGTGATAACCCCGGAATTATTGTTAAGGGTATGGATAATCTGATGATCAGAGTATCCAGATGCTGCAATCCTGTTCCCGGTGATGAAATTATCGGTTTTATAACCAAGGGAAGAGGAATATCTGTTCACAGGGTTGACTGTTCTAATATAAAATCACTTCCTGAATCTGAAAGAGCAAGATTTATTGATGTTGAATGGGAGGATTTAACTGTAGGCAAGTCATACAACGCGGATATCTGTCTGGTCTGCAGTAACAGAAAAGGTATGCTTTCTGATATTTCCAAGGTATGCGATGATCATGACGTCAAAATTATGGGTATAAATGCGAAGACCGGAGATGACGGTTCTGCAACCATCAATCTGACTATCGCAATTGGAAGTACGCAGCAGATGCAGAGAATTCTGAGAGCATTCAGAAATATTGAAGACGTGCTGAATGTATACAGGGCACGCGGATAAAACTATTATCAGTGGAGAATAGAGATGACAGTAAAAAAGTTTATTACAGGTCCGGTACAGGCCAACACATATCTTGTTTATGACGAAACAAAGGATGGTTTTGTTGTCGATCCGGGAGCATATAACGCACAGCTTAATCAGATGATTGAGCAGGAGGGGATTAATCTTAAGTACATTGTTCTTACTCATGGTCACGCGGATCACATTGGCGGGGTTGAATCTGTTCTTAAGCTTTGTCCTGATGCAAAGATCATTGCACATAGGCTGGAAGAAGAGATGCTTACAAAACCTGAACTTAATATTTCTGTTGAGATATACGGAAAGCCGATAGTTATCAAAACCGACATATTTGTGGATGACATGGATTCAGTTAAATGCGGAAACATGGAGCTTGTTTTTATGCATACACCGGGGCATTCTGTTGGAGGAATGTGCATCCTTTGTGACGGATGTATCTTCAGTGGAGATACATTGTTCAGGGCATCAATCGGCAGAACGGACTTTGAGGGCGGATCCTTCCCACAGATTGTTAAATCCATAAAAGAAAAACTTTTTGTTTTCCCGGATAATACACTTGTTTACCCGGGACATATGAGTGAAACTACGATTGGTTATGAAAAGGAGTACAATCCTTTTGTTTAATATAAAAATTCTAAATTATGAAAAACAGTATCTTCTGGAGGAACTAATAAAAGTTTTTCTCAGACCTGATCAGTACCGGCTCCTTAAAGAAGAGGATATCCCGGGTGATGATGCGATAATCTTCAATGAGAGTAATTCAGCTGATCGAAATGAGATTAAACGGGAGATTTATGATAAGCTGTCTGAACTGACAGGAATGAAGCCGGAATGGGGTATACTGACAGGTATAAGACCAGTAAAGCTATATGGTGAAATGCTTGTGTCAGATGGTCAGGATAAGGCGAAGGAACAGCTCCGCAATTCATATTACATAAGCGATGAAAAGCTGGATTTGATATGTGATATATACGACAGACAAATTGATTTCTGTGGGGATGCTCCTGAAAAATCAGCATGTGTGTATATCGGCATTCCATTTTGTCCTACAAGATGTGTATACTGTTCCTTTGCATCAAATCAGGTATGCGATGATGAAATCGAGAAGTATTTTCAGGCTCTTTTAAAGGAAGTCTCCTACGTTGGGAACAGAATGCGGCAGACCGGGATATATGCTGAATCAATATATATCGGTGGAGGAACGCCTACTACTCTGACTGCAGAGCAGCTGGAGGTTTTGATAGAAACCGTATATGAAAGTTTTGATACAGACAGACTCCTTGAGTTTACCGTAGAAGCCGGCAGACCGGATACTATCACACCTGAGAAGCTCAAGGTATTAAAGGAGCATGGCGTTAACCGAATAAGCATTAATCCTCAGTCTATGAAAAAAGAGACCCTGGAACTCATAGGAAGAAACCACAGCCCTGAGGATATCATCAGAGCTTTTGAAATGGCAAAGCTGGCGAAAATGGATAATATTAATGCTGATATTATTGCTGGACTTCCCGAGGAGAGCCCGGAAGACTTTATTAATACTCTTAAGACTGTGATTGCAATGGAACCGACAAATATAACAGTTCATTCTCTTGCGGTAAAGAGAGCATCCAGGCTGAAGGATATCAGTCCTGATTTTCATTATAGGCAGGCTCAGATTGTGGCTGAGATGCTTGATGAAGGTCGGAGGATTCTTGAAGATGCGGGATATAAGCCGAACTATCTGTATCGTCAGAAGCATATGGCAGGAGCCTTTGAAAATGTCGGGTATTCTCTGCCGGGAAAGGAATGCATTTACAATATACGAATTATGGACGAGCATCAGCATAATATTGCCATGGGTGCGGGAGGCATCACAAAAGTATATTTCCCGAAGGAAAACAGGCTTGAGAGGGTGCCGAACGTATACAATTATGAGGAATATATAAATCGTATAGATGAAATGATAAACAGAAAAGAAGAAAATTTATTTAAGGAGGTTAATATTAATGGCGATTAATGCACCTAAGGGAACTAAAGACATGATGCCGGATCAGGCTTACAGATGGCACTATGTCGAGAAAAAGTTCTCAGAAATTTGCGACAAGTATGGATTCAAAGAAATCAGAACACCTGCTTTCGAACATACTGAACTGTTTAACAGAGGAGTAGGTGAGACCACAGATATTGTACAGAAGGAAATGTACACCTTCAACGATCACGGAAACAGAAGCATCACTCTAAAACCGGAGGGTACATCACCTGTCTGCAGATCATTCATCGAACACAAGCAGTATGCTGAAGTACAGCCGACAAAGTGTTACTACATTACACCTTGTTTCAGATATGAAAAGCCGCAGTCAGGAAGACTGAGAGCTTTCCACCAGTTCGGTATCGAAATATTTGGAACAAATAATATGCTTGCTGATACAGATGTAATATGTCTTGGATATGATTTCCTTCACGAAATGGGTATCCACGACATTAAGCTGAAGATTAACAGTGTAGGCTGTCCTGAATGCAGACAGAAGCATAGAGAAGCTTTGAAAAAGTTCCTGGAACCGGTATACGATCAGCTTTGCAACACCTGTAAGGACAGATATGAAAGAAATCCTATGAGAATTCTGGACTGCAAATCTGAAATCTGCCAGGAGCTTGTGAAGGAGGCTCCTGATATGCTGGATTACCTTTGTGATGACTGCCGCAATGCCTTTGAAGACGTTAAAAAGAATCTGGATGCACTTGGAATTGAATACATAGTTGACCCTAGAATCGTCAGAGGTCTTGACTACTACACTAAGACTGCATTTGAATTTGTAACTGACAGTAACGGGACTCAGGGCACTGTATGCGGTGGAGGAAGATATGATCACCTAATCGAAGAAATCGGTGGACCTCCAATTCCGGGAGTAGGTTTTGGTCTTGGAATTGAAAGACTGTTAATGCTTATGGATGAAAAGGGCGTAGAAATACCTCAGCCGGAGCCTGTTAAGGCTTTTATCGCTGTAATGGGTGAAGATGCGAAGCTTTTCGGATTAAAGCTTCTGAGAGAGCTTCGTCAGAAGGGCGTTAAGGCTGAAATGGATACCCTTGCCAGAAATATCAAGGGTCAGTTTAAGTATGCTGACAGACTTGGTGCAGAATATACAGTTGTGATCGGCGATAATGAGATTGCTGAAGGCGTTGTATCTGTTAAAGAGATGGCTACTTCTCAGCAGAGAGAGGTTAAGCTGGAAGATTTAGTTGAAGAACTATCAAAGTAACTATCAAATAAAGGGAGAGCTTTAGTATAATGGCAGAACTATTTAAAAGAACACATATGTGTGGCGTTTTGGGAATGGATAATGTTGGAGAAGAGGTCGTTCTTAACGGCTGGGTTTCCAAACAGAGAAGTCTGGGAGGACTTATCTTTGTGGATCTTAGAGATAAGAGCGGAATTGTTCAGATTGCATTCGATGACACTACAGAGAAAAGTGTTTTTGATAAGGCGGAATCTTTAAGAAGCGAATATGTGGTTGGAATTAAGGGAATAGTTAAGGAAAGAGCTTCCAAGAACACAAACATTCCTACAGGAGATATAGAAGTAGCAGCTACTGATCTGATAATTTATTCTGCAGCTGATACACCGCCGATCTACATTAAGGACGACGACAATGTGGACGATAATCTTCGTCTTAAATACAGATATCTTGATTTAAGAAAGCTTAAGATGCAGGAAAATCTTCGTTTTAGACATAAGGTATGCAAGCTCGCGAGAGACTACTTTGATGAAAACGGTTTTACTGAAATCGAAACTCCTATTCTGATTAAATCAACGCCTGAGGGTGCAAGAGACTACCTGGTGCCAAGTAGGGTTAATCAGGGACATTTCTATGCGCTTCCACAGTCACCACAGCTTTTCAAACAGCTGCTTATGGTAAGTGGATGCGACAGATATATGCAGATTGCAAAGTGTTTCAGAGATGAAGACCTCAGAGCTGACAGACAGCCAGAATTTACACAGATTGACCTGGAAATGTCATTCGTGGATCAGGATGATGTAATCAATATGCAGGAGGGCTTCCTGAAGAGAGTATTCAAGGAGCTTATGGGAATTGATATTCAGACTCCTTTCCCAAGGCTTCCTTATGATGAGGCAATGGAACGCTTTGGAAGCGACAAGCCTGACACACGTTTCGGATTTGAACTTAAATCATTAAACGATACCGTTTCCGGCACTGATTTCAAGGTATTTGCTGATGCACTTGCAAATGGTGGAGATGTGAGAGGTATCTGTATAGATAACGCCTCAGACAAGTTCAGCAGAAAAGATATCGACAAGCTGACTGACCTTACTAAGCACTATGGTGCTAAAGGTGTTGTATGGGTCAGAGTTGAAGAAAATGAAATCAAGTCTTCAGTGAACAAGTTCTTCAGCCAGGACGAGCTGGCTGAAATCGCAAAGGTATTTGATGCGAAGCCAAATGACCTTATTCTTATTGTTGCAGACAGAGCAAAGGTTGTATTCGACAGTTTGGGATTCCTGAGAAGACATATTGCTGGAATTCTGGGTCTGTTAGATGATAAGAAGTTTAATCTTCTATGGGTAACCGACTTCCCTATGTTTGAAAAGGACGATGAAACAGGCGAACTGAAGGCAATGCATCATCCGTTCACACATCCGAAAGTGGAGGATATTCCTCTTCTTGATACAGCTCCTGAAAAGGTTAAGGCTGATGCGTATGATATCGTTCTTAACGGTGTAGAGTTAGGCGGCGGAAGTATCAGAATTCACGAACGTGACTTACAGGCTAAGATGTTCAAGGTACTGAAACTTACTGATGAGGAATGTCAGGAAAAATTCGGATTCCTTCTTGAAGCATTTAAGTACGGTGCACCGCCTCATGGTGGGCTTGCATACGGGCTTGACAGACTTGTTATGCTGCTGACAGGAGAAAACAGCATCAGAGAGGTCATGGCATTCCCTAAGAATCAGAATGCTCAGTGTATGGTTTGCGAAGCACCGGGACTAGTTGAGGATGCACAGTTAGAAGAATTAGGAATATGCATAAAATAGGAATACTTGGCGGTTCATTTGACCCTATACATTACGGACATATAGCAATTGCCACCTCGGCTCTGGAGGAATGTAAGCTTGACAAGGTTATTCTGATGCCGACAAAAAATCAGCCATTCAAGGTTGGAAGACACAGTGCTGATGAATCAGACAGACTTAATATGGTTCGCATTGTTGCAGAAGAATATGAGGGTTTTATATGTTCTCCTTATGAGATGAATCACGATTACATTTCATATACCTACAACACGTTGACTGAGCTGGGAAGAATTTATGAAGACAGTGTTCTTTATTTCATACTGGGAACTGATTCATTTCTGGATCTGGAAACCTGGTACAGGGGGAAAGAACTGCTCTCCCGGATATCTTTCATTGTTGCCGTAAGACCCGGATATAAGGAAAGCGAAACCCGGGAGACAATCGAACATTACAGAAATATGTATCATTCAGATATCACAGTTTTGAATAATCCTGTACTGAATATTTCTTCTACAAATATCCGTCGATGTGTGGAAGAGGGGAAGCCCATAAATCAATTTGTTCCACAGTGCATAGAGGAGTATATAAATGAACATGGATTATATAAAGAAGAAAATATCTGATTATATAGAAAAGAATCTTTCAGAAAAAAGACGAATTCACACTGAAGGTGTTAGAAAAACTGCTGTAATGTTAGCTGAGAAATATGGTGAAGACGTTGATAAAGCTGAAGTCGCAGCTCTTTGTCATGATATGTACAGGGGAATCAATATTGACCTGCTAAATGATTATGTAAACCAGTTGGGACTTGATAAAAAGTATCTGGATAATCCAAATCTTGCCCACGGAAAGATTGCAGCTGTTATGATAAAAAAGGAATATGGCATAGATGATCAGGATATTATCAATGCCGTAAGTTTCCATACTACCGGAAGAGCGGGAATGTCAGAACTTGAGAAAATCATCTACCTGGCTGATGCCATTGAGCCCGGCAGAGATTACCCGAGTGTGAATCAGCTGAGAGAGGCTGTGGACAGAGGTCTGGATGAGGCACTGATAATGTCGCTGGAAAGGACAATCGAGTACGTCAGACAGCAGGGTCACTTCCTGGATGAAGATACTTTAAAGGCTAGAGATTATTATTTAAAAGAGGAGAAACCAATTAATGAACAATAGAGAATATGCATTGCTTGCAGCAAAAGTACTGGACAGTAAGAAGGCAACAGACATTACTGTCATTGATATTATGGAAAAAGCATCCTTTGCTGACTATATGGTAATTGCAACAGGTAATTCTGACAGACAGGTGTACAGCCTCGTTGATGATGTAGAAGATGCATTTGCAAAAGAGGGACTCTTTGTAAAGAGCATCGATGGTAAACAGAACTCCGGATGGGTTCTGATGGACTTTGGCGATATCGTCGTTAATATTTTTAATAAAGATACCAGAGAAAAGTACAACATTGAAAAGGTATGGGGTGACTGCACTTTTATAGAAGTTGAGAATGGAGAAGAAAATGAATGAGAAGTACAATTTCAGAGAGATAGAAGAAAAATGGCAGAAATACTGGGAGGAAAACAACACATTTAAAACTGTAGAGGACGATAGCAAGAAAAAGTACTACGTCCTTGAAATGTTCCCATATCCTTCCGGTAAGCTTCATATGGGACATGTAAGAAACTATTCAATAGGTGATGTTATTGCAAGATGTCTCAGCATGCAGGGTTATAATGTCCTGCATCCAATGGGTTTCGACTCATTCGGCCTGCCGGCTGAAAATGCTGCTATTAAAAATGGTGTGGAACCCGGAACCTGGACATGGAACAATATCCACGAGATGGAAGAACAGCTTAAACAGCTGGGTCTTTCATATGACTGGGACAGAGAGGTTCAGACATGTAATCCTGAATATTATAAGTGGATGCAGTGGATTTTTATTCAGTTCTACAACAAGGGTCTGGCATACAAGAAGGAAAATCCTGTTAACTGGTGTCCAAGCTGTCAGACTGTACTGGCTAATGAACAGGTCGTTGACGGATGCTGTGAAAGATGTGGAACTGCAGTAGGTAAGAAGAACCTTTCACAGTGGTACTTCAAGATTACAGATTATGCTGACAGACTTCTTAACAATCTTGATAAGCTTGAGGGATGGCCTAACAAGGTTAAGGTTATGCAGAAGAACTGGATCGGCAAATCAACCGGTGCAGAAATCGACTTCAGGATTGACGGAACTGACAAAACAATGAAGGTATTTACCACACGTGCGGATACATTATTCGGTGTTACTTATATGGTAATGGCACCGGAACATCCTTATGTAATGGAGCTTGTAAAGGGCACAGAATATGAAGCACCGGTTCTTGAATATCTTGAAAAGGTTGGGCATATGAACGACATTGAAAGAACATCCACTTCTAACGAAAAGACAGGTGTGTTCATCGGAAAATATGCAATCAACCCTGTAAACGGAAAGAAGGTTCCAATCTTCATTTCTGACTATGTACTTATGGGATATGGTACAGGGGCAATCATGGCTGTACCTGCACATGACCAGAGAGACTTCGACTTTGCCAAGAAATTTAACCTGGAAATTATTCCTGTAGTTGATACTGATGATCCGGAAATTGATGTTAATAATCTTAAGGAAGCTTTTGCAGCTCAGGGTAAGATGATTAACTCCGGCAAGTTTAACGGCATGGACAATAAAGAGGCTATTGAGGCAGTAATTGAATGGCTTGATTCCGAAGGAATCGGAAAGAAGACTGTTAACTACAGACTTCGTGACTGGCTGATTTCAAGACAGAGATACTGGGGAACTCCAATTCCTATGATTTACTGCGACGACTGCGGATGGGTACCTGAAAAAGAAGAAAATCTTCCTGTACTTCTGCCTACGGATGTTGAGTTCACAGGTAAGGGCGAATCACCGTTAACAACATCCAAATCCTTTTCAGAGTGCACCTGTCCAAGATGCGGCAAGAAGGCTACAAGAGAAATGGATACAATGGACACATTCCTTGACTCTTCATGGTATTTCCTGAGATACTGTGATCCAAAGAATACAGAAGCAGCCTTCGATAAAAAGAAAGTTGATTACTGGATGAATGTTGACCAGTACATCGGTGGTGTGGAACATGCAATTCTTCACCTGATGTATGCAAGATTCTTCCAGATGGCATTATATGATCTGGGTCTTGTTTCCACAGAGGAACCGTTCAAAAATCTGTTAACTCAGGGAATGGTTAACAAAGATGGAAGAAAGATGAGCAAGTCATTAGGGAATGTTGTCAGCCCTGAAGAAATCATTAATAAGTATGGTGCTGATACAGCAAGACTGTTCATTCTGTTCGCAGCACCACCGGAAAGAGAACTTGACTGGTCAGATAAGGGAGTTGAGGGAAGCTACAGGTTCCTCAACAGAGTATGGCGTCTGGTATATGAGTTTGTGAACAGCGATAAATCTGCTGACGATTCATACCAGATCAGAACAAACGCAGATAAAGAACTGAATTATGTTCTTAACACTACAATTAAGAAAGTAACTGAGGATGTGGGAGGACGTTTCAGCTTCAACACAGCTATCAGTTCTATTATGGAACTAGTAAACGAATTATACAGGTATAAGGAATTACCTGATGCAAATCAGGCATTCCTGAAGAAGGCTATTGAGGTCCTAGTAGTTATCCTTTCACCGTTCACACCTCATATTTGTGAAGAAATGTGGGAATCTCTTGGATTCACAGATTCACTTACAAAAGTATCATGGCCTGAATATGACGAATCAGCATTAGTAAAGGATACTATCGAAATCGTAGTTCAGATTAATGGAAAAGTTAAAGAAAAGATGATTGTAGATAACAATCTAAGCCGTGATGAGCTGGAAAAGACAGCACTTGAAAATGATGCTGTTAAGGCTCTTACAGAGGGTAAAAACGTTGTAAAGGTAATTGCTGTTCCTAATAAGCTTGTTAACATAGTAATCAAGTAAAGGGGAGTATATGATAGATTACAACAGCAAGAAACAACCAAAACAAAGACAGTCGAAGCCTATGCAGGGAAACAAAACCAGCAAGACTAAGACAAAACAGAAACAGATTCAAAAGAAGAAGGAGAGCCCGATGGAAAAGAACCCTTTTGAAGGGGTGCTTAAGCCAAAGGCTCAGCCAAAACGTTCAAAAGCTAAGGAAGTTCAGAAGCAGAAACAGAAGCAGAAGCAGAGCAAGGCCAAGCACCCTGCTTCACGTGCGGAAAATCTGAAGATTATTCCTTTGGGTGGATTGAATGAAATAGGCAAGAATATAACAGTTTTAGAATATAAGGATCAGATACTTGTTATCGACTGCGGTAACTCGTTCCCCGAAGAGGGAATGTATGGTATCGATGTTGTTATTCCTGATTTCAGTTATCTTGACAAGAATGCAAACAAGATAGTAGGTATGGTAATCACTCACGGACATGAAGACCATATCGGTGCTGTTCCTTATTTTGTCAGAAAATTCAACGTTCCAATTTATGGTACAAGGCTGACACTGGGTCTGATAAAGAATAAACTGGAGGAGCATGGACTTACTGCCAGACTGAATACAATAAATGCAGGCACCAAGTTCAAGGTTGGGGAATTCAGAATCGAACCGATTAGAACTACTCATTCAATTGCTGACGCTATTGCACTTTATATCCAGACACCGGCGGCAACCCTGTTCCATACAGGTGACTTCAAAATCGACTACACTCCAATAGACG
>JALENF010000026.1 GCA_022767945.1 Bacillota bacterium
GCAGCAACAGGTGAAATCTACTTTACAGCAGCATGTGCAGAAGAAGCAGTAGCAAACGGACACAAGGCAATTCTTGTAAGACAGGAAACATCACCTGAAGACCTTGCCGGCATGGTTGCAGCAGAAGGTATTCTGACAGCAAGAGGCGGTATGACAAGCCACGCTGCAGTAGTAGCAAGAGGTATGGGTAAGTGCTGCGTCGCAGGCTGCTCCAAGCTTATCGTAGATGAAGCTGCAAAGACACTGACAGTGGGAGAAAACGTATATAAAGAAGGAGACTTCATTTCCATCAACGGTACAAACGGAAATGTTTACGAAGGCCAGCTGGAGACTCAGGCAGTAACATTCTCAGATGACTTCAATCAGCTTATGGCATGGGCAGATGAAAGCAGAACTCTGAAGATTCGTACCAATGCTGACAACCCAAGAGATGCAAAGCAGGCAATCGAATTCGGAGCAGAGGGAATTGGTCTGTGCAGAACTGAGCACATGTTCTTTGAAGAAGACAGAATTCCTGCAATCAGACAGATGATTATGGCTGATACAGTAGAGGAAAGAGAAGTGGCTCTTGCTAAGCTGTTACCTTTCCAGAAGGGTGACTTCAAGGGAATGTATGAGGTTATGGAAGAAAGACCTGTAACTATCAGACTTCTTGATCCACCTCTACATGAGTTCCTTCCACAGACAGAAGAAGACATGGCAGAACTTTCAAAGATTTCAGGGGTATCACTGGAGAAGCTGAAGGCAACGGCTGCAGAACTTCACGAATTCAACCCTATGCTTGGTCACAGAGGATGCCGTCTTGCAGTTACATATCCTGAAATTGCAAGAATGCAGACAAAAGCAATCATGGAAGCTGCTATCGAAGTAAAGGAAGAGAAGGGCTTCAACATCGTTCCTGAAATCATGATTCCGCTTGTAGGAAATGTAAAGGAACTTGCTGACGTTAAGAAGACAGTTGTAGATACTATCGAAAAATGCCTGGCAGAGCACGATACAACAATGGAATACGTGATCGGAACAATGATTGAAGTTCCAAGAGCTGCAGTAACTGCAGACAAGATTGCAGAGGAAGCAGAGTTCTTCTCATTCGGAACAAATGACCTGACACAGATGACATTCGGATTCTCAAGAGACGATACAGGAAAGATTATCAAAGAATATATCGATAAGGGAATCTTCGAGGAAGATCCATTCCAGACAATTGATCAGGAAGGTGTAGGACAGCTGATGAAGACAGCTGTTACATTAGGAAAGCAGACACGCCCTAATATCAAGCTGGGAATCTGCGGAGAGCACGGTGGCGAACCGAAGAGTATCGAATTCTGTCACAGAATCGGACTTCAGTACGTATCATGCTCACCATTCAGAGTACCTATTGCAAGAATTGCAGCAGCACACGCAGCAATCAAGACAAAGGCTGAAAAAGCTGAAAAATAAATATTAAAAAATTGACGGGACTGCCAGGTTTATCTAGCCGGCAGTCCTTTTTTCAAGGCACTCCGGGGCAAAATGGGGACAACCCTTATTTTGCTTGAAAGTATATGCCCTGTCGTGGTAAAATATATTGAGAACAGGATTGCCCGGAGGGCAATAATACAAAAGGAGAAATCATTTAATGACGGGTATGGGAGCGACACATATTGGGAATCTGATTATGACAGCACTCGTTTCGATGGTTCCTGTGGTGGAACTCAGGGGTGCCATTCCAATGGGTGTAGCATCCGGTCTTGGATTCTGGGAGGCACTGGCTGCGGCGATAATCGGTAACCTGATTCCGATTCCTTTTATAATAATTTTTATCAGAAAGGTATTTGAATGGCTCAGGCGCAAAAGCGAAGACCTTAACAGAATCGTTGTCAGATTTGAAAATAAAGCAAAATCTAAGAAGGGACTTATAGATAAATATCAGTGGTTTGGTCTGGTTCTGCTGGTTGCAATTCCTCTGCCGGGGACAGGGGCATGGACGGGAGCACTGGTTGCGGCGATGATGGATATGAGACTGAAAAGAGCTTTTCCTGCGATATTTCTGGGAGTATGCATTGCAGGGATAATCGTTGCATACGCTACATTCGGAGCAAAATCTCTGTTTTTTGGATGATAAATAATAAAAAAGGGTATGTGATAATATAAGAGAGGAGAGGTTATATGCTGGATATCTTACTTAGTGCACCTGCATTCTGGCTGCTGGCAGCTGTTGTGTTCGGTGTTATCGAGTCGCTTACCATGGGACTTGTAACCATATGGTTTGCAGGGGGAGCGCTTGTGGCGCTGGTGGCTTCGATACTTAATGTGTCTGTTCCAATTCAGATTGTTATCTTTCTTGCAGTGTCTGTAGTTCTGATGGTAGGGACAAGAAAAATCTTTATCGAGAAGCTCAGGACAGGGCAGGAGAAAACCAATGTGGAGGCTTTGATAGGAAGGATTGGTACTGCTAAGACAGATGTAGACAATATGTCTGCAGGAATTGTAAACCTTTCGGGTCAGGAATGGAGTGCACTCTGCGGCACAGAGGAGAAAATAGCCGCAGGAGAAAAAGTCAAAGTAGAAAGAATCGAAGGTGTTAAACTGATTGTTGCACCGGTCGAGGAGTAGGGGGAAAAGATGTTTGGAAAAATTGTTTTGGTAATTCTTGTAGTGATAGCCATCGCATTGATTGCTACAAATATTAGAATTGTACCGCAGGCAAGAGCTTATGTAATTGAAAGGCTGGGCGCATATAACGGAACATGGCAGGTGGGTCTGCACTTTAAGATTCCGCTAATCGATAAGGTTGCCAGAAAGGTTTCACTGAAGGAGAAGGTTATAGACTTCCCGCCACAGCCTGTTATTACTAAGGATAATGTAACTATGGAAATCGATACGGTTGTGTATTTCCAGATTACAGATCCTAAGCTATACACATACGGCGTAGAAAGTCCAATGGATGCAATTGAAAATCTGACAGCTACTACATTAAGAAACATTATCGGAGAGCTGGAGCTGGACGAATCACTCACATCACGTGAACACATCAACACAAAGATCAGACTGGTTCTTGACGAGGCTACAGACCCATGGGGAATTAAAATAAACCGTGTGGAGGTAAAGAATATCACTCCTCCTAAGGATATCCAGATGGCTATGGAAAAGCAGATGCGTGCAGAACGTGAAAGAAGAGAAGCTATCCTGAAGGCAGAAGGTGAGAAGAAGTCAGCAGTCCTTATTGCAGAAGGTAATAAGGAAGCTGTTATTCTGGAAGCTGAAGCTAATAAGGCATCTACCATTCTTGAAGCAGAAGCTAAGAGAGAAGCTGCTATCCGTGAAGCTGAAGGTCAGGCTGAGGCAATCAGAATGGTTCAGCAGGCAACGGCAGATGGTATCAGAATGCTGGTTGAGTCAAATCCAAACAAGGAAATCATAGCTCTTAAGAGTCTGGATTCCTTTGAGAAGGCTGCCGATGGTCAGGCAACCAAGATTATTATCCCTTCAGAGATTTCGGGTCTTGCAGGTCTGGCAACCTCACTGAAGGAGCTGATAAAAGAAGACTGATTTTAGAACGATTATCAGAGACTGAATCCGAAGGGTTCAGTCTCTTTGCAGATAAGGAGAAAAATGAAGAAACACGCAATAATACCTGTATTTATCCCGCATAAGGGCTGTCCCAACGACTGCGTATTCTGCAATCAGAAGAAGATAACTGCACGAAGCGGCGGGGTGACCATGGAAGATGTGAAAAACACAATAGAAACCTATCTGTCCACTTTAGAAAAGAGCAGTGTGGAAACCATAGAAATAGCTTTCTTTGGAGGAAGCTTCACCGGAATTCCCATTGAAGAACAGTCCGCTTTTCTGTCAGTTGCAAAGAAATACAAGGACAGCGGACGTATACACAAGATTCATATGTCCACCCGCCCTGACTATATCAATGAGGAAATCCTTGATAATCTGAAAAAGTATGGTGCAGACACCATCGAGCTGGGAGTTCAGTCATTTGATGATGAGATTCTTAAGAAAGCAGGACGAGGTCACGACAGCAAAATCGTTTACCGAAGCAGCAGGCTGATTCAGGACTACGGCTTTGAGCTGGGAATCCAGCTCATGATAGGCCTTCCGGGAGACACGATGGAAGCCTCACTTTATTCCGCAAGAGAAACAGTAAAAATCGGTCCTCAGATTGCACGTCTGTATCCTACAATAGTCATAAACGATACCGAACTGTATAATATGTACAGGCGGGGTGAATATGAGCCGCTGTCCCAGGAGGAGGCACTTTCACGGACCAAGGCCATGTATCAGATTATTGATGACGCAGGGATAAACATCATTCGTGTAGGCCTGAAGAGCAGCGACCTGATCAATGAAAACGGAGAAATCAGTGGCAATACATATCATCCGGCATTTCGTCAGCTGGTGGAGGGCGAAATTGCAAGGGATCGCATTCAGGCGCAGCTTGACGCACTCAGTCTAGGCAACCCGGTCGGAGGGGGTTTTGACAGAAGAGGGCGGACGAAGGTCGACGTTTTCTCCTGCCCGGAGTCTTTCTCCAACATGGTTGGACACAAGGCCTGTAACAAAACCTACTTCGCCGGAAAATACTCTAACCTGAGCTTTGCATTCAGGACGGACGGAGAACTTGAACCAAACAGATACAGAGTCGCAGTAAAGGAGTAAGCAAAATGGTTAATATAGGAAACAGATGGGATGAGGTGCTGGAAGGTGAATTCGACAAGGAATACTACCGGAGGCTGAGAGCTTTTCTCATACAGGAATACAGGGAGCATACCGTATATCCGGATATGTATGACATTTTTAATGCTTTGAAGGCAACGTCCTACGAAGAGGTAAAAGCGGTTATTCTGGGGCAGGATCCATATCACGAACCTGGGCAGGCTCACGGAATGGCTTTTTCCGTTAAGCCGGGGGTTAAGACTCCGCCTTCGCTTGTTAATATATATAAGGAGCTGAAGGACGATATTGGTATGGATATTCCGGGACATGGATATCTGCAGAGCTGGGCTGACCAGGGTGTTCTTCTGCTGAATACCTGCCTGACGGTGCGTGCACATCAGGCAAACTCCCATCGCGGAAAGGGATGGGAACAGTTTACGGACCGGGTGATTGAACTGCTCAATGAGAGAGAGAAGCCTGTGGTTTTCATACTGTGGGGTGCAAATGCCAAGTCTAAGACGCGGCTGATAACAGCACCTCAGCATCTGATCCTTACTGGAGCGCATCCAAGTCCGCTGTCTGCGTACAACGGGTTCTTCGGAGGGCGGTATTTTTCTAAAACAAATGAATTTCTGGAGAAAAATGGTGATAGCCCTATTTGCTGGGACATAAATGGTGTATAATGAACTTAAATATAATTCTGATTATTAACAAGGAGGAATAGAGATGATTATTGGAATTATAGTATTGGTTGTTGTTGCTCTTATTGCAATCTGGGCAGTTACAGGATACAACGGATTTATCAGGCTGAAGAACAGCGTAGAGGAGAGCTTCTCAACGATGGATGTTTATCTGAAGAAAAGATATGACCTGATTCCTAATCTGGTTGAAACTGTAAAGGGGTATGCAAAGCACGAGTCTGAGACACTTGAAAAGGTTGTCGCTGCTAGAAATATGGCGCAGTCTGCAGGCACAATCGAAGAGAAAATCGAAGGCGAGAAGAATCTGACAGGAACGCTGAAAACTCTTTTTGCTGTTGCAGAGAGCTATCCTGATCTGAAGGCGAACACAAACTTCCTGGATCTTCAGGAACAGCTCAAGAGCGTGGAGAACGACATAGCAAATGCAAGAAAGTATTATAACGGAGTTGTAAAACAGTTCAACAATAAATGCGAAATGTTCCCGAGCAATATTCTTGCAGGAATATTCCACTTTACAAGAAAGCCTATGTTTGAGGTGGATGCTGAAGAAGAACGTAAGAACGTAAAGGTGGAATTTTAAATGAAGAAACTATTTAGCATTATTGCGTTGTCCCTGGTTATGACATTGTCACTGCCTGCCTTTGCATTCGGTGAAAGTGCCGGATATACTACGAACAGATTCGACGTAAACGTTGATGTTACAGATAGCCACGTGTGCAAGGTTGAAGAGACTATCAAGGTCAATTTCAAGGAGGCAAAGCACGGTATTTTCAGGTATATACCTTATGAACCGGGAATCTATACGGTTAAAAAAATCGATGTTGACGGTGATCCATATGAGGTTTCCAGCGAGTATGACAACAGCTGGAATCAGATAATAAAAATTGGAGATGCTGACAGGGTTCTTAAGGGAAAGCACACCTATAATATCAGATACAACATTGTGGGATATGAGGATAAGGACAGTGAGAAGGATTATCTGTCTCTGGATCTTCTCCCTACAGGCTGGGACACTTCCATTCAGGCGTCCACGATTAAGGTTAAGCTTCCTAAAGCTATAGATGCCGACACCATACAGCTATATGGCGGACGCTACGGCTCTACAGGAAAGGCAGAGGTTGAGTACAACTACGATGAGAAAAAGAACGTTATAACTATTAACGCAAAGAAATTACCGAAGGGATACGGAATTACGCTAAGCGCAGAACTGCCTGAAGGATACTGGGAGAACCCTGCAAACAGAAACTGGATGGCGGTTCCTCTGACAGCAACACTTATTGTGATTCCGGCAGTGATGCTGCTTCTGTGGTTCCTGTTCGGAAGAGATCCTAAGATAGTTAAGACTGTGGAATTCTATCCGCCTGAGGGCATGACCCCTGCGGATATGGGATATGTTATAGATGGAAGCGTCGACTACAAGGATGTCCTGTCTCTTATCATGTACCTTGCGGAAAAGGGATACCTTCGAATTACAGAGTATGACAAGAACCGATTCAGACTGGATAAGCTGAGGGATATTGACCGCAGCGAAAAGACCTTCGTAAGAACTTTCTTCAGAGGTCTGTTTGAAGCCGGTGATTCAGTGGAAACTGACGATCTTCCGAGCGGATTTGGTGAAGATTTCCAGCTGGCTCAGCAGCAGATAAAGGACAGCTATAAAGGAAAGAACGCTCTGTTTACTGTTTCTTCAACAGTATGCAGGATCATAGGGTTCGTTATGATGTTTGTCCCTCCGGTTATAAGCGTAATAATCGCGGCTACGGCAAAGTTTAAGGCTGTCGCTTTCCTTGGCCTGATTCCGATTGGATTATTCCTTGTAATAAGTATGCTGTACATTATCAATCTGTTTGATAAATGGGATGCTACAAGCAGGGCAAAGAGAAGAGTCACAGTGGTTATTGCGACTGTATTTGCAGTAATCGGTGTGGGGATATCCGCAGTGATTACTTCCGTACTGATGGAGAGTGCTGCATATGGACTGCTGGTTGTAATATCGACTCTGGTTACTTTTACGGCAGTCGTGCTTATGAGAAAGAGAACAGAGAGGGGCGCAAGGCTGCAGGGTCAGATTCTCGGCTTCAGAGATTTTATCGAAACTGCAGAACTGGAAAAGCTGAATATGCTTGTTGAAGAGGATCCTGAGTATTTTTACAACATTATGCCGTATGCATATGTAATGGGATTATCTGATAAATGGGCCAAGAAATTTGAGAAGATTCGTGTTAATCAGCCGGACTGGTACCATGGTTATAATTCAACATCCGTTTACAGCATGCTGTGGTACAGCCAGATGTTCAACAGCTGTGCAAAATCTATGGAGAGCAGTGTTATCAATTCAATCGTTGCTTCAGCGGCAGATTCCGGCGGCGGAAGCATAGGCGGCGGTTTTGGCGGAGGCGGATTCTCTGGCGGCGGCTTTGGCGGAGGAGGCGGCGGAAGCTGGTAAATCCGCAGAATAATCAAAAAAAAAAGAATAATACAAGAGGGAGTACCTTAGTCGGTTACTCCCTCAATTTGTTTTGGTAATGATTTTCTAGAATAATCCGCTTGTACCGCTACTTCAGTTTCTCAATAGTGGGGTGCACGTGATAAAAGTCGCGAAGTGCCTCATACTGAGACTGGGCTTTACGAGCTGAAGTACTGTCAGAACTTCCCGTTTTGACAGCTTTGATCATTATATTTCTTGCAGTGTGCTCCAGACTTGTAAATTCGATCATAGCCACATCATATCCGGCAGCCTCCAGCTTGAGACCTCTGAGTCCGTCCGTCAGATATTCGGTCAGACGATCTTTCAGAATGCCGTGCTTCAGCATGGGCTGGTGGACTTCGTTGCGAATCTGACTGAAAAGCTCGTGCTGGCGGCATGGAACAGAAAGTATTATCTTAGTGTTCCAGTTTACTGCATTTATCAAAGCATAGTCAGTTGCGGTATCGCAGGCATGAAGCGTAACCACCATATCTGCATTGTCACTGGTATAGTCGGCGATGTCACCCATGAGAAACTTAAGCTCGCTGTAGCCAAGGTCACAGGAGATTTTGTTGCAGAAGTCAATTACATCTTTTTTCAGGTCAAGTCCTATTATTTCAACATCTCTCTTCTTCACAACCTTCAGATAGTGGTACAGCGCAAAGGTCAGATAGGCCTTGCCGCAACCGAAGTCAATTATTTTCAGGGTCTTATCTTTGGGAAGATATGGGAATACGTCCTCTACGATCTCCAGATAGCGATTTATCTGGCGAAACTTGCTGTAGTGTCTGTCTATAACCCTGCCGTTT
>JALENF010000035.1 GCA_022767945.1 Bacillota bacterium
TCATCATGCTCCTTTCCACTGGGCTGTTGGCGCTTTCCAGTGTACAAGGTTTGAAAGAGATGTGGTAGTGGCTTTTTATTTCCGACTAATATTGGTTCAATTTTTCCGGCGCTGGATGGCTATTTCCGCCCGACCCGAACAGCAGAAAGCAATGGACACAGAAGCATACGATCTTCGAGTTTTTGCGGATTTTCCGATAAAGTCGGTCTAAACAGACTTATTCGGAGCGCAAATCAGCGTTCATAGACGCCTCATAACCCGGAGGCCGCAGGTTCAAGTCCTGCCTCCGCAACCAGGAATATTCAGAATCCATAGTTTCTATGGATTCTTTTTTTCCTCTTCTGGCATCATGACCGGCGAAAAAACCGGCCATTGACACAGAGGAGTATAATGTATAATAGAATACATATTAGCAGGGAGTTATTGCTTAAGATGAAGAACAAGGAGATATCAGAGAAGAAAGTAGACATGTTAAACGGCCCTGTGGCCATGAAAATCCTGCTGTTCGCTCTTCCGGTTGCGGTCAGCGGAATACTGCAGCAGCTGTTTAATGCTGCAGACGTTGCAGTAGTAGGTAAGTTTGCCGGAGGGGATGCTCTGGCGGCGGTTGGCGGAAATTCCCCGCTTATAAATCTTTTTATAGGTGCATTCACAGGGCTTTCTATCGGAACGAACATAGTAATTGCCCAGATGATAGGGCGAAGGGATGAAAAGGGTGTCAGCACTGCGGTGCATACATCCATGCTGTTTGCCGCATACAGCGGGCTTGTACTGATGATTGCGGGTATGATTGCGGCGCCGATGCTGCTGCATTTAATAGGCTCACCGGATGATGTTATAGGTTCTGCCACCTTATATCTGAGAATATATTTCATCGGCGCACCCTTTGCAGTTGTCTATAATTTCGGGGCGGCAGTTCTGAGAAGTGTGGGAGACACCAGGAGACCGATGATCTGTCTGATTCTTACCGGGGTGGTTAATCTGCTGCTGAATCTGGTGCTCGTAATCGTTTTCAGGCTCGGGGTTGCCGGTGTGGGCATTGCCACGACTGTGGCCAATGTTCTGAGCGCAGTCATTATACTGAGGCTGCTGTGCAGAGAGACGTCTTCCATTCGCCTTCAGCTGTCAAAACTCACTATATCCAGGCCAATTCTTATTAAAATACTGAAAATCGGCGGGCCGGCAGCTGTTCAGTCAATGGTTTTCTCCATAGCCAACGTAAGCATCCAGGGAGGAATAAACAGTTTCGGCAGCAAAACCATTGCAGGCAGTGCTGCAGCACTGAATTTTGAATTATTCGATTTCTATATGATTACCGCCTTCAATCAGGCGGCTGTAACCTTTGTCGGACAGAATTATGCTGCAGGCAAAAGTGAGAGATGTAGCAGAATCACCATGGTATGCATTGCCGAGGCAACTATATGTGTTATTCTGATGATATCAGTATTCCTTGCAGCGAAAAGTTTCTGGGTAGGACTGTACACCTCGGATGCAGAGATAATGAATCTGGCATTTATAAGAATGAGGTATGTGCTTGTCGTTCACTTTATGTGCTCAGTTTTCGAAATACTTGGTTCATCACTCAGGGGAAAGGGCTATGGAATAACTCCGACAGTAATAACAGTACTCGGTTCAGTAGTTTTCAGGGTAATATGGCTTCTGACGGTTTTCAGAATAAGCCATACATACATCACACTGCTGCTTGTATACCCTGCATCATGGATATTTACCGATATCATGATGATCATCGCATATGCAGTAATACAGAATAAAATGAAAAAAGAGAAAATCCCCGGTGCTTAGGCTTCCAGGGATTTATAGTATAGCATGCAGTGACAGAAACCCTCAAAATCAGGATCCTTTATCTGATCGCGGAATTCCTTGCACATACATTTTGTCTCTTCAGTTTTTTCAAGTCTGCACGGACAGTAGCCTCCTGTTTTCTTGAGCCCGTCCTGAACCAGCTTGACAATCTCCGAGTCCGGATTAAATTTAATCTTCATGGTTTTCGCCTCCTTGTATAACAGAATTATACATCATTTCTGCGGTTTTGTAAGTTATAAAATCAAAAACAGTAACAGCCCTCCGGTTTAGGCACTACCGGAGGGCTGTCGCGTACTGAAGTGTAAATTTAAATCAACAAAGGATGAAAGTATTAGCCGAATGCACAAACGAAACAAACTATTATTTATTGGAAGAAACACATTCGACAACTTGCCATTAATGATTTGCCTTTATTGTTATTTCTAATTATAACACAAAGAGACAGGATTGATAATTCGATATTTCAATGCTATAATTGGATTATCTTATAATTACGAAATACTGTGAGGTGTTGAACAGTGAATCAGACACAGCTTGAATATTTTATCAGTGTAGCCGAGCTCGGAAGCTTCACCAAGGCTGCAAAAAGGCACTTTGTATCCCAGACTGCGGTTACACAGCAGATTCAGAACCTGGAGGAAGCACTGCACGCCAGCCTCTTTGACAGAAAAAAAAGACCCGTGAGTCTGACTGAGGAGGGAGCGGCCTTTCTCGTGGATGCCAAGGCTATACTCGAAAGAATGAACGGAGCGGTATCAAAGATTGCCATTATGTCAGGAAGTGATGGAGGAACCCTGAGTTTGGGATATACCAGAGGATATGAATACAGCAGGCTGTCCAAAACACTACGCAGCTTCAGACGTGAGCATCCTAACGTGTTTATCACGTGCCGAAGATGTAACTGTGGAGAAATGGCACAGGCCCTCCTGAGCGAGGACCTGGATATAATTTTTACATGGGATCACGATGAAATCATAGACTGTGAAGGACTGCAGTGGCGAAAGGTTGAAGAGTCCACACTTGATGTGGTGATATACAACACTCATCCATTTGTAAACAGATCCTATCTCACGCGAAATGATCTGAAGGAAGAAGAGCTTCTTTACCTGTCTCCCTCCGGTTCATACCTTTCCGATGCCTACAGGCAGAAGTATATCGATGCAGGCTTTGAACCCAAGGTAGTGTTTCACACTGATGACATCGACAGTATACTGATGATGGTTGCCGCAGAGGAGGGAATCTCCGTAATGCCCAGATACATCACCCAGAGAATTAACGGACTTGAGGGCATCCACTGCATTCCTCTGGCGGGCACCGATGAAAACGCATCAGTAGTTGCAGTCTGGAGAGGCGACAACGACAATGCGGTACTCAATTCATTTGTGGATTATCTATAAGACTATACATGTCTAATTGACATCTACGGGATTTTCGTGAACCATGCAGTGCTTCACACCTGGAATCTCCGCCTCAATGACGTCATGAACCTGCTCGGCAATTTTGTGAGCCTCGTTCAGCGTCTTAGTACCGTCAACAGCAATCTCAACATCAACATACACCTTGGCACCGAATAGACGAGTCTTCAGATCGTCTATTTTTTCTACTCCCTGCTGTGCAAGAACCAGTGCTTCGATCTCTTCTACCATGCTGTCCGGACACGCGTGGTCCACCATTTTGTCCAGTGCATCACGGAAAATATCGTAAGCCGCCTTCAGAATGAAGAGGCAGATTACCAGACTGGCAATAGGATCACCTGCAGGGAAGCCCATTCTTGCGGAGAGAATCCCTATTAATGCCCCTATCGATGAAAGGGAATCTGAACGGTGATGCCATGCATCGGCCATAAGTGCCCCGGAGTTTATTTTTTTGGCTGCTGCCCTGGTGTACCAGTACATCCACTCTTTAACAGCTATGGAAACGATTGCTGCCGTAAGGGCTAACACTCCGGGTACGGGTAGAGTGTCAAGGTTACCGCCTGCCAGTTTATCAAAACCGGTTTTGCCGATTCCAAACCCTGTTGCGGCAAGAATGACTGCAAGAAGCAGAGAGGCTACGCATTCCAGACGTTCGTGGCCATAAGGATGCTCCTTATCGGATTCTTTTCCGGATATGGTGACTCCGATCATTACTATGATGGTGCTGAATACGTCAGAAGCGGAGTGTACCGCGTCTGAAATCATAGCCCCTGAATGAGCCAGAACTCCGGCCAGGAGCTTGAAAACAGAGAGTGCAAGATTAACTGCAATGCTGACCTTGGATACCTTCATCGCAAGTTTTACACCGTCGCTGCCGGTGATAACAGGTGCTGTTTTCTCTGCAGATTTTTTCGGTTTCATAAAAATTACCTCCATATGTAAGATACTATGATTCACTCTTACATGTTCGTTCCTTTTGGGTAAAAAAATACACCTGTGGAACAATACATTAATTACTGTCCCACAGATGCTGCTGTTTATAACTTCATCTGCTGCCACAACAGTGGCCCGGCCCCATGGAAATCCATCGCCTGCTCAGTTCGTACTGTAGATTTATATGCAGTGCAAAGAGTTTAGAGTAATATAGCATAATGAGATTGAAAAGTCAACAAATTCTGTGATACAATTTTCTCTGTAGGTAATGATGATTTCATGAATAAGGAGGAATTATGACTGAGCTGCTGGCACCTGCCGGAAATATGGAAGCTTTGATAGCGGCGATTGCAAACGGATGCGACGCCGTATACCTGGGGATGCAGAAATTTGGAGCACGTGCATACTCGGACAACTTTGACATTGAGACGCTGAAAGAAGCGGTGGAATATGCTCACCTGAGAAATGTGAAGGTGTATGTAACGATGAATACCATCGTTTTTGAGAATGAAATTGAGGATATGAGAAATCAGGTCGATGAGCTCAACGATATGGGCGTGGACGGAATTATCGTCCAGGATCTGGCTGTCTTTGATTATATAGTAAAGAATTACATGGATATGGAGGCTCACTGCTCAACTCAGATGGGAATCGATGACCTGGAAGGAACTCTACTGTTTAAGGAGCTTGGTGCAAAGAGAGTCGTTCTGTCCCGTGAGGTAGGAATAGACAAGGTTAAAGAAATCAGGCGAATCGCTGATGTTCCCATTGAAATCTTTGTTCACGGAGCACTTTGCGTGTCATACTCCGGAAACTGCCTGATGTCCGGCCTGATCGGATACAGAAGCGGAAACAGAGGCAGATGTGTAGGTTCGTGCCGAAAGGAATATGAACTGATTGACACAACGCAGTGCAAATCTCTGGGACGGAGCTATATTCTGTCCACGAAGGATCTGAATACAATAGAGCACATAGACGAGCTGAAAGGAATAGACTCCCTGAAAATAGAGGGCCGGATGAAGGAGCCTGCCTATGTTGCAAACGTAGTGTCCAGGTACCGCAAAGCGCTGGATAACCGGGCGACTGAAGAGGATATAGACAATCTGAAGAAGACCTTCAACAGAACCTTTACAAAGGGCTATCTGTTCGGTGAAGACAGGAAAGATATCACCAATATTTCCAGACCGAATAATTTCGGATATGAAATAGGCCGAATTTCTAAATGCATGGGCGGCAGATACGAAATTACTCTGTCCGGTCTGCTGAACCAGAACGATATAATAAGAATAAGTCACGGAAGTGAGGATGTTAATCTGTCTGTGGTGAGACTCTACGACAGAGATGACAACCTGATCAACAAAGCTGACAGAGTCTGCTACATCAAGATAAAGGAGAAACTCTCCAGAGGTGATGTGGTATACAAGACCAAGGATTATAACTTCTATAAGGAGCTTGATAGAACTCTTGAGGGAGAGTTCAGACGTTTTGAACTTAATCTCAGGGTTTATGCCTACCCCGGTGCGAAGCTGGTTGTGGATGCTGAAGGACTGGGCTTCAATTATCTTTATGAGAGCGAGGAGACCCTGAGTGAGGCAATCAGCAGCCCTACTACGAGGGAGCAGGTTGTTAAGCAGTTTTCCAGGCTGAACGATACTGTGTTCAGACTGAACCGGGTGGAATATGAAGAGTGCAACGCCTTCATTCCGGCGAAAATGATGAATGCAGCAAGACGTCAGATTGTACAGGCTCTGTATGATCTGAAAATCAGCAGTCAGAGGAACAGAAAGAAAACCCCGGAGAAGCCGGAAAAAATCAGTTTTGATGTAAAGAAACCATACCTTACAGCAAGCGTTACAACTAAGGCACAGTACGACGCCTGTGTAAGCTGTGGAATAGAAGAGGTTTACTTCGAGAACGTGGTGAGGAGAAACCAGGTTCAGTATGGCGAAAGAGAAGGGGAACTGCTGATCGGCGGATACGGGGGAATCTACTACTACCGAGATAGAAATCCGTTCGTTACGGACTATTCTCTGAATGTGGTGAACTCAACCAGCTGCTACGAGCTGCACAGACTTGGGGCGAAGCGTGTGACTCTGTCCTACGAGATTAACAGAAAGCAGCTGCAGGAGCTGCAAGAGGCGTATTACAAGGCTAATGACGGATATCCGGCACTGGAGATGATAGTGTACGGAAAGGCGCCGCTGCTGTTTACCAGGTACTGTCCACTGAAGAAGATGGAGCTTTGCGGAAGCTGCAGGAAAAACCGATATGAGCTTAAGGACGAACACGGTTCTTTCCCCATTCTGTCTCACGAGGACTGTACTACAACCATCCTCAACGGGAAAACTCTCAACCTGCTGGACGAGATGCCGGATATTGAGGGAGTTGAGGCATTCAGGCTGAACTTTACGGTGGAGTCTGCAGGTGAGGTCAGAAGAGTCATTGAGGCGGCGAAGGCAAAGCTTTCCGGAACCATGAAGAAATCGGTGTTTAATCAGGAGACGGATACGAGAGGGCATTTCAACAAAGAGATAATGTAGGAGCAGTGACATCAGCCGGTGACAGTCTGCGACAATAATAATCAAAAAAGACACAAATGAAAATATTGTCTTGGAAATAAAGCTGTAATAATAGTATAATTAAAAGTAAACTTGAAAGATATATTCAAGAACTGTTAGGTAAGAGAAAGACAAAAGAAAGAGGGTACAACAAATGTCAGACTTAAAGAACAAGAGAATTATTACAGCA
>JALENF010000037.1 GCA_022767945.1 Bacillota bacterium
AATCTATGGTGTATTCAAGATGGGTATCAACGGCAGAGTTGTAGACAACTACGGACTACACGGTCCTGTGGATCTGGAGACGGGAGAATTCCTGTATCCTGCCCACTCCGGCGATACCACTGCCGGTCGTCACTACACCGAACATCCGTACAGCCACACACCCCTTGTTGGAATGAAGGTTCCGTATGCTGTCGAGGCTCTCAGATTTGCAGAAAAAGCAGCTCTTGTAGTCCCACAGATGCGATATGTAGGCTGGGACGTTGCTCTTACTCCTGACGGTCCTGCAATAATTGAAGGAAACAACTACTGTGCTCACGACTTCTGGCAGCTTCCAGGACAGACACCCGGAGGTATAGGTATCATGCCTACGAACAAAAAATACATTCCGGAATTCGAGTATTAACAGTTTAGACAAATAACAGACAGAAAAGGGGAAACCATGCATAAACTTAGATTTTTAGCAGCACTTGCCGCAGCAAAGCTTTCCATCATCGCACTGAAGATTACCCGTCACAACGGCACAAACTTTCCCGGGGTTCTGGCACTTCGAATCTGCCCCGATTTCATAAAGCATATCGGAAAGCCGAAGAAGATTATCGCTGTGTCAGGCACTAACGGCAAAACAACAACGTGCAATATGATTCTGGATGCTCTGGCCATGGACGGTAAAGAAGTTGTAAACAACAGAATGGGATCAAATATCAACTCCGGAATAGCCACAAGCCTTATCCAGAATGCCACAATAACAGGTCGCTGCAGGCTGGATATGGGTGTTTTCGAGGTTGATGAGCGTTCGGCTCTCAGGATTTTTCCTTATCTGAGGCCGGATTATATGCTTATAACAAATCTGTCACGAGACTCTATAATGAGAAACGGTCATCCCGAATACATTCAGGGGATACTTACAAAGTATATTCCCAGGAAAACAAAGCTTATCCTTAACGCCGACGACCTTATCTGTTCCGGTGTATCTCCGGAAAATGAAAGAGTTTACTTCGGAATTGAAAAGATGCCCGGCGATAAGAACGTATGTGACAATCTTATTCAGGACTTCCAGATCTGTCCTGAGTGCAGGCACAAGCTTGAATACGAATATGTAAGATACAGTCACATCGGACGCGCTTACTGTCCTCACTGCGGATTCAGGGCTCCGGATTATGATTATGCCGGATGCGGCGTGGATCTGGATGCTATGACCATACAGGTGAGAGAAGACGGTCACCATGGTGAAACAGCCACATACAGACTGCTCAACGACAGCGTATACAACATCTACAATGTAGTATCGGCGGTCGCTCTTTTCCGTGAGCTTGGCTATTCCAGAGAGAAGATTCAGGAATTCTTTGCAAAAATGAATATTGTGGGAACACGTTACGATATCAGAGAAGTGAAGGATAAAAAGATTCACATGATGCTGGCAAAGGATAAGAATGCCTTCGCAGGATCCAGAGTCTTCGAATACATCGCACAGACGCCTGGAATAAAAGAAATTATTATAATGAACAGCTGTCAGGACGATGCGGTTCACTGGTCTGAAAATATCTGCTGGCTTTACGACTGCGATTTTGAGTTTCTCAACAATGACAGTATAAAAAATATCGTTGTCTGCGGTCCGAGAGTAAAGGACTACCGTTACAGACTTTTGCTTGCCGGTGTTCCTGACGAGAAAATATCATATACCGATAAGGAAATCGACTCACCCGACCAGCTTAAGTACCTTGAAAATGACAATATTTTTGTCCTGTACGGTACAGATTCCATCACTTTAGGATACAAGGTCGCTGAACGCATAGAAAGGAGCATAAAATGAAAATAGAAATTCTTTTTCCTGAGATATGCAACCTGTACGGCGAGCTGTTCAATATGGAGCTGATCAGAAAATCCTGTTCTGGTGCCGAGTTTATTGAGACAAATCTGAACGATGAGCCTCTGTTCGCATCAGAAGAGCCTGACCTTATTTATATGGGTACAATGTCAGAAAAAGCGCAGGAAATGGTTATCGAAAAGCTTTCTCAATATAAAAAAAGAATAACCGAACTTATTTCCTCAGGCGCACACTTCCTCATTACCGGAAATGCACTTGAGGTCTTCGGCCGGAAAATTGCAGACAAGGACGGAACTGTCGTAAAGGGACTGGATATTTTCCCATTTACAACTGAAAGGGACATGATGAACCGCTTCAATTCACTTTATCTTGGAGAATTCATCAGCGATGCGGACACCGGCCATACAATGAAAATTGCCGGTTTCAAAAGTCAGTTTACACATTCCTACTGGAATGATGAAGCTTCGCCAGCTCCACTTTTCCATACCTTAAGAGGACCGGGACTGAATCCGGATATAAAGGAAGAAGGAATCAGAGTAAACAACTTTATGGCAACATACGTTATAGGGCCTCTGCTTATACTCAATCCACCGTTTGCCAGATATATTCTCGCTGAATGCGGAGCACCGGAATGTGACGTTGTTTTTTCAGATGCTGCAATGGACGCATACTCGGCCAGAATAGCGGAATACTCAGATGAAAGCACAGGCTTCTACTACTAGACAATTCTGCAAATACAGATCCTTGGAAAGCGTTTGAAAAATTTTTTAAATTTCAGTAATCTGACTGAAACTTTTTAAGGATTTTACTTGTCTAATATATATATAATAAATTTTAAAAGGATAGGGATTAGAAATGGTTTTTTCAAGCATTGATTTTATTTTTAAGTTCTTGCCGGCTGTGTTGCTGGTGTATTATCTTGTTCCAAAGAAATATCAGAATGCAGTTATTTTTGCAGGAAGCATCGCCTTCTATTCAGTAGGCGCAGTATCACAGCCATCTTATATATTGTTGTTTGTCGCTTCCATAGCGGTAAACTATATTATCGGTCTGCTAATCTACGGGGGACGGTTTGGAAAAACTGTTCCCCTTGTTATCGGCCTGGTATATGACTTCGGGTGGCTCTTCCTGTTTAAATATGCTGATTTTATTCTCAACACAGATCTGGGGTTGATTCTTCCTCTAGGCATCAGCTTCTATACCTTCCAGATGGTCTCCTATCTGGCAGATGTCTACAGAGGAAAAGTTCGGGCAGAAATATCCTTTATCACCTTCGGAGCTTATGTGAGCATGTTCGTTCAGCTTATCGCCGGACCGATAGTTACATACAATGAGGTAAGCACTCAGCTGCAGAAGCAGAGATGTTTCTCTTTTGCTACCTTTGCAGAAGGCATAAGGAAGTTCGTATATGGCCTTGGCCTGAAGGTTCTTATAGCCAACCAGGTGGGTGCACTCTGGACACAGGTTGGAACCATCGGCTACGACAGCATTTCCACCAAACTGGCATGGCTGGGAATAATCGCCTACTCATTCCAGCTTTACTTCGACTTCTGGGGATATTCACTGATGGCTATAGGGCTGGGAAAAATGCTGGGCATCAATATTCCAAAGAACTTTGATCATCCGTATACATCTCTGACCATGACAGAATTCTGGCGCCGCTGGCATATCACTCTCGGAAGCTGGTTCAGGGAATACGTATACATACCTCTCGGCGGAAACAGAGTAAGCAGACCGAGATGGATATTCAACCTTTTTGTTGTCTGGGCACTGACAGGATTATGGCATGGCGCAGCCTGGAACTTTGTCCTGTGGGGAGTTCTTCTGTTTGCGATCATGCTCATAGAAAAACTGTTTATAGGTGATTTTATGAACTCCCATCCTCTGGTGGGACATGCATATATGGTGGTTTTGATACCTCTGACATGGTGCATCTTTGCCATCACCGACTTCAGCCAGCTGGGGATCTACTTCAGCAGACTGTTCCCATTCTTTGGAAACGGTCCTGTCAACATGTTCGCAGGCGACTTTGTGAAAAACCTTCTGGACTTCAAGTATGTGCTCGCTGCAGGCCTTCTGTTCTCCACGAGACTGCCGGAGAGGTTTTTCGCCGCCATCAAAATCCACTATGTGGAGATTCCCGTATATCTGGCTATTTTCTGGGGTTCGGTATACTGTCTGTATATCGGCATGAACGATCCGTTCCTGTATTTCAGATTTTAAGGGGAGGGCTGCGACGATGACTAAGATAAATGAAAACAGATTTGCAAGATTTTTTGTAGTTGTATTTTTATTGAGCTGTCTGATTGTTCCGGCAGTTTTCAGCGGAGTTAATCATCTGCGAAATAAAGATGATGCTGTTCCCTCTGCTCAGCTCATGAATCCGATTATGAAAAAGGATTTTCCTATGCCGGCTCGCCCATTCAAACCCCTGAAGCTGAGCTGCACGGTGCCGTACAAGACGCCTGCAAGTCCATTTTTACCTGACGGTTCAGGTGGTAAAGGTAAAAACCAGAGGGCTGAGGCGCCTGAGCTCGTAAAAGCCCCTGAAGGATATTTTAAAGATGCCCTGTTTATTGGAGACTCAAGAACTGTTGGAATATGTGAATATGGAGATTTTACAGCATCAGACTTTTTCTGTTCCACAGGAATGACCTCAATAGACGTTTTCAAGGACGAGGTTGATGTCAGGGGTATTGGCAATACCGGTCTTAAAGATCTGCTCAACGAAAAGCAGTACGGAAAAATATACGTTATGCTGGGAATAAACGAGCTTGGATATCCCAAGGATTCCATCATAGCAGCATATAAAAAACTCATCGGATATATACGTAAGGCACAGCCTGACGCAGTACTCTACATTCAGGGTAATCTTCATATTACCAAGGAACGATCTGACTCAGATGAGTATTTTAACAACAAAAGGATAGACTCAATTAACAGACGCATAGAAAAATTTGCTGATAACAGACACATATTCTATATTGAAGCGAACGAGCGATTTGATGACAAAAACGGTGCACTTGATCCGAAGTACTCATCAGACAGTGCTCACCTTCTTGCAAAGTATTACAGGGACTGGTGTGAATGGATACGAAATCACACAGTACCTGATGATGCGGTTGCAGACTGATT
>JALENF010000066.1 GCA_022767945.1 Bacillota bacterium
AGTTTTGTCTGAAACATCTACGCTGGTAGACGCGTCAGCGCCGCTTCCTGAGTTGGTGATATCGTTGTCTGAAGGCAGTGATGGAATTACTGTGATTCCTCCGCTACTGTTTGAGGAATTCTCCTTATATACAATCGTGAATTTTGAGAACTTGCTTGTGCTGAATGTAAGAATATCATTATCCTCGCCCTTCTCAACATGACATTCAAGAACCTGAGGTGTCTCGCCTTCGTGTTCACGAATTACACTATAATTATTCTCATCACCCGAGAAGTTTCCGTCAATAGAAATGTCGATAGGTACAATGAACTCTGTCTCTGGCTTGCTTTCTACACTCATCGTAATATCAAATGCACGAGCTGCACCTTCAGCAATTTCATCTTCTGTCAGTGTTGAATCTGTTGCGGACAGAACCACATTAGCATCTAAGTTTTCCATGCTAACACCATCAGGTATAGTTCCATTACTAATCATATTGAACGATGCCTGAACATCTTGGTTTTCTACTGATACATTCTTATCTACTGTGAGATGAATGACTATACTTCCTTTACTTTCAGCTACAATACTTTTGAATTCTTTAGCAGGAACTGCAACTGCAATGTTTGTGTAGCCATCGCCTCCACCGCCAGTGTCAAAAGTTTGATATACATTACCATTAATGGATAACTCAGGAATGAAATAGTTGCGATTGACCTTCAGATCAATCAGGTATCTTTCTTCTTTGCCTTCAAGGTCTGTGTCCTCAAGCAAAGGGATAGATACATTGCTTCCGTTCTGAACACTTATTCCAAATCCTTTTCCTGATGCAATTCCGATTTCGGTCTTTCCGTTCGCTATCATATACTGGCTGGCCTCGTCAATTTCAACTGATATTGGCATTACATCAATCCAGCGGAACTCAACAAATCTTATATTATTATCAATAAGCCAGCTTCTATCAACAGGAATGATATAGTAGTCATTAGTATTGTCATACATGTCCTTAAGACCTATTCTTTCAGATGGCTGAGTTCCATTATTATTGGAATCATATTCGGGGTCGTCATTATATGTTCCTAAAACAGTATATTTACATTGATGGTTTTCATCAAGTATCCTGAAGGCTCCGTCTACATCTAGGTGCTTTGAATTGTCTCCCTTAATACGGAAGAATACTTTATATGTACTCCCAAATAAGCCTTTAGCTATTGGAACATACCAGTCATTTTCAGTTGAAACTGACTGCCATCCCTCCTCAGATAGATTTTCTTTGCTATCTGCGCACTGATAGGAAATGCTTCCGTCAGTGCCACGAACATCAAATGAGATATAACCGGCATCACCGTGGTGTACAGGTGGTTGGTTTCCCCCTTCGGGATTGTTTCCGGATTCACCGCCACCTGGGTTGTCTCCGCTAGATTCATCAACCTTGCTAATGCCGATTTCTACTGGATATATCACGCTATCTAACACGAAGGAATATACACCTGTTTCTTTATCGAAATTTCCACCATATGCAGGATTCGCACTATCAGCGTCCCCTTCTTTGGCCACTATGTTGTTAACAGCAAAACTGTCTTCAGGTGTCACCTTTATATAAATCATTTTGCCTTTAGAATCGCTGGAGAGATCAATCCAGATGGCCCCACTGGCATCCTTCGTAGCCTCATCAACGTCTACATAATCTGCGTCTCCAATCTTGTAGGAAACGCTTCCATGCGCAAGTTCAGTAGCAGAGAATTTAAGTTTCATTCCCTCTACCCCAAACGCACTCGCGGGCATGTACGCGCACACCAGGCAGACTGCCATGAGTATGGCGAGAAGTCTTCTTCCTTTCTTCATAGTTTTTTCCTTCCTTTCCCTATAATTTCTCTGAATAGTATGATGATAAGTCCAAATTCTACTTTCCTGCATTTTACCATCCAATTAGTGAGTCGGGTATAGAGTTTCCGACACAGGCAAATTGCTTATTATGGAAATAAATGTCGACTGCCGGCGGATTACTGCTATAATGTACTCAGAAAAACTCTTGGGAGGATGTTATGAATTTCAGAGATACACTTAACTATTACATTGAAACAGTGGGTACGTCGGGCAAGGAGCTGTCGGAGCACTCCGGGCTTACACCCTCTGTAATTTCAAGGTATAGGAGCGGTAACAGAGAGCCATCCATCGGCAGCAGCCAGTTTGCACAGCTCATAAAAGGACTGGCAGAAATTGCTGAGGAAAAAGGGAAAACACATATCACAGTAGAAATTCTTACGGACACTTTTGCCGGAGCACTGAATTCAAAAGAAGAGGAATTCGAGATATTCCACAGACATTTCATCACTCTTTTGACAGGACTGGAAATCAGCATGAAGAATCTGGCTGACGGAATCAACTATGACATGTCCTTCCTTTACAGAATACGTTCAGGTGAAAGAAGACCGCAAAATATTCATGAAATGGCCGAGCTCATTGCAGGATACGTTGCAGGCAGTTTCAGCAGCCCGGATGAGCTGCTTAAAATACAAAAAGTTACAGGTGCTTCCGATGATGACCTTAAGGATGCGGATTCATTAAAAAAACATATCTCAGAATGGCTGGTTTCCGAGGAGGTCGACTATTCCGAATCGGTTGACAGCTTTCTTCACAAGATGAACGACTTCAACCTGGACGAATTTATTGAGGCCATTCATTTCAATGACATTAAAATACCTACGGTTCCCTTCCATCTTCCTGTATCAAGGAGCTACTACGGAATTCATGATATGCGAATCGGTGAACTGGACTTTTTCAAGGCGACAGCACTGTCGAAATCAGATGCACCTGTTTTTATGTGTGCTGATATGCCTATGAATGATATGGCCGAAGATATGGACTTCAATAAGAAGTGGATGATGGGAATTGCAGCCGCACTGAGAAAGGGTCTTCGTCTGAATATGATTCACAACATTGACAGACCTTTCAGTGAACTCATGCTCGGCTTCGAGGCATGGATTCCTATGTACATGACCGGACAGATCTCCCCGTATTATCTCCCAGATATTAACACAGACATCTATCATCATCTTCTCTATGTTTCCGGAGCCTGTGCTCTTTCCGGCGAATGCATAAACGGATATCATGATCATGGGAAGTACTACCTCACCAACAACAAAACTGAACTGGACTATTATAATAAACGTTCCAGAGACCTGCTGAAAAAAGCAAAGCCTCTGATGAAAATCTACAGAAAAGACGACATCAAAGCTTTCTCAGGTTTTCTTGCCGGGATTTCATCCGTGAAATGTGACCATCACCACATTCTTTCGCAGCCTCCTCTTTATACAATGTCTGAGGAGCTTCTGAAAGATATTCTGGACAGCAACAGCATTTCAAAAGAAACCGGGGATGCAGTCATGGAATTTTTCAGATTGCAGCAAGAAGGTTTTGATAGCATGGGAGAAGTGGCAGAGATAACAGATGACCTACACGTCTTCGACGAGAAAACCTTCAAAGAAAGACCGGTCAGACTTAACGCTGACGGCATCTTTCCATCGGAGGACATCGTCTATACCTACGAGCAGTACACGGAACATGTTCGCCTGACAGAGAGGGCTGCAGAAAGCCACGCAGGCTACACCTTGAACATTGTAGAGCCTGCCTTCAGAAACATCAGCATATACATATTCCGTGATAACTTTGTCGTTATTTCCAAAAGCAAGACTCCTGCCATACAGTTTGTCATCTATCATCCAACGATGGTTAATGCATTAGACAATCTTGTGCTTATCACAGACAGGTAAATTAGGTGAAAAAACTGGGGCGAACTATTAATATAGTTCGCCCCGCGCTTTTCAATTAAGTACGGTATTCAGTTACAGTTCCTCAAACAGCCTGGTTCCTCTCTTTTTCAGCCAGAAATACAGTGCTGCATCCAACGCAAGTATAATCACTCCGCAGATTCCCAGAAAGGCTTCAGCGGAAACCAGATTGCGAAGCAGATAGTACAGTCCGCCCAGGGCAATTACAAATACCCATCCGCCCATCAGGCTTACGAACACACCCATGCTCTGCTTTACAGGCACTGTCTCGTTGGTCCACTTCAGGTTAGGTGTCTTCAGGTTTACCGCCAGACCAAACAGTGCAACCAGCAGCATGAACAGAAGCGGCAGCACAATAACGTAAGCGGTAACTGCCGCAGTCGGGTGCATAGCTATAATGACGCACACCGAGCAGAATACTACAGGCAGAGTTGTAACAGCTATATGCAGATTCAGCTTCGCCTTAAGCACATCCCAGGCCGAAACAGGCAGAGACTGTATCAGCCACAGGCTCTTGCCCTCCAGAGAGACGGACGGAGCCGTTATGTCGTTCATGGATGCCATCATGCAGATTCCGGCACACATGATCAGTGACAGCAGAGGTGAATCCTGAGGAAAGATTCCTAGGAGTGAGTCGGCTTTGATAATCAGGAACACTCCTCCGGCAGGCAGCAGCAGGGTTCCCAGTCCGCAGTTGAGCATGTAGGTCGAGCTTGATGTAAATCTTGACCTTTCTTTAAATAGCAGTGCTGACCCGATGTTTCTCTTCTTTGACGCGCCATGTCTGTAGGCTTTCTTTCCGGAAGTGCCCTTTGCCGTCGCAATGGAGATGAAGCTCCTGCTCATAACATAGCAACACAGTGCAAACAGCAGAATAACTGCGACAGTTACTGCGACAGTTCCAGTCAGACTGCCTTCGCCCATTCGTCCCAGAAGGTACAGCGGATATGCCGCGCCCTTTATCTTCACGCCTATGGTCACTGCATTCTCCAGAACCTTCTGCAGCAATACGTTTGCCTTGAAATATACCCAGTAATACAGCGCGATAAACACTATGGTGAGCAGAACCGAAACATAGCTTTTTCCCTTTAACCTGGTGCTTATCTTTGCCACACCCCATCCGAGAACGCAGGACAGGGTAAGTATAAATACAGATATCACAAGCATCAGAAATATGTCGTCTATGACTATCCACGCCGAAAGCTTTCCGATTCCGGACATGTTCATCCAGTATACGATGAGCGCAGGTATGAACACTATAGCCTCGTAAATCAGGCTCCACAGCCATACACCGGCAAGACGTGCAGCCAGAATTGCAGACGGCTTCACCGGCAGAGACAGCAGCATTTCGTTGTCGCGTGCCTGATACATGGTTGCGTTCACATTGAAAACACTGCCGAAAACGCCCAGCATTATTGCCATAAATGCCATCATCACAATGTACATCCAGCCCAGATCAAGCATTACAAAGGTCTCGCACATCATGGTTCCAACACCGAAGAAAACAGAGCCCAGTGACGCAAAGATAACAAGCCACATGATTACCATGGCAGCCATCTTTCCGGCGGAACGACGTTTTCCGCTTTTCTTGTTTAATATAAGCCAGCTGTTAATCTCCAGCATCTGCTTTTTTAATAATACCTTATACATGACTTACTTGTATGATGATTATAGAAGCAAAATCATCATATTTCCTTTCTTTTTATATCGTGGTTTAATACAACTCAGATACTGTGGACTTTTAATGACTTTTTGTAGCTTTGACTACTCGACAGGAGTGTATTGCCGCTACCTTTATCTGAATTGTTTATTAGCTGGATGTTTCCGTAAGCTTTTGCTTATGAGTACTTATTTCAATCAAGTCTACGATGATAATCGCTGGTGGATATCACGGTATCAGACTTTAGAAAGGGAGGTATAACCTCATGATTTATGTCGGCATTGATATTGCCAAACTTAACCATTTTGCCTCAGCTGTTTCTTCTGATGGCGAAATACTCATTGAGCCGTTTAAGTTCTCTAACGACAGTGATGGCTTCCATTTGCTGCTCTCTAAACTCGAGTCTTTCGATAAGAGCAGCCTCATCATTGGTCTTGAATCCACGGCACACTACGGTGACAACCTTGTGCGATACCTTGTTGCTGAGAATTACAAAGTGTGTGTTCTTAATCCCATCAAGACTTCTGTTATGCGTAAAAACAATGTTCGCAAGACGAAGACTGATAAAGTCGACACTTACATAATTTGCAAAACTCTTATGTTGCAGGATTCCCTTAGATTCGTATCATACTATGATTTGGATCTCATGGACCTTAAATCACTCGGACGCTTTCGTCAAAAGACCATTAAGCAACGCACTCGCTTGAAAATTCAGCTGACTGCTTATGTTGATGAGGTCTTCCCTGAACTGCAGTATTTCTTCAAATCAGGCCTGCATCAGAAATCTGTCTATGCGCTTCTCAAAGAAGCTCCAACACCGGAAGCAGTTGCTTCTATGCATATGACTCATCTGGCTCATCTACTCAAGGTCACTTCCCACGGTCACTTTGATAAAGAGACAGCTCAGCAGTTAAGAGTTCTGGCACAGAAGTCTGTCGGTGCTTGCGACAGTGCTTTATCTATTCAGATAACTCATACAATTGCTCAGATTGAGTTATTGAATAATCAGTTAGAGAAAGTTGAAACTGAGATGACTGAAATCATGAAATTCAATGATTCTGTCATCATGACTATTCCGGGTATCGGTTACATCAACGGCGGAATAATCCTTGGTGAAATCGGTGATATTCACCGTTTTTCCAGTCCCAACAAGCTGCTTGCATATGCCGGCTTAGACCCTTCAGTTTATCAGTCCGGAAACTTCCAGGCTAAGAAAACCAGAATGTCCAAGCGTGGATCCAGAGTCCTGAGATATGCACTTGTAAATGCAGCACACAATGTTGTGAAGAACAATGCTACCTTCAAGGCATACTATGATGCCAAGATGGCAGAAGGCCGAACACATTACAACGCCCTTGGGCATTGTGCCGGCAAACTCGTCAGAGTCATCTGGAAAATGCTTACTGACGAAGTAGAATTTAACCTCGACTAGAGGTCTGGATATTACTAGATAGCCCTACTTGAAAGCGCCTGTAAGGGAGCTTTGTTAAAGTTACCCTTTTTTACCATGAAAAGATTTTTTAAATTTCCAGCTACTTTAGGCTTGACTTTTCATAGCTGGTCTCCTCCAGTTCCAGGAATACGTCCTCAAGTGATGTATCTCCCTTGACATCTTCCATTGTACCGGATTTAATCAGACGGCCCTGCTTGATTATCGCCACCTTGTCGCACAGCTTCTCGGCAACCTCCAGAACGTGAGTCGAGAAGAAGATGGCACTTCCGCTGTCGCAGAGTTCACGCATCATGCCCTTCAGCAGGTGTGATGCCTTAGGGTCAAGTCCAACGAAAGGCTCATCCATCAAAACCAGCTTAGGCTGGTGTATCAAAGCTGATATAATGGCAAGCTTCTGCTTCATACCATGTGAATACTCTGAAACGGACTGACCCAGAGAATCTGTCAGTTCGAAAGCATCCGCATATTTTTTTATTCTCTCATTCCTGTCCTTTTCACTGATTTCGAAAATGTCAGCGATAAAATTAAGGAACTGGATTCCTGTCATGAATTCGTACAGATCCGGATTGTCCGGAATGTAGGCTATATCCCGTTTGCATGCAATCGGGTCGTCTTTGATCGAGCGGCCGTTAATAAGAATATCGCCCTGGTCAAAATCCATAATGCCTGTGCACGCCTTCAGTGTCGTTGTTTTGCCTGCCCCATTATGGCCTATGAATCCATAGATTTCACCTGCCTCAATATGCAGCGACAGATCATCAACTGCCTTCTTTTCACCATACTGCTTGGTTAAATGTTCGATTTTCAGCATTTTTCTACCCCCTATGTTTATTATAACAATTATGCAAGTGTCAAGTGTGCTTTACATTTATTATATTATCATATTTTCTTTTTATGTCAAGTACGCTTTACATTTTTCTCTCCCAAGAAATCATACAGTCTACCATTCTTCTACATTATAGCTAACGTTCGTTCACATTGTCAATATGTACTTTTCATGTAAAAAAAAAACTGCCTCTGAATAAGAAGCAGGCTTATATTCTGTATTCTCTTTAATAACGTTCAATTACTGTCTCGAACACGACCTGGGTCTGAGTCTTCCCGTATTTCTGAAGCTCGCCGACGAAGGTGTTCATAGGAGTGGTTGACGGAAACATTGCCTTGACTATCATGGAATAGTTGCCGGTAATGTGATTGCATTCGATGACGCATTCTTTATTTCGGATAAAATCGATAAATTCCGGTTTATCCTCAGGTCGTACTGTTATCATGATGAATGCCTTGATACCGTTGCCCAGCTTTTCGTAATCGGTTGCGGCATGGTATCCCTTGATAAAGCCGTCATTTTCCAGCTTTTCAATTCGAGCTGAGACCGCCGGGGTCGACAGAAAAACCTCCGCGGACAAGTCCTTCAGCGGCATTCTTGCGTTCGTTCTGAGCAGTTCCAGCAGTTTGTAATCTATTTCATCTAAGGATCTCATAACTCTTTCCTCCATAACAGATATCAAGTATACCATATTTCGTGAATATTCGCAAGCATTCATCAGAAACAACTTCTTTTCAGCATGCATGACACATACAGCGAGACCCCACAGGGAAGTCATCCTTCCCTGCGGGGTCTCCGCCTGTTACATACATGCACAATCATTTATTATTTAATTCAATTCAGCATTACCTTTTTCCAGTCGGTTAAACCGGATAAGCCTTGTTCTTTGAGTCCATAAGCTCCGGATCAACCAGATGTTCCTTTGCAGCTCTCTTCTTGAAGAAGTCTACTGCAGGTCCGGGCAGAAGCGCATAGGAAAGAACATCCTCATCCTGCTCCTTGTATATCTTCATCTCCTCTTCAAGCTTATCAAGCTCATTAGTCAGAAGGTCAGCAGGTCTGCAGGTTATAGGTTCTTCATCTCCGATAGCCAGCTTCTGTACCTCAGGATTGAAAGGCTTGATAGTTCTGCCGTATTCTCCGCGAAGAATAGCCTTTGTCTCCTTGGACATTACCTTATATCTTTCTCCGTACAGAACGTTCAGAACAGCCTGTGTTCCTACAATCTGCGAGGAAGGAGTTACAAGAGGCGGTTCTCCCAGATCCTTTCTTACTCTTGGAACCTCAGCCAGCACCTCATCGTACTTGTCCATTGCATTCTGTTCCTTCAGCTGAGACATAAGGTTGGAAAGCATTCCACCGGGTACCTGGTATAGAAGAGTTTTGATATCTACGTCTAAGGCCTTAGGGTTTAGAATGCCCTCAGCCATGTATTTTTCCCTGATCGGACGGAAGTGGTTTGCAATCTCTGCAAGCAGATTGATATCAAGACCTGTGTCAAACTCAGTGCCCTTGAAGGTCTCAACCATAACTTCAGTTGCCGGCTGGCTCGTACCCATTGAGAACGGGGACAGAGCTGTGTCAATTATGCTGCATCCCGCTTCGACACCTCTCACGTATGTGATTGGCGCAACACCGCTGGTGCAGTGGCTGTGCAAATCAATCGGAACGTCTACAGTCTTTGTCAGCTCACTTACCAGCTCAGTTGCAAAGTTTGGTGTAAGGATACCGGCCATATCCTTAATGCATATAGAATCAGCACCCATGCTCTCCATATCCCTGGCAAGCTTCTTCCAGTAATCCAGAGTATAAGCTTCGCCTGTTGTGTATGACATGGCAAGCTGAACGTGCGCGCCTTCTTTCTTCGCCGCATTTACTGCCGCCTCAACATTTCTCAGGTCGTTAAGTGCGTCGAAGATTCTAAGAATGTCGATACCGTTTGCTACTGACTTCTGAACGAAGTATTCTACAACGTCATCAGCGTAGTGACGGTATCCCAGCAGATTCTGTCCGCGAAGCAGCATCTGTGTTTTTGTATTCTTAAGATGTTTTCTTATTGTCCTCAGTCTCTGCCATGGATCCTCATCCAGGAATCTCATGCAGGCGTCGAAGGTCGCTCCGCCCCAGCATTCAATTGAATGATATCCAACTGCGTCCATCTTTTCAAGAATGGGAACCATTTCGTCTGTTCTCATTCTCGTTGCCATAAGTGACTGATGGCCGTCTCTAAGGACTGTCTCTGTTATCTTTAATTTTTTATCACCCATTAGTTATCTCCTCTTATACTCCAAATATTGCCATGAAAGTTCCGGCTGCTACAGCAGTTCCGATTACTCCTGCAACGTTAGGTCCCATAGCATGCATCAGCAGGAAGTTTGTTGGATCCTCCTCTGCACCTACCTTCTGAGCTACTCTTGCAGCCATAGGTACTGCAGATACGCCTGCTGCTCCGATTAACGGATTTATCTTTCCGCCTGTTACCTTGCTCATAATCTTTCCGAATACTACTCCGGATGCTGTGCCGAATGCAAAGGCAAGCAGACCGAGTGCTACGATTTTAATTGTATTCCAGTTCAGGAAGGCTTCAGCACTTGTTGTTGCACCGACTGATGTTCCAAGAAGGATTACAACGATGTACATAAGCGCATTTGAGGCTGTTTCCTGAAGCTGACGAACCACACCGCTTTCACGGAACAGATTTCCCAGCATCAGCATACCTACAAGAGGTGTTGTCGTTGGAAGAAGTCCGCATACAACTATTGTAACGATAATCGGGAACAGGATTCTCTCCATTTTGGAAACCTCTCTCAGCTGTTCCATCTTTATCTGTCTTTCTTTTTTAGTAGTAAGAGCCTTCATGATAGGCGGCTGGATAATAGGTACCAGCGCCATATATGAATATGCCGCAACCGCAATCGGTCCCATCAGATCGTTCTGATGAAGCTTCATTGCCAGGAATATTGACGTTGGGCCGTCAGCACCGCCGATAATGGATACTGCCGCTGCCCCTGCATCACTGAATCCCAGCAGCATTGCACCGATATACGCTGCAAAAATACCGAACTGAGCCGCTGCTCCAAGTAAAAAGCTCTTCGGATTTGCGATAAGTGGACCGAAGTCGGTCAAAGCTCCCACGCCCAGGAAAATCAGGGACGGGAGGATTGTCCATTCATCCAGCATGAAGAAGTAGTGGAGCAGTCCACCCTCCTCCATAATAGGAGGATAAATGTTTACAAGAAGCATACCGAAGGAAATAGGAAGCAATAGAAGCGGTTCATACTGTCTTCCTATAGCAAGATACATGAAAAAGCAGGCAACTCCAATCATTACTAAATTGCCGAGAGTCAGATTGGCTAATGCAGTCTGACCCAGCAGATTACTTAGAGTCTCTGTAATATATTCCATCTTTTTCTCCTATGTTCTTTGCTTATTTTATGCTAAAACTGCCACAACCTGTCCGGCTTCCACAGGGTCTCCTTCGTTTACGCAGATTTCAGCGATTTTTCCGTCCTCAGCCGCAACTACAGGGATTTCCATCTTCATTGCCTCAAGAATAAGGATGCTGTCACCCTTCTTTACCTCGTCCCCTGCTTTTGTAACGATTTTCCATACCTTGCCTGCTGTACCACTGGTAACTTCAGTTCCTTCAGCCTTTGCAGCCTTTGGTGCCGCCGGTGCTGCAGGAGCTGCTGCCGCAGTCTGAGCAGGAGCCGCTGACATTTCTCCGTCAACGCGTTCAACTTCTACTTCGTATTCTTTTCCGTTTACTCTAACAATATATTTTTCCATGTTTACCTCCGGATTATCCGATTCTTCTGATTGATCTTACTATATACGGGGCAGGTCCGTCGCCGACCGAGTCGGGACTGATGCCCTTGGAAGCGAGTATCGCCGCAATGATTGCGGGAACGATGTCCTCGTCTTCATCTGATTCTGCGGGCTTTGATACCGCCGCAGCTGCAGGCTTTGATGCCTCCGGCTTCTTACCCTTAGGAATAAATCTGAAGCATGAAATCACCAGACTGATGAAAATCAGCATGCAGAAAACAGTTCCCATACCAAGTGCTGTATTTAACAAAGCCTTCTGAAATATTTCACCTAATGTCATCTGCTTTCCTCCCGCTCTTTAGAATACGTTTGAAAATGCCTCAAAAGCACCTATGATGTACTTGCGTGTATCCTTAGGGCTGATTACCTTATCAACATATCCATGCTTTGCAAGGGCTGCAGGGCTGCAGTGTATGCGGCTGTATTCTTCAGCCTTCTTCTCTGCCTCTGCAGGTGATATTCCGGGATACATTATAGTCACCGCATCCATCGGGTCGATAATATTTACTGTCGCCGTATCCCACATGAACGCCAGATCGCATGACAGTCCCTTGCTGTTCATCAGGCTGTACGCGCTTCCGTAGATATCTCCTGTGATAAGATTAACCTTTGGAACATCAGCCTGTGCCAGTGCCATAATCAGGCCGGACGCGGATTTTGAGAAGTTCTTTTCTGTTTCGATAGTTACATCGTATCCCTTGGTATCCGTAATTGTAAGAACCGGGATATTGAATCTGTCACAGAGTGTTACCAGTCTCAGTGCTTTTTCTATGCCCTCGGCTGTCATTCTCTCTGACTTTCCGTCGTTTCCGTATACACCGACAACGGCGCCGTTCAGTCTCATCAGACCTGCAACCATATCATCTCCCCACTGAGCTTTGATCTCCAGGAATCTGTGATTGTCCGCCATTTCGGTAAGCAGCGTCCTTGTATCATTAGTGCAGTTGTCCGAAAGCTCTCTGTTAAGGTCGTCCTTGCATTCTTTTACCATAGGAAGCTCCTCCGCACTTGACGGAAGTATTTCAACCAGCTTCTTCACGTAAGCTGTAAGCTCTTCCGATTTCAGAATCGCGTCTGTATAGGTCTTCTGTGTGAACAGCTCCTCTCCGTTTAAGAAGTTCTGGGAGTTCACGAACAGCTTTCCGCTTTCCTCGTCAACGAAGATGAAGTCTGCCATGTTTGCCAGAATAGAAACTCCGCCTCCGCAGGTTCCGGCAACAATTACAATCTGAGGAATTACTCCTACCGCCTTTGCCTGTGCCTTATACACCTTGGAGAGAGCGTTCAGTCCGTCCAGACCTTCCTCCACTCTGATTCCGCTGCAGTCAAGGATTCCGATGATCGGAGCCTTTGACTTCATGGCCAGATTATACAGATTTACAATTTTTCTTCCGTGCATTTCACCTAGTGAACCGCCCATGGAAGTGTTCTTCTGGCTGTAGATGTACACCAGCTTACCACCCATAGTACCATAACCCGTTATGATTCCATCGCCGTCTTTTGCGTCGCTTGGGCTGCAGAAATCCGTGAATCTTGCTGTAATGCTTTCACCTATTTCCACAAAGCTGCCGTAATCAACAAGCTCTTCAATTCTTTTTCTTGCAATTTCCATTACTATCCTCCATATCCGGATTTTTTTCATCGTTATAATTATACTAACCTGAAATCATATTTCAATCACATATTTTGTGTTATCTGTTTAACTTTGTTTCTTAACTTTGGCACAAGCTTCACCTAATTATTTTAAGTGAAACCTACAAAAAAAAGAGCTGTTTTCAACAAAAACAGCTCAGTGTCATTGACATTTTTCACTTTTTCATTTGTCGCACTTCACGGCTGTCCTTTTCACGGATAACCTCCACAAGCTTATCGCTTCTGTCATAGTGCAGTGTCAGATCTATGGTCTCCCCCTCTATCAAAGCCTCCAGAAACTGTCTGTCCCCTTCCCACAGGTTGAGATCCATGATTCTGTCTTTCTCAATCCAGGCAAGCTCACCTTCAGGGCACAGAAAGCGATCCGTCCGGCCATCGGCTACTGTCAGCCGTCCCTCGTAGCCGTCGGCCAGATAGAGATAGGTAATCTCATCCTCCCATGCATCCAGAATGAAATTCACCCGTCCGCAGAACTTATATGAGGTCAGCCTGAGTCCCGTTTCCTCATACACTTCACGAATAAGGCACTCCTCAGGGCTTTCTCCCGGCTCCAGCTTTCCGCCTACGCCTATCCACTTTCCCTGATTCATATCCTGTTCCTTCCTGTTGCGGTAAAGCATGAGGACTTTATCGTTTTCCTTTATATAGCAAAGTGTGGTCTCCTTCACAATAATACCTCTACTGCTGCAGGCCTTCTATTACTCTCAGAAGATCCCCGAATACGCCGTATGCAGTCTGCTCAATCTCCGGCGCGTGCTCTATAACTGAAATCTTTCCCATCAGGTCAGTAGTGATGGATACAACGGATGTCGTGCTGTCAATGGATGCCAGCATGTCGTTCATCTCCACCTCAACCGGCTTGACAAAGGCAGTTACCTTTCCGTCTTCATCCAGCTTTCCGCAGCACAGCAGCTTGATGACCTTTCCTCTGGAAGCTGCATCCTTAATGTCTTCCGCAGTAATGTTTTCAATGCCGGTACGGTCAACCATGTCCGGGGTGATGCCCGCCTTCATAAGAACGTTAAGAAGAGCAGTCACCTTAGCCGCCGCATCGTAGCCTTCAATGTCCATTGCCGGATCCGCCTCGACAAAGCCCAGCTGGCGCCCGCTTTCCATGATGCTGTCGTAATCCCTGCCCTTTGCCATCTCCTCAAGAATATAGTTGGTGGTGCTGTTAAGGATTCCGGAAACCTCAGTCACCCTGCACATCTTCAGCGTGTGCTCTGTAAGGTTGAATACAGGTGTTCCGTCCATTACCACTGTCTCATAGAAAAACATGCAGCCGTTATCTTTTGCCATCTGCTCCAGCTCGTCGAATGCCCATGCTATAGGCCCCTTATTTGCTGTTATTACGTGTTTTCCGCGGGCAAAGGCGGCTTTGATATGGTCTATTGCCGGCTGACCTGTAAATATATTCAGCGGCGTCATTTCGCATACAACGTCATAGTCTGCAGTCTCTACAACCTCCATGGCGGTCAAAGCTCCCAGACCCTCAGTATCCTCAGGGAACGCACCGGATGCCCCTGCAGTGCATACCTTCTCCAGGTCAATTCCTCCGGGGTTGACAATTGAACCCCTTCTTCCTGTAACGATTGCCGTCACTATGACGTCGCAATCGTATCTTTCCTTTATTTCTTCATGTTTATCTGCAAGCATTCTTCCGAAAGCACTGCCTGCATTTCCAAAGCCAAGCATGGCAACCTTCAGTTTTCTCATCTCAGTAAAGCCTCAATTCTCTGATTCAGCATCTCAAGTGCAACAACGTTAAATCCGCCCTCCGGAATAATAATATCCGCTTTTTTCTTGCTCGGTTCCACAAACTGCTCGTGCATCAGCTTGACGGTGGTCAGATACTGGGTCACAACGGAGTCCAGGGTTCTAGCTCTTTCCTGAACGTCACGAAGAATTCTTCTGATAATTCTCACATCTGCGTCCGTATCCACGAACACCTTGATGTCAAAGCAGTCCAGCAGATCCTTGTTTTCAAATATCAGTATTCCCTCCACGATTACAACCTTGGAAGGCTTCTTAACCTCTGTCTGGCCTACAGCTCTGTTGTGAATGGTAAAGTCGTACACCGGAATCTCCACAGTCTCCCAGTTTTTCAGTCTCTTCACATGCTCTACAAGCAGATCCGTATCGAAAGCATCAGGGTGATCGTAGTTTGTCTCACATCTCTGCTCATAGGTCATCCCCTTCTGCTCTTTGTAGTAGGAATCATGGCTTATAACCGTAATGGCATCTCCAAAGTTTTCCTTTATCTTTCTTATCAGTGTGCTCTTGCCGGAGCCTGTTCCCCCGGCAATTCCAATTACTATTACGTTATCCATCAGTTTATCGTTTCTCCTGTGTCTGAACCTGCTCTGCCGCAGCTTCCCCGCTTCTGTCCTCTTCTGTTATGGCTGAGCCAAGAACCAGAGTCGTCTTATCCAGCTCCTGAACCAGATTGTTGATCTTGGCAAGCTTGTCTCCTGAAATATCCGGAGCAACAGCCAGGTCTGTAGTATATAGAATATTTTCCAGCTGATAATGAATCTTTGCCAGCTGAGTACGCAGTCTCTCGATTTCGTCGTCCTTGCGTCCTTCCTCTAGAAGCTTCTCAACGTGAGTGATTTCTGCAGTGTTCATATCCAGTTCATACTCTGAATTCTCCAGAACAACTACCGGGTCGTAGCCCAGCTTATCTGAAATAAGCTTTGCAAAATCCTTCTTGGAGTCCTCTTCACCGTGAACAAGGAATACCTGTCTAGGCTTCTTCCGGAAACCGGAAATCCACGCAAACAGACCGTTCTGGTCAGCATGTCCCGAGAAACCTTCCAGATTGTAGATTTCCGCATTTACATGAACAGCCTCGCCGAACAGAGTGATGTCCTTAGTGCCTTCAACCAGCAGCTTTCCCAGAGTACCTTCTGCCTGATATCCTACGAAAACAACGCTGGAACGCGCATCCCACAGGTTGTGCTTCAGATGGTGGCGTATACGTCCCGCTTCACACATGCCGCTTGCAGAAATTATAATCTTAGGGCTTCTGTCCATGTTAAGTGCCTGAGATTCAGCAGTGGTTCTCGTAAACTTCAGGTTCTTGAAGTCAAGCGGATTATCGCCGCGCATGATGTATGCCTTTGTTTCCTCATCAAACACCTGGGCATTCTTTCTGAACACCTCCGTTGCAGTGGTTGCCATAGGGCTGTCCACATATACCTTAACCTTATCCAGCTGGTCTCTGTACTCAGGATGCTCCTCATAGAATCTGTTAAACTCGAAGATAATCTCCTGTGTTCTGCCGACTGCAAATGAAGGAATAACAACGTTGCCGCCCCTCTTTATTGTTTTCAGCACTATGTCCAGCAGCTGATTTATACTGGTTGAGTTCTCCGGATGATTTCTGTTACCATAGGTAGTTTCCATAATAACATAATCAGCCTTCTTTATTATGGTAGGATCTCGCAGAATTGGTCTGTCAATCATTCCGAGGTCGCCGGAAAAGACGATTTTGGACTCCTTTCCGTCCTCTGTAATCCACAGCTCTGTAATAGCTGAACCGAGAATATGTCCCGCATCGTTAAATACAATCTTCATATTTTCGTTCAGCTCAATCAGCTGATTGTAAAGAACGGGTTCAACGTACTGCAGAGCCTCTACTGCATCGTTATATGTATACAGAGGTTCAACCGGCGGTTTTCCGGCACGTAAAGCCTTTCTGCTCTGTCTCTCTGCATCCTTTTCGTGAATGTATCCGCTGTCCTTCAGCATTACGTCAAGCAGGTCAGCTGTAGCATCTGTGCAGTAGATTTTTCCCCTGAAGCCGCGTTTGACAAGCAGCGGAATTCTTCCGCAGTGGTCGATATGAGCATGGCTCAGAATAACGCATTCGACCTCTGCCGGGTCAAACGGGAACGGTTCCGCGTTCAAAGCCTCCTGAGACTTTCCTCCCTGAAACTGACCGCAGTCCAGCAGAATTTTATGATTCTCCGTAGTCAGTAAATGACATGAACCTGTAACTCCTGATGATGCTCCACAAAACTTGATTTTCATTTTGTCTCCCCCTTGCATACTCTATTAACTTATCCAATACTGTATTGTTTCTGACTATTCTTCAGAGTGAAAATCTGAACCTTCTGTAATGTGCAGATGATACTTTCCTGCTATTGTAACCAGCTTCAGCGAATCCTCCTCATCTGCTGAAGGATGATAGCACTCAATTCCCTTAAGGCCTTCCTTCTTCAGCATTCTGATCAGCTCATCCAGCTTATTCCAGAACTCGTCTGAGCTCTTCTCTCCCAGATTCTTAATCTGCATAGGATGAGCAAGCACCGCAATGCCTCCCGCCTTCTTAATCAGCTCAATTGCCTCCAGGGTGTCAATTTTCTCCTTCTCCACACTGTCAAAAAGCTCCCACATGTCGGGGATTTCGTAACCCTTTGATTTCAGTGCTCTCGCAAAGTTCGGCTTGCCTACATAGTTCTGGTTCGGTCTGGTGATAAGATCGTCATAGGACAGCTCATATCCTCTCTCGTTTATCAAAGCCAGCAGCCTCTCATTTCTGTCTGCTCTCTTTGCTCTGATATCCTCAAGTCTTTCCAGCAGTTCCTTGTTATCCACGTCTATGTGGTATCCCAGAATATGCAGTTCAAGCTTCTTTTCTTCGAAGCTACAGTCCGTTCCGAACTCGATTCCCGGAATAACCTGGATTCTGAGTGCTTCTCCGGCAATTGACGCTTCCCTGACACCGTCCACTCCATCGTGATCAGTAATTGCAATCATATCATATTCCATGTCGCTGTATCGTCTTACAACATCTGTCGGCTTCATGGTGCCGTCTGAATAATAAGTGTGAATGTGGTAATCAACCTTGTAACCCATCTCTAATTTCCTCAGCCTTTTCCTTTCCTGTTAAATATTCGATAATAGCTAGCGCAAAGTCAATTGCCGCTCCCGGACCTCTTCCTGTTATTATTTCCCTGTCAACAACAACCTTTTCTCCTGTGGATACTGCATTGACAAGCTCTTCCTCCATTCCCGGATAAATTGTCGCTCTGTGACCGTCAAACAGACCTGCTCTTCCAAATACCATAGGTGCAGCGCAGATAGCAGCAACAGGCTTTCCTGTTGCTGCAAAGTCCTTCAGAGCTTCATTGAACTCCTTATGGTGACACAGGTTCGTAGTTCCCGGCATTCCCCCTGGGAGAATAAGCATTCCGCAGCGCTCAGGCTCTGCGTCCCTGAACAGAATATCGCTTTCCACTCCTATTCCGTGAGCTCCGTAAACCAGTCTGTCCTCCATCAGCGAAACCGTCTTCACCTGAACAGACGCTCTTCTCAGCAGATCAACCACTGTAAGTGCTTCAATTTCCTCAAATCCATGTGCTAAAAAAACGTATACCATTCTTTTTACCTGAAGGCTTTCGCCTTCCTCTCCTTTTTCAAATTATCTATCAGTAAAATATTCTTTCCTGCTTTGTCAGTGATGCGTTCACATAAGCAAATATGCCGGTCAGAACAACTGCCACCACAGTAGCAAAGAGAGCATATGTCTTATACATAGGGTCTCCCAGAACCTGTATCATCAGCGAATCCTTTTCGAGTCCGATTCCGATCATACTGCTGTACAGCCATGCTCTGAAAGCTTTGATAGTGACCAGAATCACCCTTGCAATGATGAAAACCGTCAGAATTCCAACAGAAAGCCGGCCGCGGTTTCTGAGTGCCAGAGTTGAACCTCTGTTAAGCAGGTGAACGTAGATGGCGATGAACAGACCCATCATGACCATTCCAAGTCCCAGCTCTATGTTAAGTATGTTCCGGTACTTTTTCATGACTGCCTGCTCTGTCTTGTTGAAAAGCGGATCCTGATATTTTCCGTTGTCCTCATAAACCTGAAAGCTCTCATCGCTGAAGGAAGTCAGGTATTTGCTGATGCCGTCGGCCATCTCTGATCCTGTTACGCTGTATGGTATGTCCAGAACAGCCTGACTGTCATTGAAGTGATAGACATAAGTAGCTGAAAGTCTGAGCACCAGTGTAGATGACAGCATAAGTATGGAAGCGGAAATAAAAATCACCATCAGAAAGGACAATACATAATTCAACTGTTTCATTAAACTATCTCCTCATATACGAAAGAGGATAGACGTACCAGCCTATCCCCCTTGATTATCTTATAAAATTTACTGCAGCTGCTGCAGCTTAGCCTTCCAGATATGTGATATAAGGAAGGTTTCTGTATTTCTGGTCGAAGTCCAGTCCATATCCGACTATAAAAAGATCATCAACGGTATATCCTATGTAATCCCCATATACATCTGCAGTTCTTCTCGAAGGCTTGTCCAGCATAGTGCAGATTTTCACACTTGCAGCCCCTCTGTGAGCAAAATGGTCTTTCAGAAATTTCAGGGTATTTCCCGAATCGATGATATCCTCGATGATAAGAACATGCCTGCCAGTGACATCCAGCTCCACGTCATGCTTGATAACCACATTTCCTGAGCTGCACGTACCGGAACCATAGCTGCTTGCCGAAATAAAGTCGATGGTCATGTCCAGATTGATGTTTCTCATCATATCGGCCATCCACATTACCGCACCTCGCAAGGTTCCAACAAGAACCAGTTCCTTGTCTCTGTAGTCCTCTGTTATCTGTGCGCCCAGCTCCTTTGCTCTCTGCCAGATATCTTCCTGAGTGTATAATATTGTACCTATTGTATCAGTCGCCATGGTTTACTCCTTGTCATCTTCTTCTACATCATATTCTACACCCTCGACCATTGTTTTTCCACTAAATTTTCCGGATAAATCCTCACTTTTTTCACCCATCCAGTAGGAGTCAAGTTCGTCCTTCAAGGTCCACAGAATATAAATCCAGAGAACCAGATCATCAAGAAAACCGAAGGGGAAGATAATCGGCGGTATCAGATCCACCGGAAGAAAAAGATATACAATACCGAATATTACCAGAGCCTTTTTTCTCATCGGCACAGTCTTATCCTTCAGCAGATAGAAAACTGCCTTTATTCTTTTTAAAATTACTCTAAGACTGATGAACTGCATTATTCTGCCTCCAGGATTCTTTCAATTTCCGCTAACAAATCTTCGCAGCCTGTCTTCTTCAGGGAAGAAACAGGAATAACCTTATCCTCTTTTGAAAGCTCAAGGGTTTTTCGTATCAGAGCGATATTCTTCTGCGCCTCGTTCCTTGAGACCTTGTCAGCCTTGGTGCATACAACGATGCCGTCGAGTCCGTAGTGCTTCAGATAGTTGTACATCTGAACGTCCTGTGCTGACGGCTTGTGCCTGATGTCAACCAGCTGAACAACCTTTTTCAGGCCTTCTCTCTTCTGGAAATATGTCTCCATCATGTCTCCCCAGTTTTCGGACATGGACTTGGAAACCTTGGCATATCCGTAACCCGGCAGGTCGACAATTCTGAACTCGTCATTTATTATATAGAAATTTATCGTTCTTGTTTTTCCCGGACTTCCGCTCACACGAGCCAGCTTTTTTCTGCCTGTAATAAGGTTCAGAAGGGATGACTTTCCCACGTTTGAGCGTCCGGCAAAAGCGATTTCCTTCATGTTGTCCGGCGGATACTGGCTCGGTTTTACCGCAACCGTATCCAGATCTGATTTTACAATTTTCATGGTCTGATTCTTTCCTTATTTCACCAGTGCCTCTTCAAGAGCCTGGTCCACATGATCGATTAGCACGAATTCCAGCTGCTTTCTTACAGTCTGTGGAATATCATCAATATCTCTTTCATTCTCTCTCGGAAGCAGAATTTTCTTGATTCCGGCTCTGTGAGCTGCCAGAACCTTTTCTCTGATTCCGCCTACAGGCATTACCTTTCCTCTAAGGGAAATCTCTCCTGTCATAGCCACATCTCTCCTTACAGGAGTCTTTGTCAGTGTGGATATAACAGCTGTACACATTGTCACGCCTGCTGAAGGTCCGTCCTTGGGAACCGCACCTTCCGGAACGTGAATGTGAATATCGTAGGTCTTGTAGAAATCCTTTTCAATTCCCAGCTTGTCGCTGACTGAACGTATATAGCTGATTCCAGCCTTTGCGGACTCCTGCATTACATCGCCCAGCTGACCGGTAAGCTCAAGCTTTCCTGAGCCGGGAACCGCTGTAGTTTCAATCTGCAGAGTGTCTCCTCCCACTGCAGTCCACGCCATTCCTGTAGTAACACCAATCTGATTCTCACCTTCAACCATATCATAGTGATATCTGTGTTTTCCAAGATACTTTTCCAGATTGCTCTGTGTTATGGAGCATGTTTTCACACCGTCTGTTACAATTCTTCTTGCAGCTTTTCTGCAGAGGCTGCCGATTTCTCTTTCCAGATTTCTTACTCCGGATTCTCTTGTGTAATAGTTTATCACATCACGGAGTGCTTTTTCAGAAATTTTTATATTTTCCGGCTCCATCGCATGTTCTCTGATCTGTTTAGGAATCAGATACTTCTGCGCAATATTCACCTTTTCCTCTTCAGTATATCCTGAAACCTCAACCAGCTCCATTCTGTCAAGCAGCGGTCTCGGAATAGTATCAACCGAGTTTGCGGTTGTAATGAACATAACCTTTGACAGGTCAAAAGGAACCTCCAGGAAGTGATCGGTAAAGGTGCTGTTCTGTTCAGGATCCAGAACCTCCAGCAGTGCAGAGGCAGGATCCCCCTTGAAATCAGTTCCGATCTTATCAATTTCATCCAGCAGGAATACAGGATTGTTCTTTCCCGCATCCTTCAGACATGAAATAATTCTGCCCGGAATTGCTCCTATGTATGTTCTTCTGTGTCCTCTGATTTCGGCCTCATCTCTTACACCGCCCAGAGACATTCTTACAAATTCTCTTCCGGATGCCCTTGCAATTGATTTCGCAATGCTGGTCTTACCTACTCCGGGAGGACCTACAAGACAGAGAATCGGGCCCCTGATTGCCTTGGACAGATGCACTACTGCAAGGTATTCAAGTACTCTTTCCTTTACCTTATCCATTCCGTAGTGATCCTCTTCAAGGATTTCTTCCGCACGTTTCAGGTCGACATTGACTTTGGAAGCTTTGTTCCACGGAAGGGCAAGAATGTTCTCCGCATAGTTACGAATAACCGTCGCCTCTGCCGATGACGGAGCCATCTTGGAGAACTTGCTGATTTCCTTCTTAACCTTTTCATAGGTCTTCTTTGGAAGCTTCAGCTTATCCAGAGCCTCAATCCATTCAGCAGCCTCCACGCCGGCATCCTCTGCCACGCCAAGCTCCTCCTGAATGGCTTTTATCTTTTCACGAAGGAAATACTCCTTCTGATTGTTGTCTACATTTTCCTTAACCTTTTGGGCAATCTCACGCTCAACAGCGGCAATGCTGTTTTCCTCCGCAAGGATGGAAGTCATCTCTGCGATTCTCTGTGAGAAGCTCATAGTCTCCAGAACCTTCTGCTTCACACTTGTATGCACAAGCAGTTCGTTTGCCATCCTGTCAAGAACGGCTATAGGGCTGTCTGCGTTAAGAACCTTGTCAATAGTCTCATTGCTGATCTGATTTGCCTGTGCATATTCAAGGAACTGATCTATCATAACCCTCATGGCAGCCTTGTCTTCTATTGTCATATCCTCTTCATCAAGGTGTTCTTCAAGAACCGAGATATGACACGCAAGATAGCTTTCCTCGGAAATAGGCATGGTGATATAAGCTCTTGCAATACCTTCTACAAGAACTCTCACCGCATCTCCCTGTATCTTCAGCATCTGCTTCACCTTGACAAGTGTACCGAAGTTGTACACATCGTTAAAGGTCGGAATCAGAATATCCTCATCCTCCTGTGTCGCCACGAAGAGAAGCTTATCGTCAGCCATCGCCTTTTCAAGGGCCTTGATTGACTTTTCTCGTCCTATGTCAAAATGAACAACTGTATTTGGAAAAATGGACACTCCTCTAAGAGCGATGCACGGAAATACTCTTTCTTCGTATTTTTCTTCACACATTTTTCATCCCTCCATCTATCATCTATAAAAATATGGTCGTGCCCCTTTCAGGACACGACTTACACTTATGAGGCATCCGCCTCTTCATCTTTCTTTTCCCTGTTGACAAGAACCAGTTCAGGTTCCCTGCTGTTCTCTATGGTTTCCTTTGTAATGATGCATTTTTCAACGTCATCACGTGAAGGAATCTCGAACATTATATCTGTCATTGCACCCTCGAAGATGCTCCTCAGACCCCTGGCTCCTGTCTTTCTTTCAATTGCCTTCTTTGCGATTGCCCTGATTGCGTCCTCTTCAACCTCAAGCTCAACATTGTCAAGCTCGAACAGCTTCTTATACTGCTTTACAAGGGCATTTTTCGGCTCCTTCATGATTGTCACCAGTGTATCCTCTGTAAGTTCCTCAAGAGTAACGATTACAGGAAGTCTGCCGATAAATTCCGGTATCAGACCGAATTTAAGCAGATCGCCCGGTTCAATCTTGGAAAGAAGGTTTTTCTCGTCTTCAACAGACTTCTTCTGAACATTGGAATTGAAGCCGATAACCTTTTCTCCCATTCTTCTCTGGATAATCTTGTCCATTCCGTCGAAAGCTCCTCCGCAGATGAACAGCACGTTTGTGGTGTCAAACTGTATGAACTCCTGGTGCGGGTGCTTTCTGCCTCCCTGCGGAGGCACGTTGGCAACTGTGCCTTCAATTATTTTCAGAAGAGCCTGTTGAACACCTTCGCCGCTTACATCTCTGGTGATGGAAGGATTCTCTGACTTTCTTGCAATCTTGTCGATCTCATCCACGTAGATGATGCCCTTCTGTGCTTTTTCTATATCGTAATCCGCTGCCTGAAGCAGTCGCAGCAGAATATTTTCAACATCTTCACCAACATAGCCTGCCTCTGTAAGTGCTGTGGCATCTGCAATTGCAAAAGGCACATTCAGCAGCTTGGCAAGAGTCTGGGCAAGAAGTGTCTTTCCTGAGCCGGTTGGTCCTATCATCACGATGTTGCTCTTCTGAAGCTCAACATCCCCCGCCTTGTCGGCCTTCTTCTTACCGCTTACGCTGTTGATTCTCTTATAGTGATTGTATACCGCAACAGCCAGGGCTTTCTTTGCCGAATCCTGACCGATTACGTAGTCTGATAATGTCTCGAAAATTTCTTTCGGTTTTGGAAGCTCAAACTTAACTTCTTCAGTAGTGTATTCGTTGTCTATGATTGCATCGGAAATAATGTCCATGCACATTTCCACGCATTCGTCGCAGATGTACACCCCGGGCCCTGCCACCAGGCGCTGCACCTGATTCTGTGGCTTTCCGCAGAATGAACATCTCAGCTGATTGTTTTCATCATACTTGCTCATATAATTCCCCCTTAACGTAATGCCTTACTTGTGTGCAATTACCTTGTCGATCAGCCCATAGCCCTGAGCATCCTCAGCACTCATAAAGTTGTCACGGTCTGTATCCTTCTCGATAGTTGACAGCTCCTGTCCTGTGTTCTCACTCAGGATTCTGTTCAGCTTCTCTCTGGTTTTGATAATCCATTCGGCGTGAATCATAATGTCAGAAGCCTGACCCTTTGCTCCGCCTAACGGCTGGTGAATCATAACCTCCGCGTTAGGTAATGCGTATCTCTTTCCTTTAGCTCCGGATGACAGAAGGAATGCACCCATGCTTGCTGCAAGTCCCACACAGATAGTGGACACGTCACATTTAATGTACTGCATGGTGTCATAAATAGCCATTCCGGCGGTCACTGAACCGCCGGGGCTATTGATGTAAATACAAATATCTTTCTCCGGATCCTCTGCTTCCAAGAACAGCAACTGAGCAACCACCAGACTTGCAATATCATCATTGATTTCTCCGCTCAACATGATGATTCTGTCCTTCAACAATCTTGAGTAGATGTCGTAGGATCTCTCCCCTTTACCTGTCTGTTCAATTACGTATGGTACTAAAGCCATTCTTTCTCCCCCTTATTATTTCTGAAATAATTTTCTCTGATTATTCAGCGTCTGCAGCCGGTTCCTCAGCAGGTTCTTCAGCTACAGTCTTTTCCTTAACCATTGTAACCTTGGCATTGTCGTAGATTAAGTCGATTGCTTTCTTAACCTTCATGTCCTTGGCGAAGTATGACATGTTTGCCTCACCGATCATGTTTCTTACATGTTCTTCAGGAACATTGTACATCTTTGCCATTTCCTTCATTTCTTCGTCCATTTCCTCTGCGGAAATTTCGATATTTTCTGCAGCTGCGATTGAAAGAAGGATAATTCTGATAGCAACTCTCTTAGTTGCATCCTCTCTGAATTCTTCTCTGAATTCAGCCATATCCTTCTGAACATACTGCAGGTACTGGTCAATTCCCAGTCCCTGGTATCTTAAATTGCGGTCTAATTCCTGAACAATTGAATCCAGTTCATCCTCAACCAGGTTCTTAGGAGTCTCAACTGTGTTTGCAGCGTAAACCTTTTCGATGGCGTCGTTCTTTGCCTCGTTCAGGTTCTGCTCCTTCAGGTACTTTTCTAGTCTTTCCTCAATGGATTTCTTTAATTCATCAAGAGTGTCATATTCGCTGACATCTTTTGCGAATTCATCATCAAGCTCAGGAAGCTGTTCTTCTTTTACTTCATGTACTGTGCAGTGGAATACTGCATCCTTGCCTGCAAGCTCTTCAGCATGGTATTCTTCAGGGAATGTAACCTTTACGTCTACATTGTCTCCTGCCTTAGCTCCAACAAGCTGCTCCTCGAATCCGGGGATGAACATTCCTGAACCGATTACAAGCTCCTGGTTCTCTGCTGTTCCGCCCTCGAACTGTTCCTCGCCGACAAAACCTGCATAGTCAAGAACCACTGTATCTCCTTCTTTTACTTCTCTTTCAGCTACAACGACTCTTGCGTTTCTCTTCTGCATAGATTTGATTTCATTTTCTACAGCTTCAGGCTTAACCTCAACTTCAAGCTGTTCTACTTCTACTCCCTTGTAGTCCTTGATTTCAACGATCGGGAATACTGCTACTGTAATAGTAACAGTTAACGGCTTGCCGTGTCCGATTTCGCTGAAATCAGCCTTAGGGCTTTCAATTACGTCCAGGTCTAATTCTGTTATTGCTGCAGGATATGCTTCCTGGAACATGCTGTTGATTGCATCTTCAAAGAAAATTCCTTCGCCGTAGTGCTTTTCGATGATGCTTCTTGGAGCCTTGCCCTTTCTGAAACCATCGATTGTAAACTGGTCCTTGCTTGCCTGATAAGCTTTAACCACTGCTGCATCAAATTCCTCTGCTGTGAAATCCATAGCAAACTTCACAACGTTGTTCTCATTTGAAAGAAGTGTTGTTTTCATTAATATATGTCCTCCTAAAATTTTATCCTACGTTACGCATAAGCGTTATATATTATATACTTTTTTCGTTGAAAAGTAAAGACAAACCTCGCTTGAATTTGCTGGTATTCTCGGGTTTCAGGTCATATTTTGACGCAATTTCGTCTCCAAGAGCCCTCATATCCTCCTCATCTCCTGAATAAAGCTCGATCTCCATCTCACATATAGGTGTCTCACCGCCGTTAGCGCGCACAAACCCCTCATCTGCCGACAGCTCGCTGATGGACTTTCCCGTATCCAGTCTCACCTGCCTGCGCAGGTACTGAATCTCCATCAAAGCCTCCAGAGGTTCATCACCGATAAGCCTCTCCAGCTCACCGCCAACCTCATCCTGACCGAATATGCTTATTGCAGGATGCCGGGCCTCCTCATCATCTAATGTAATGTTAAGCTCCTGTCTCTTATGCATGCCCTCTGACGTGGTTCCGCCCCATTTAAGTGTGGCAACGTTCTCATCGCCCTCTCTTCTTATTCTGAAAGCAAAACCCGCTCTCTGAAGCTTGTAATCAGGTGTATCATAAAAAACAGCATTCATCGGAATCAAAACCTCTGTGTTCTCGTCCTTATAACGCCTCACCTGGTCATCATTAAAAATCTCTTCTATCAAAGCCCTGTCGGCTATGGTGTACTTAAGTTCAGTTTCCATACGATTCTCCTTTGTGCTTTCGGTATTTTAGCACAAACCTGTCAGGCAATCAAGTACGTTATACATTCCGGCCGGTTTCCCCTCAAGCCAGTGAACTGCCTCGATTGCGCCCTTCGCGAAGATTCTTCTCGAATACGCAGTATGCTTTATCTCTATCACTTCGTCGTCCATGGCGAAAATAACGGTATGCTCTCCAAATATGTTACCGCCTCTCACACTGTGTACACCGACCTCTCTCCCTCTTCTTCCGGGTGTGCTTCTTCCACACAGTATTGCTCTTCCCGTAAGCTTTGCCAGCATCAAAGCAGTTCCGCTGGGAACATCCGTCTTTCTGTTATGGTGCTTCTCAATTATTTCCACATCCGTATCCTCTCCTGTCATTGCCATGGCATGCTCAACAAGCTCCGCCATGCAGTTTATCCCATAGGAAAAGTTTGAGCTCAGCATAACAGGTGAAAACTCTGCAATCTTCTCTATTATAGCCATCTGTTCATCATTATAACCGGTGGTGGCAATTACCACAGGAACCGCTGTCCCCTCCTCATAAAGCTTTCGGGCACTTTCGTATATATTCTGTATATTCCCCGGATAGCTGAAATCAATCATACCTTCTGGTTTTGCAGCGGCCGGCTCCATCACCTTTCCTGCTGCTCCATCGTTTGCCGCTCCCTGTTCAGATGCTGCGGCAGCCGGCTCCACCACGCAGTCCTCACCCTCCAGAAGCATCTGCCTTACAATATTGCCCATTATGCCGTCTCCGAAAACACATATATTCATTTTGCATACCTCCTGTATATCGCTATATAGAAGTATATTTTCTGATTTGGCTTATATACTAAGAAAACCGCGGCCGTTAATTTAATAACATGCCGCGGCGTCAGTGTTACATAAGGTAGAGCTCTATCAGCCTGGATACAATACGTGAATCAAGATTCCCGTTTTCGTCGTCGAAAGTGATTATAAGATTGTCCCATAAACGGTATCCGTTCTCCATATAATGCCTTATCTTAAAAAAAGCCTGATCTCTGTACACCGGATCATTCATTTTTCCAAAGTGCTCCCATATTTTCTCTTTGCTGTAACTCAAAATCTCAAAATCAGGTTGAAACTCGATTCCTCCAATTATCTTCACCGGCTCGTAGCGATACTTAATGCCGTTGGCAAACAGTGCATTGGCAATCATCACCTCTGACTTGGATCTTACAAGTTCTCCTCTGTCTGTAGTCTTTGTCAGGTGTTCCGGATACTTTGTTCTTTTATGATAATTTCGCTCCCATATTTTAGGATCAATTAATCCAATTATTTCATATACTTCATCGTCTGGTATTCTGTAGGCCTTTGCCATGTCCCCGGCAACAGCTGCCGGGTCGTATTCTTCATAGTTTTCAAGGAAAAAATATATTGCCTTAAGATTCTTATCAATTATCATCAGCATTTTCTGAAAAAGCTTTTTTCGTTTTAAATGCCTCACAATTGTCGTTTCTTCAGGTCCTATATACTTTTCGACCATGACTCCATCCTCTTTTTTTCGCCAATAGTAATACTTCCTTCTCATTACGAGATGCCCCGGCGTCGCATTCCTTAACGCATCAGTAATTCTACGTTTCAGTTTCAATTGTAAGTTTTTTTCAAGTTCTACATCCTTTAACAGGCTAGGCATTGTTGTCTCCTTTGGTTTCCATTCTATCATTTGTGTCACAAATCTCAGTTTGCAATAGTCCGTAGGTCCACTCTGCAATAAAATGACTGGTGTTTGTCAGATTGGCGCACCTGATTTTACATATATTTACATTGTATATTTTACATTATATCCATTTTATGCCATTTTTCAAGCATAATTTGTAATTATTTTACAATTATAAGCAATGCCACTATATACATTCCTCGCTTAATTCTGCAAAATTGTTACTACAGGCTATCAAAACTCACAAAAGTGACACAAATGATAGAATCGACCACGCGGCGCCAAGAAAAAAGAACCGCGTTCAGCGGTTCTGGCAAATTGTCTGAATCATCTTGGCTACCGCATCGTCGACAAGCTCGCCGATGCTCTGGGCATTTACACCCGCAACCAGATTGTCACATCTGTTCATTGGAATAAGAATGCGCTCCGCTTTGCTTCGCGCAACGGCGAGCGCCATCTTCTCGGTAACCTCGCCAAGAAGGGAATCAGCTATTACAATTCCAAGAGGTCCTATTATGATATCAGCTCTGCGGCAGGCTACAACCACCGGGTTTTCACCGGTTGCACCGTCATCAGCTCCGGCTTTCAGCATAGTAGCCGTAGCAGTCGCATTAGTTCCTACAGCCAGGATCTCCGCATCCGGAAACTGGCTGCGGGCAGCCTCAACTATCTGCTTTCCAAGTCTTCCACCCTGTCCATCTATTACAAGTATCGTCATAAGCTATATTCTCTCCTATCTTCTCTGCATGCAAAGAGGCAGCTCCAGGCCGTTTGCCTCCATGAGTTCCTTATCGCTCAGAATTTCCTCAGTAGGGCCCATTGCGATAATTTGTCCACCCGATAATAACACCGTCGTCTCACAGGTGTCAAGTATCATATCCAGATCATGAGATGCAATAATTTTTAGATGATCAAAAGAATTCAGAATATTTATCAAAGCCCTCCTGTTTCTGGGATCAAGAGCATTCGAAGGTTCATCCATGAGAATGATGTCCGGCGTCATTGACAGAATTGTCGCGATAGAAACCAGCTTTTTCTCTCCCCCGGACATCTTATATATGTGCTTGTCTCTCAGATGCTCTATTCCGGTCAGCTTCATTGCATGCTCAACCCGCTCCTTGACATCAGCTTCGCTTAAGCCGTAGTTTCTCGGAGCAAATGCAATATCCTCATAAGCTGTGGACATGAACAGCTGGCTGTCAGAATCCTGAAAAACATACCCTATTTTTTCACGAATCCTAGCCAGGGTTCTCTTTTCCACGGGAATATCCATGACCTTTATAGAACCGGTGAAATCCAGATTCAGACCTACAAGCATCTTCAGCAGGGTAGACTTTCCCACCCCGTTTTCACCTATAAGTCCGATTGAATCATGTTCCTTCAGATGGAGATTGATGTCCTTCAGGACGGTTTTTCCGCATTCGTAAGCAAAGCTTACATTTTCTATGTCAATATGTATATGACTCATTGAAATAATCCTCCCACAACAACAATTACCGGACATACTCTAAGGAAAACAAACAGACCTGCGAAAAAGACGAAATAAACAAGGTCGCTCCTCTTAAATCTGTCCTTTTCCCCTATATATGTAAAGTCACCGTTATAGCCGCGAAGTGTCATGCTCTCATAAACAACTGTTGCCCTGTCCATACTGCGAAGCAGCAGCTGACCCGTCAGAGAACCCCAGACCTTAAAGTGGATTCCCTTCTGTCCGGGTGCTCTCAGAGAATACGCCGCAGTCATTCGGCCCACCTCGTTCAGGAGAAGAACGATATAACGGTATGTAAGCATAATCTGCGTAACCATTATTTTCGGAACGTGCAAAAGTCTCAGAGCGTAGCACAGCTTTTCAATCGACGTCGTTGCAATAAGAAAATACGACGCCAGCACGCTGAAAACACCCTTGAGCATAAGAGTCACCATGGAAATGACGCCTGCCCTTACCGTTATCCCGTAGAAGGTCACCAGAGTCTTGTCAAAGAAGGGATTAAACAGTCCGATAAAACAGACCAGCGGCAGCACCACCTTCAGTCTGGCAAAGGTAGACTTCACCGGGATATCCCCCAGAATAAACATGGCAATCGGATATACAGCCATGCCAAGCAGCCCCATGATGTCATACTTTCCAAAGGATACAACCAGGGCTATATATCCGATTGTCAATAACAGCTTAACCAGCGGATGAACATTGTTCATCCACTGGTCCTGATCTGACATATTATCTAATTTATGAATCTCATGAATTGCGTTTTCAATCCTGCTCATAGTCCGACCCGATTACTGCCTTCTCTTTCTCTTGAAAAACTTAAACAGATAGCATGCTCCGATGCATACAATCACAACGACTCCTCCACCTAAAACCCCGGAGAATGAAGTTCCGGCTGCGGCATCAGACCCCTTGAACGCGTAGTCAGGAAGCAGGGCTGTCTTGTCCTGAATTCCTGCCGCAGCATCGTATGCACCGCCTTCCGCCTCAAGCTCAGCCGTTCCTGCAACCTTTTCCATGGACCATTCCAGTCCGTCAGGATTTGATGATGCGAACAGCGACAGACCTCCGCCTATCAAAACTGCCACAACTGCAAGTACAGCAACTGTCTTCTTGAAGGACATGCTGCCTTCCTTCTTTTCCGCGTCGCCTGAAGCGTACAGAAGCTCAGGTCTTGCCTGGTGAACGAAGCACAGCACCGCTGCTGTAATCATACCTTCAACAGCTCCGATTGCCAGGTGAATCGGCTGCATGGTTCCGACGAACACCTTGAAAGGAAGCTCAGTAATACCTGAAGCGAGAGTCTCAACAGTCACGCTGAATGCTCCAAGCTGAAGTGTCAGCACACATCCCAGAATTGAAGCGAATATAATCTTTCCCTTAGTCATTCCGTTCTTCATAATCGGCTTCCAGATCAGAAGCGCCCCCATAAAGCATCCATAAAACGCCATATTCCATATGTTCGCACCGAGAGCCAGCAGCCCACCGTCGGCGAAGAGCAGACATTGTATGAGGAGCACCCCTATCATGGTCAGGAATCCCGCATAAGGTCCCAGCAGAGCAGACAGCAGCATTCCTCCGCAAAGATGTCCGCTTGAACCAGTTCCCGGAATAGTAAAGTTGATCATCTGAGTGGCAAAAACAAATGCGCCCATTACTCCCATTACCGGAATCTTCTTAGGATCGTCCTCCTCCCTCACTTTTTTTATTGAATAAGCCGCAGCCGCGCCGGCCGCAACGTACATTGTACCCGCTACTGCAGGTGCCACTAAAGCATCTGCCATATGCATACCGCATACCTCCTTGTTATATTACCTATTTCTACATTTTCTATTTCTGAATTCTTTCTCTTACTTCCCTGAGTGACAGGCCCTTCTCCTTTGCTATTCTTGCAAGGTCGTCGAACTCTGCCTTTTTCCGGTTAACCCCCTGTCCGCTGCAGGTCTTCACGCTCACATCGCCCCAGGGTGTTTCCACTTTATCAAAACTTCTTTCCAGCACAATCCTTTCAAATTTATTTATTCTGACTCCGATAGCGGTGGTGTGCTTAAAGATGAGTTTTGATAGACGGTTTCTGTCGTCAGGTCTGCACATGCAGACAAGCTTTGTTGCCGGGCGGCTCTTCTTCATGACGATGGGCTGGCAGTAGACGTCCAGCGCACCCTCTTCCATGAGAACCTCCATGGCAAAACCCATTTCTTCAGCAGTCATATCGTCCAGATTTGTGGAAATCTCAATGACATCATCTGCCTTGTCTTCGGTCTCTCCAAGCATTACCCTTACACAGTTAGCGCGTGCAAACTCCTTTGTGCCCATGCCGTATCCGTCTTTCTCCACGATCATCGCCGGCATAGATCCGAACTCTGAAACGAAGTGCTTAAGCAGAGCCGCACCTGTCGGAGTGCAGAGCTCGCCTTTGATGTCTTCGCTGTAGATTGGAATTCCCTGCAGAATTCTTGCTGTTGCAGGTGCCGGAACCGGCAGCACTCCATGTGCGCATTTTACAGTTCCGCTTCCTACGTGAACCGGTGACGCATACACCTTTTCGATTCCGAGCATTTCCATTAGCAGGCAGTTGCCCACAACGTCTGCAACCGCATCCAGCGTTCCCACCTCGTGGAAATGGATGTGCTCCATGTCCCTGCCGTGAACCTGACATTCGGCCTCTGCAATCAGTCTGTAAACCGCCTTTGCGTTTTCCTTAACTCTGTCGCTTACGTTAAGGTGACTGATCATGTGCTCGATGTCAGCCATGCCGGAATGGTGGTGATGCTTGTCGCACCCCTCGTGGGTGTGGCCTTCATGGTCATGGCTGTGTGTATGGCCATCATGAGAATGGCCGTGCCCGTGATGATGCTCATGGTCATGATTATGTCCATGGTCGTGCTCGTGGTGATGATGGTCGTGTAAGTGCTCATCCTCCTCAACCCCATGAACATGAACGTGCATATGAGTGCCCATTATCCCGCAGGTTTCCTTAGGCTCAGCGTGAACGTGAACCCCCGGGATTCCCATAGAATTCAGTTTTGATACAAATTCCTCCTTATCCGGAAGCAGCTCACACAGTGCTCCCATCAGCATGTCTCCTGCTGCACCCATACTGCAGTCAATATACAAACTTCTCATTCCTACCCCTCCATATTGTTAATCAAGTGTGCCTGATATCCTGCGCCGAAGCCGTTGTCGATGTTTACTACGCTGACACCGCTTGCGCATGAGTTCAACATGGAAAGAAGTGCTGTAACGCCGCCGAGGGCTGTACCGTAGCCTACACTTGTTGGAACTGCAATCATGGGACAGTCTGCAAGTCCGCCCACAACAGATGCAAGGGCACCTTCCATTCCCGCAATGGTAATAATCACTCTTGCGTTCATGATGTCCTCTGTGTGAGCAAGGAGCCTGTGGATTCCGGCAACGCCGACATCGTAAAGCCTCTTCACGTTGTTTCCGAGAATTTCCGCTGTAAGAGCTGCCTCCTCGGCAACAGGTATGTCGCTGGTTCCTCCCGTGGCAACCAGTATGTATCCCTTCTGTCTCGGCTTGATCATATCTCCCACAAGTCCTATTCTTCCTTCCTTATAATAGGTAAATGGAACATCCTTGTTAAAATAATCTGCCGCTTCCTGACTCATTCTCGTAATAAGAATGGTCTTCTGTCCGCTTTCGTACATCCTGTGAGCAATAATGTCGATCTGCTCAGGCGTCTTGGACGCACCGTATATGATTTCAGACGCGCCCTGTCTGAGACCTCTGTGGTGGTCAATCTTGGCTATGTCGATATCCTCAAAAGGAGCAAGCTTCAGCTTCGTAAGAGCCTCGTCTGTACTAACCGCTCCATCCTTAACCTGCTGCAGCAGGTCTCTGATATCCTGTTGTTCCATCTATCTTTCCTCCATATCAAGCATGATAACTTCAAATAATGGCTTTAGTTTTTCTGTTATATCCTTTCGCATTTCAACGGCTCCGGCCATCTGAGAACCGGGAAGCTGGATTCTTGCCCCTCTGCCGTACAGCCTTACGCGAAAATCACTGAAACCGAGAGATGCGAGTTCTGTCTCCGCCTTTTCCACTCTTGCGAGCTTTTCATCTGTAATTTCCTCGCCTGTGGGAACTCTCGTCGCAAGGCAGGCATAGCTCGGCTTATCCCATGTGAACAGACCGGCTTCTCTGGAAAGCTCTCTTACGTCGGCCTTGGTCAGTCCGCACATACGAAGGGGCGAAAGAACCTTCATTTCCTTAAGTGCTCTCATTCCCGGACGGTCACCTTCTTCGTCGCTGGCATTTGTTCCGTCCATTATGTACTCGTATCCGGCCTCCGCGGCTGTCTTTGCGATGAGCCCGAAGATATTGTTCTTGCAGTGATAGCATCTGTCGGCCGGGTTTTTTCTCACCTCTTCACTTGACAGTGCGTCACAGTGAAGCACATCAAAACCCACTCCCACGTATTCAGCCAGTCGCTTTGCATCCTCCAGCTCAAACTCCGGCTGGAACTGGCTTTTTACGAAAATCGCCTTTACATCTGCCCCATACCTGTGTGCAGCATACAGTAAAAACGATGAGTCCACGCCGCCCGAAAAACCAAGTGCAACCTTGGGATATTTCGTAAAGAATTCCTGCAGGTTCATTTCCATGTACCTCCCGTCTCTGGTCGTTTTGATAAAACAAAAAACAAAAAACCATAGTCAGCCTCTCCTTCTGGAGTCTGCTGCCTGTGGTTTTCTTCTGAAAACTTATGACTCTTCTTAAGTCATTTATGTTCATATTATAGACTATGTATTTTTGAGAAAAAAGAACAGATTTCCTCTACTTGTCCTTTTTTTCCTTCGCTATTTTTCTCAGCTCTTCAAGAAGCTGTCTGTCCAGCACCTGGCGCGTCTCGTTGAGTTCTTCTCTCGAACCTATGTCGGTCATCTGAAGAATCCATATGCGACCCTTGAATACAGATGATTCCAGCCTGTTCTTAACGGCCTGGTTTATTTCGCTTACCTTTGCTCCTGCATTAATCAGGTAAATTCTTGCAATTATGCCTGTTCTGTTAGCTTTTTTAATCTCTATGTAATTCTCTATCTGTCCAAACCTGTGAATAGCCTCTCTGATTTCCTTGGCTATCATCTCGCTGATAATCTGGTCGCTGCTTTTTCTTAAAATAAGGATGAAAGCAGTTGCTGCGATGATTCCGAGAGGAATAGCTATCTCGTCTCCGAATGCATCAGCTGTACCGAAGTACATGATCAGACCGAGCGGCACACTCAGCCAGCTCGCCATGCTCAGCTTCATCAGTGTTTTCTCCATATTCCTTCTGCCCCCTCTCTGACTGCTGCCAGTCGATTGTTAGACTATTATAATATCTGCAGGAGCTTATGTCAAATGACTTGCCCCTTGCGACGACACCCTTGACTTTTCCCCATATTCCTAGTACCTTGTAAAATATACTTAATTATATGGCATCTGCCTGTAAAACAAGGAGGAATTCAATAATGGAACTCAATAAATATTTTGATCATACACTGCTCAAACCGGAAGCGACTCGTGCTCAGATTCTGGCCATCTGCGATGAGGCGATTGAATACGGTTTTGCCTCGGTCTGTGTCAACTCCTGCAATGTGGGCATAGTGGCTGAACGTCTTTCAGGCTCTGTTGTAAAAACCTGCGCAGTTGTTGGCTTCCCTCTCGGTGCCTGCACCACAGCCACCAAGGTTTTCGAAGCTTCTGAGGCAATTAAGGCCGGCGCATCTGAAATAGACATGGTCATTAATGTTGGCCGTCTCAAGGAAGCTGACTACGACTACGTTTCCCATGACATCTCCGCCGTGGTTTCCCGATGCCATGCGGACGGCGCCATTGCCAAGGTAATCATCGAAACCTGCCTTCTCTCAGAGGCTGAAATCGTCAGGGTCTGCCGACTTGCCGCTGCCGCAGGAGCCGACTTTGTCAAAACCTCCACAGGCTTTTCCACCTCCGGTGCAAAAGCAGAAGATGTCGCTCTTATGAAAGAAACCGTAGGACCATCCGTCCTCGTCAAGGCCTCCGGCGGGATCCGCGACCTCGACGCGGCCCGCCGGATGATTGCCGCCGGCGCCGACCGCCTCGGCGCCAGCGCCAGCGTCGCAATAATGCAGGAAGCATCAGAGTCATCAGACGACTTAATCTGATGACTCCGAGATCTCACTGTCGCTTTTCCTCTTAATGAGTTTTGATGCTTTCGGTAGTGCTGTTGGAATAGGAACACTCAACCCCATTACTGCGTTCATAATCAGAATAAACGCAATCAGTACGGCAATGGGTATTACACAGGTAGTCACTATCATAACCGCTACGGCCTCAATCAGCTGGTTCAAAGCATTCTGGAACTGGTCAATTTTATCCGATGCGGCCTTGCCGACGCTCTTTGCCGTCCCGCCAATTTTATCTGCCAGGGAACCTAAGGCCTCTCCAACAGCGAAAATACTTTTTGATTCTCCATCCTCGCTGTCTGCTTCGGTCTCGCTCATCTCTTCCTCCAAAGCGGCAACATCGTCTTCATCAATTCCAGTGTCCTCAAGAATCTCATAACCCACAGCCTTCGACTCCTGATAGGTATCGTTTATCATGTTTGTCACTATCGCACTTGTGGGCACAAGAAGCCAGAATAGAATACCAAGCAGCATCAGCCTCAGACTCAATTTATGCAATGCTGAATCTTTCTCTTTTCCAAGAATATTTCGCACGGCCTGCATTCCCATTCCAACAGGTATCAAAACCTTAAAGGCCAGAAATCCCATTATCGTCAGCAAATATTTCTCGAAGATAATAGCTACGTAGATGATCACCATATAGCCTGCCACATCTGCCAGCTTATTTGCAATAGGTGTTGTTGCGTCTCCCGGAATTGCCGCCGCACCGGTTGCAAGAGCCGTTGACGTTGCAGTAAGACCCAGCGCCTGCTTTTGCAGATGGTTAAGGGTCTGCAGTGTTCCATCATAGTTTTCAATAGAGGTTGCAAGTTCTCCCGCTACGAAAAATGAGATTGCCGCAATCAGGATACAGACAATCAGGCATATCAGTTTCTGATTTTTGCTGCGATTTTCACTTTCTATTGTGATTATTTCTCCTTCTGCTGCTTCACTTGTTACGATTACGTTATTATCCCTCGTCTTTTTTCTCATATTCTGCGTCTCTTTCTCTGCCTCAGCTGCTACCCTTTGAAATCAATCAGGAACTGCACGTAATCTGCCATGGACTTTATTGGCTCTCCGTTGCCTGGGTTCTCCACACCCAGATAATTCTCATAATCCGGGAATTCAAACAGCAGCAGGACATCCCGGAAGGCATCTTCCTTCATCTCGTAGCTGTCTGCCAGCCAGCCCGGATAAGCAGCACGAAGCTGGTCGAGCCAATCGTCAAAGGAAATATACTCTCCATATGTATACACATTCGTAAACTGATCCAGTAGGTCGTCAAACCTTTCCTCGGTGTAAGACTCCTCACTCACAGAATCATACGGCATAACTCCGTCGTATACAACAGAAAGCTCCTCCGCAGTATCGTTGATATCCTGATCCACCGAGGACACATACATGGATTCCTCACCTGTCTCGAAGGTTACACTGGAAGAATCAGAATTGTAGATGGTGGTGCCAATGGATACCAAAACCAGCACGATTGACAAAAAAGTCAGAATCTGATTAAGTACGTTTTTCTTCTCCCTGCCGTCTGCAGTGCCTCTGCCTGTGCCGGCTGCTTTACTTCCGCCTATAGGTTCCGCTATTTGCACGTACTCATCAAAGCCCCCGCCGCGTCTCTCGCGTCTTTCCTCATCAAAGCCCCCGCTGCGTTCCTCTCCATCGGTTAAGAACTCTTCAGCCTCCATGTCAGCATCTTCTGCCCTGTATTCTGCGACCTCTTTTTTGAATTCCTCAAACTTCTGTGAAAATGTTTTTCTCGTCGTTTCGTAGCCGGACTTAAGTGATTTCAGCTTGCCCAGGCCGCTGCCATGCTCGTCACAGTCCGAGGTTGTGTGTTTTGACAGGCGCTCCGGCCGTGACCTCTCGGCGCGTGTCTCCGAACGCCTTTCGGAGCGGTGTTCATCTCTGACAGAGCGACCTGAAGACGGAGCCACACTTCCCGTAGCAATTGAGTATGCCTCCTTCAGCAGCGCCAGCTTGCGTCTTGCGTATTCAGGCTCGTCGGCATAGTCTGCAGCCTTGTATTTCTTTGCCCAGGTTCTGTACGCCTCGTCGATCTGAGTGCGAGTCGCATCCTCATGCAGTCCAAGCAGTGCCAGTGCCTCTCTTCTATCCATTTCTCAATCTCCCCCATATATGAATACCTGCGAATGCCAAGAGCGAAAACACAAGAAAAGCTTCGCTCGTCTTATACTGAAATACTATCAAAACCGACAGACAAAGTCTATTATTTTTACAAAAAATATGCTATTATTATCCCTATGCCGGAAGAAGCAGATGTAACGAGGTAATTATGAAAAAACTGATTGATAAACTGGAAAAGAACCGGAATTTAAGCAAAGAAGAACTGACGATGCTGGTCGCTGACCAGAGTGCAGAAAACCTGCAGTATCTGAACGAAAGAGCTGTCGCTGTAAGACGTTCTGTCTTTGGTAACAGCGTATACATCAGAGGACTCATCGAGTTTACAAACTACTGCAAAAATGACTGCTATTACTGCGGCCTTCGCTGCAGCAACAGAAAGGCAGACAGATACAGACTCACACCTAAACAGATTCTGCAGTGCTGCCGCAAAGGACATGAACTGGGATTTCGAACCTTCGTGCTTCAGGGCGGAGAAGATCCCTACTGGAATGACGAGAGGCTGGAGGTTTTGATCGGGGAGATAAAGAGAGAGCACCCGGACTGTGCACTCACCCTTTCTATTGGAGAGCGTGAGAGGAAGAGCTACCAGCGGCTTTACGACGCGGGAGCGGACAGATTTCTGCTAAGACATGAGACAGCAAATGCGGATCACTACGGTATGCTTCACCCGGCGGAAATGTCTCATGCAAACAGGTTGAGATGCCTGAAGGATCTGAAGGAAATCGGTTTTCAGACGGGATGCGGTTTTATGGTGGGAAGCCCCGGGCAGACCACAGAGACACTGGTCGAGGATCTCATGTTCATCAGGGAGTTCGAACCTGCCATGGTGGGAATCGGACCTTTTATTCCGGCCGGCAACACACCTTTCAGCGGCGAGAAGACGGGATCCGTGGAGCTGACTCTGCGGCTGCTGTCCATCATCCGCCTGATGAATCCCAAGGTTCTGCTGCCTGCAACCACAGCTCTGGGAACGGCGAAGGAGGATGGTCGCGCCATGGGCATCAAAGCCGGTGCAAATGTAATAATGCCGAATCTTTCTCCGACAGACGTAAGGGAAAAGTACCGCATTTACGACAACAAGCTGGCGACAGGTGTCGAAGCAGCGGAGGGATTGAAAGAATTAGAGTTAGAAATGGGAAAAATCGGGTATAAAATAGAGATAACCAGAGGGGATTCCCCCTTATGTATAAACACACACAAGAAACAAACAAACTAACAGATTTTTCAGATTGGAGATGGTAAAAATGTATGATCCTAAATCACTTAAGGCGGAGGAGTTCATCTGTCACGAGGAGATACTGGATACACTGAAGTATGCAGATGAAAACAAAGATAACAAGGAGCTGATACGTCAGATTCTGGACAAGGCGGCTTTGACGAAGGGCATCAGCCACAGAGAGGCGTCAGTGCTTCTGGCATGTGAGGACAAGAAGGTCGAGGAGGAAATCTTTGCTCTTGCCAAGAGAATTAAGGACGAGTTTTACGGGAACAGAATTGTTTTGTTCGCGCCTCTTTACCTTTCAAACTACTGTGTAAACGGCTGCGTTTACTGTCCTTATCACCACCAGAACAAGCACATCGCCCGTAAAAAGCTTTCTCAGGAGGATGTAAGGCGTGAGGTAATCGCGCTTCAGGACATGGGTCACAAGAGACTTGCTCTTGAGGCCGGCGAAGACCCTGTCAACAATCCGATTGAATATATTCTTGAATGCATTAAGACGGTTTACTCGATCAACCACAAAAACGGCGCAATCAGACGTGTAAACGTAAACATCGCCGCAACAACAGTTGAGGAGTACAAGATGCTTAAGGATGCGGGAATCGGTACATATATTCATTTCCAGGAGACTTATCACAAGGAAGGCTACGAAAAGCTTCATCCTACAGGACCTAAGCACAACTACGCATGGCATACAGAGGCCATGGACAGAGCTATGGAAGCGGGAATCGACGATGTCGGTCTGGGAGTTTTGTTCGGTCTTGATATGTACAGATATGAGCTTGCAGGTCTGCTGATGCACGCAGAACACCTGGAGGCGGCACACGGCGTCGGACCTCACACTATCAGCGTTCCTAGAGTACGTGCGGCTGAAGATATCAACCCTGATGAATTTGACGGCGGTGTTGACGGCGGAATTACTGACGACCTGTTCGCAAAGATTATCGCTATCATCAGAATTGCTGTTCCTTATACAGGAATGATCATGTCCACAAGAGAAAACAAGCAGATGCGTGAACGCGCACTTCAACTTGGAATCTCCCAGGTGAGCGGTGCTTCCAGAACAAGTGTCGGCGGATACGACGAACCTGAACCTGAGGAGGATAACTCAGCTCAGTTCGAGGTTGAAGACAGAAGAACTCTTGACGAGGTTATCAGGTGGCTTATCGATATGGATTTCATTCCAAGCTTCTGTACAGCCTGCTACAGAGAAGGCCGTACGGGCGACAGATTCATGGATCTGTGCAAGCATAAGCAGATTCTGAACTGCTGCCATCCGAATGCTCTGATGACGCTGAAGGAATATCTGGTTGACTACGCGAGCCCCCAGACGAGAGTGGCCGGGGAGGCTTTGATAGAGAGAGAGCTTGGCAACATTCCTAAGGAAAAAGTACGCAGGATTGCGGAAGAGTACATCAAGGAGATCGAACATGGCAAGAGAGATTTCAGATTCTAGAAAGCCGGACGGCAGTCAGGCTCCGGGCGTTTCGCCAAACGGCGGTCAGGCTCCGGGCGGCAGCGACCTGAACAGCACTCCAAGCGGCGGACGCGTTCACGTGTCCTTCTTCGGCAGACGTAACGCCGGCAAGTCCAGCCTGGTCAATGCGGTCACCGGTCAAAACCTGTCCATTGTCTCCGACACTCCGGGAACCACCACGGATCCTGTCTCCAAGGCCATGGAGCTGCTTCCTCTCGGACCCGTTGTAATTACAGATACGGCCGGTCTGGATGATGAAGGTCTGGTCGGAGAAATGCGCGTGCAGAAGGCTATGATCATTCTGCGAAAAACAGACATTGCCGTGCTGGTGGTTGACGGATCATCGGCGGACTTCGGCTCGTCTGATGCGACCGATGGATCCGGCGGAAAATCCTTCCACCTGGCTCCTGACGACGAGCAGCTGGTCGAGCTTTTCCGCTCAAGAAAGATGCCTTTCATTGTCGCCTTTAACAAAACCGACAAGCTGGCGGCTTCTGCGGCTCAGGCTCTGAACAAGGCCTTTGAAAACGCTGAATACCCAGTTATCCCTGTCAGCGCTGCTGACGGCCGAGGCATAACAGAACTTAAGGAAAAAATCGCGGCAATGGGAAAGGAAATCGCCGTAGATAAAAAGATAATCGCGGACAGACTGAATCCGCAGGATGTTGTAATCCTTGTGACGCCAATAGATTCATCTGCTCCTAAGGGCAGAATGATTCTGCCGCAGGTTCAGGCCATAAGAGACATTCTTGACGGTCATGCAGTATGTATGGTCACTCAGGTTGAGGAGCTTCAGATGTGCCTGGACGCTCTGCGAGAGCCCCCTGCCCTTGTGGTTACCGACAGCCAGGCGTTCTCTACAGTTAAGGAAATCGTTCCCGAATCAGTTAAGCTTACATCCTTCTCCATTCTGTTTGCTAGACTGAAGGGAATTCTGAATACAGCAGTTGAGGGTGCGGAGCATCTCAGCAGGCTGAACGACGGCGATAAGGTTTTGATATCTGAGGGCTGCACACACCACAGGCAGTGTGAAGACATCGGAACGGTGAAGCTGCCGAACTGGATTCAGAAGTACACGGGCAAAACTCTCAACTTCAGCTTTACCAGCGGCGGTCAGTTCCCTGAGGCCGAGGAGCTGAAGCAGTACGCACTTGTGGTCCACTGTGGAGGCTGTATGTTAAACGAAAGAGAAATGCTTTCCAGAATGCATGTTGCGGAGGAATCCGGTGTTGCATTCACCAACTACGGAACTCTCATCGCCCACATAAACGGAATTCTTGAGAGAAGTCTGGAGTTTCTGAAATAAGGGGGACGACTATGGAGCTGGTCATCAAGCATTTTACTGAGCTTACGGCAGATGAGCTGTTTGAAATCTACAAGCTGCGCTGCACAGTGTTCATTGTTGAACAGACATGCATCTATCAGGACGTTGACGATTTCGACCGGATTGCATATCACCTTTGGCTTCGCGACGAGGAAGGCATTCAGGCCTACGCCCGCGTTCTTCCCCAGGGTGCTACCTTTCCGGAGGCATCTCTTGGACGAGTTATCGCGGTCAAACGTCGCTGCGGTCTTGGAACTCGCATCGTTGATGCCGCTATCAAAACCGCCAGAGACATGTTCAACGCTGATATTCTGACCATCGAGGCTCAGGTATATGCCCGCTCGCTGTATGAAAAGTTAGGATTTATCCAGTCTTCTGAAGAATTTGTGGAAGACGGAATTCCTCATATTCAGATGCAGCTTGAAATATGATAATATAATATGCGATTTGTGTCACAGTCACAGCTAATAGGATTTCTATCACTTCTGGCACAAATCGCATTTTTTATGCTAATTGGGATAAAGAGGACGTTGAACGCACCGTAAAATCTAAAGATTCACGGCGATAATGGCATTCAGGAACGTTATCCTGAACGATGCAAATTACAGGTTTACCCACACATTACTGTTTTATTATATCAATGTGACCAATTCCAAGACCATTGCCCAGCTGATTGCTGATAAAATTTGATTAAGCAGGATATATTTTGGTACTGCAGGCAAAAAAAATGCAAAATGTACCGTCCGTGATAAAATTTCAAATGTCCGGGGGACATTTTCCCGCCTAACGCCCTTTCGGGCATTAGCCAAGGATTAGCCCAGGATTAGCCTGGGACTGAGCCCCTAGCCCAAGGAGACATCCAGGATCATCATGATCAGGAAGCCTGCGATGAAGCCCAGGGTTGTAATTTTGCCGTCGTCGTATTTCTGTGCTTCGGGGAGAAGTTCCTGAACGACAACGTAAATCATCGTGCCTGCAGCAAATGACAGCAGCAGCGGCATGACCGGAGTAATAAATGTCGCAAGAACTGCCGCAGATACACCTGAAATAGGTTCAACGATTGCAGATGCGCTTCCTATGAGAAAAGCCTTTCTCTTTGCCACTCCGTCTGTGAGAAGAGGCAGCGCAACAGCTGTGCCCTCAGGATAGTTTTGAATTCCGATTCCTACAGCCATTGCAACGGCTCCTGAGAACAGCGCAGGGTTATCCGGCTGCGAGAGAGCAAGAGCAAAACTCAGTCCCACCGCCATTCCCTCCGGAATGTTGTGTATGGTAATAGCGGCGATGAGCATCATGGTGCTCTCTTTTATATTTCTTATCTCACCCTTTCTCAGACGCTTTGTATAGTAAGCTTTGAACCTGCCGTCTGCAAAAAGCAGCAGCGAAACCCCCAGAATAAATCCAACTGAAACTATAAGCGGTGCAATCTGGTTCAGGCTCTCAGCCCTTGTTATAGCAGGCAGAATCAGTGACCACACTGAAGCCGCAATCATAACCCCTCCGGCAAACCCCAGGAAGAGACATGATAACGTCCTGCTGATTTCTTTTTTTATCAAAAAAACATTCATGGCACCCAAGGTACTTACAGAAAAAGTAAACAGGGTGCCAAGCAGTGCCCATGTAATTCCATTCATTTTCTACTATCAGCTCCTTTTGTAATATCCTATGCAGCTGATACCGAAGTGGTTACACGCGTATTATCAAGTTAGTCGGTCGCGGTCATCATTTAGACGAAAGCACGATTTCGCGGCCGGCAGCAAACTTTTTAACCAGGCGTGATTTGCCGCTGTCGTAGCAGAGTCTTTCCAGTCTGTCGCGAACTGACAGGCCGGCCGGAGATTCTACACCGGAGTCGTCAAGAACAAGAGCATCAAATTCATATCCCGGCTTGAAGGTTCCCACATCGCCGAAGTACTTTCCTCCACCTGCCGTTGCAAGCCAGAAAGCCTGCTCAAAGGTCAGTACAGGGCTGTCCTGATCCACAAGACGCCAGTACATTTTGGAAGCTTTGATAGATGAGACCATGGCAGCCATCATATCCAGAGAGGTGCCCCCGGCAATGTCGCTGCCCAGACCCATGTTTACCCCGGACTCGAGGAACCTGGCTGCCGGCGCGATGCCGCTGGACAGGTTCATATTTGAGTCGGCGCAGTGTGCGATAAAAGCGCCGTGAGCCTTCATTATCTCAAGTTCCGTATCGTCGCTGTAAACGCAGTGAGCCATAATTGCAGGATTTTCGGGCGTTCCCATACAGCCGAAGATTTCATATGCGTTGGCGTAGCTTGTTGACGCGGGAACCAGTTCCTTAACCCACTGAATCTCCGACGGATTCTCTGAAAGGTGTGACTGGATTCTCAGACCTCGTTCCTCCGCAAGCCTGCCCAGTCCTCTCATCAGCTCGTCGCTGCACGACGGAATAAAGCGCGGAGTCAGAATAGGCTTGGTTCGCTCGTACCTTCCATCGATGGCATCCAGCCATTTTTCGGTGTCTTCAAGAGCAGCCTGAGGGCTCGGTTCCTGGAGGTTTTGACCGCCGTTTCTGTCCATGTTCACCCTGCCGGCAAATGTCACCAGGCCCGATGCCTCCAGCATGTCCATCAGCGCGATGGTACCCTCGGTGTGCAGCGTGCCGAAGAAAACAGCCCTAGTGGTAAACGATTTCCTCAAATCCTCGACCAGCTTCCCGTAGGCTCTCTTTGCGTACTCCACGTCGGCGTATCTGGCCTCCTGGGGGAAGGTGTAGGTGTTCAGCCA
>JALENF010000073.1 GCA_022767945.1 Bacillota bacterium
GATCCAGCCCACTGATGAAACTCTCATAGCAGAACCGTTTCCGTAGCTGTTGTATGGCTGATGGTCGTCGGAATTCAGCCACTCGTTAAATTTGGCACCGTAGCCTGCATCAGGATATTTATTCCCCCAGTACACAAGCGCCTCTGTGATACACTTTTTCACAACGTCGTCGTTGAAGGATTCTCTGCTCGCCTTTTTCAGACCATCTGCAACGGCGATGGTCATAACGGTGTCGTCTGTAAATACCGAATTCCTGCAGCCTGAGGCGTCTGCGGCATCTGTGTCGTCCCTGAATAGGGGAAAGTCCTTTGATTTATTACCCATGTCAAACTCATACGGGCTGCCTATTATATCTCCTAAAATTGCTCCAAACATTGTTGCCTCCTAATTTCTTCGTTTATATTATTATACCACGTATGTTGTGCCGTAGGGAGAATTCTATCACTTGTGTCCCATATTGCGTTTTCTGACTCTTTTAGGTGCATAGCTGCTCTGTCAGTTGTCCTTTTAGCATTGTATTGCATAAATTATGGGCGCTGCCAAGCCATTGCCTCATCATCAGCCGAGTCCGCATTCACCCTTATACGAGGATTTATATTGAAAAAGGACCACTTCTCTTTAGTGAGAGTTGGTCCCGTATGAGTCTTCCCTATTAATATCAATGATTTATGCACTAATTACCTGTCTAAAATGCAAAATGTGATACAAGTGATAGGAACGCCAGGCATCAGGCGCCGTCACATCCCCAAAAAAGGAGCAGAGCCGGCACACTATGGGTAAAAGCGAGCCGGCCCCTGATACATTTGCATTTATTTTTTATTGCCTAACAGCTGTGGAGTAACAACTGCTATGAAGATTACGATACATCCAAGACCCTCGATAAGGGTTAATCTTTCTCCTGCAAGAAGGACACCAAACAGTACAGCGAATACTGATTCAAGACTTAGGATAAGCGTTGCAGCGGTAGGCTCTGCATCCTTCTGTGCCAGAATCTGCAGTGTATATGCCACACCACATGAAAGCACACCGCAGTAAAGAATTGGCAGCCAGCAGTCTATAATATCTTCCAGAACAGGAGTTTCAAAGATTGCCATGAGAATCAGGCTGACGATTCCTGTTACAAAGAACTGAACGCATGACATTTTCACTCCGTCACACTTGGAAGCAAAATGGTCGATAACCATAATGTGACATGCAAAGCAGAATGCACACAGCAGTACAAAGAAATCTCCTGTCTTAAAACCGAACTCTGTAGATCCACCCTTGCCGGCTATGGTCAACATATAAAAGCCGATAATTCCCATGCACACACAGACCCATATTGAAGGTCTGACCTTCTTTCCAAACAGCATTCCCAAAAGAGGTACGATTACTATGTATAAAGAAGTGATAAAGCCTGCCTTTCCGGCGTCTGTGTCGAAATAGATTCCCATCTGCTGCAGGCTGCTGGCGATGCACAGCACGACTCCGCAGGCAAGTCCTCCGATTAAGGTCTGTCTGTCGATAAACCGGCCGCCACCACTCGTTTTTCTCTTCCTCGCATCAAAACCCCCAAAGATTATTATTACCGGAATCAGCACAATACCTCCTATAATGTACCGAAGTCCATTGTATGTAAATGGTCCAAGAACAGTTCCTGCCTTCTGTGCTACAAAAGCGGAACCCCATATAATTGCTGTAATCAGCAGCATAAGGTCACTTTTTAACTGCTTGCTCATATCATATCCTCCTGCTCATATTCTCTCACTACGTTTACTTTGTAAGTACATTGTAAACTTTTTTATTACAAAAAAAGTTGTGAATTCTACAAGTTTAACCTATAATAATTAGTAGAATCTACAAGTCGCAAGAAAACGGAGGTCGACCTATGGCTTTAACAGTAAAGGATATTCTAACCCTGCCGGCTCTGTCCCAAATGCAGCTCGTGGCAGGTGAAAAGGGCACAAACCGCAGTATCACCTGCGCGGGAATCGCAGAGCACGAATTCGCCGAGGGCATGAATTTCAACGAGCCGGACTACTTTGAAAAGGACAGCATCGTTCTTACCAGCCTGCTTTTCGCCCGCGACAACCCGGGTCTGATTCTCCCTGCCGTGCAGTTTCTGGTGAACTCCGGCGTTTCAGCATTCGCCTACAAAACCGTGATTTACGAGGACCTGCCCGAGGAGGTTCTTGCCTATGCCGACGCCCACGATTTCCCCATTTACAAGTACACCGACGTGTGGTACGAAACCATCATTTTCGAGGTTTTGACCGCCGTGGAGCGCAACGACGCAAGGTATCTTTCGGAGACGCGCATCGAGCAGATGATCAGAAACACCGCCGGTCCGGACGATATTGAAAGCATCCGCCGCGGGATTTCTCTCCTGTCCGGCAGAACGGTTTCCGCATGCTATATCAAAACCCCCTCTCTCGATGCCGAACGCATCTTCCGCAACTACTACATGCTGAGGAACCTTCGAGAAAAGTTCATCGCTACAAAATATGACGGTGGCCTCTTCATTCTCATCAGCACAACAAAGCAGAGCAAAAACGCTCATCGTATGATTTTGAGCGAGGCATGTAGCGCACTTTCTCTGCCCGTTTCCGCAGATGACATTACCTTAAGCCGAATGCATCCGGCTGCGGATCTGAACAAAGCCTTCCAGGAAGCGTACTATGGCTGGATTGCAGGCCTGGTTTCTCTTCACAAGGTTGATTCTTATGAAAATCTGGGCGTGTACTCTGCCATTCTGCCCCTCGCTGATTCGCCTGAGCTGAAATCCTATGCTTTAAGCTATATGGGCAAGATCAGTTCCTTTGAGGAAACTGCCGAGGCTTACATAAATAACGGCGGCGATATCGTGGCTACATCTGTGGACATGCAGTGTCACTCCAATACTATCCGTTATCGGCTGAACAGGATGAAGGAGCTGACAGGCGCAAAAAACCAGACAGACCACGAGCTTTTCCGTGATCTGTCAATTGCATACGTGGTATGTGCAGTTTTATCCAGAAATAACAGTATCGACTAGCCTGCCGCGGGCGCGTTGACCGCGTCGGGCGCGTCGGTCGAGTTGACCGAATTGGGTACGTTGACCACGGCAAGGGGGCGCGAGTTACACATGCTTTTTCGCGCCCGGTCTCGCTGGTCCAATCGCCGCGACTACTTTCTGTGCCTCTTTTTGTAATCTGCCTCAATATCGGCCTTCCAGTCATCATCAAGTGCTTTGGCTGCATAGCAGTCAGATTCGCGTACCGCAGTCACTGCTTTGCTCAGGGTCTGGAAGTTGATTTCGGTGCCCCGGCTGTCACACTCGTAGTTTACGGCTCTGTTGGCTTTGATGCCGAAGCGTTCCGCCTCAGCCGCTGCGTCAATGTTTGCGCCGAGGAATAGAAACTCCCAGCCGTACTTTTCCTTTTCGTGCTCCACCATGCGCTTCACCTTGTCGTATGTGTAGCGCTGGCTGGCGTTTTCCATTCCGTCGGTAGTGATGATGAACAAAGTCTTCTCAGGGCGGTCCTCTTCTCTTGCATATTTGTGGACATTGCCGATGTGGTGAATTGCCCCGCCTACTGCATCCAGCAGAGCGGTGCAGCCGCGTACATAGTACTCTCTGTCGGTCATCGGCGTGATATCATTCAGATTAACGCGGTCGTGCAGAACCTCCTGCCTGTCGTCGAAGAGAACTGTGGATACAATGACCTCGCCTTTCTCCTTCTTCTGTTTAGCCAGCAATGAATTGTATCCGCCGATAGTATCTGCCTCCAGCCCTCTCATTGACCCGCTTCTATCCAGTATAAAAACTATTTCTGTTAGATTCTTCTTCATTTCTTCTTCCTCCCTCGTATTTTGGTAGTGTCAACCTTCTCACTACTATTACTAAATAAACCTTAATATTTTCAAGGGTTACAGCTTTTTTACAAATAAAAGAGCAATTTCCCCCCGTTTTTGGTATAATGTCGTCGACCAAAACC
>JALENF010000082.1 GCA_022767945.1 Bacillota bacterium
AATATTTTACTGGGTCTGATTCTTGCCGTTCTGACACTGAACCTGGTTCTGCTGGTTATGAATCTCAGGAAGACGGACTCAATAAAAAGTGAGAACAGCCGCGAGGATCTGCGGAAAGAAATAAAGGACTCCAGAATAGAGACCGTTCAGTATATGAATCAGTCATTTCAGACTCTGGGTGAAATGATGGCATCCAGTCAGCAGACTGCAGCAAAGGCACAGGATCTTCGACTTGCACAGCTGAACGAAAAGTTCAGCCATATGTCCATGGAAAATGAACAGAGGCTGGAAAACATCAGAAATACCATGTCTCAGAAAATCAGCGAGCTTAACGATGAGAACACCAGGCAGCTGGAAAAGATGAGAGAGACAGTTGACGAAAAGCTTCAGAAGACACTGGAAGACAGAATCGGCCAGTCCTTCAGGCTGGTCAACGACAGGCTTGAACAGGTTTACAAGGGACTCGGCGAAATGCAGACCCTGGCATCCGGAGTGGGCGACCTTAAGAAGGTTTTGACCAATGTGAAAACCCGTGGGATCTTAGGAGAAATCCAGCTGGGAGCCATCCTGGAACAGATTCTGTCACCGGATCAGTATGAGGAAAACGTCAGGATTAAGGCAAATAGCAGCGAGAGGGTTGAGTTCGCCGTAAAGCTGCCCGGCGACGGCGATCAGGTGGTTTTGCTGCCTGTAGATGCGAAATTTCCCGGAGACACCTACAGCAGGCTGGTTGACGCCTATGACAGCGGAGACACCATGGCCATTGAACTGGCAGGCCGTGAGCTGGAGCGCCGAATCAAAGCCGAGGCGAAGGATATCATGGACAAGTACGTTGAACCACCGATAACCACTGATTTTGCAATACTTTTCCTTCCTTTTGAAGGACTGTATGCTGAGGTGGTAAGGCGCGGACTTGTGGAAACACTTCAGAGGGACTATAAGATAAACATTGCCGGACCGACGACCATGGCGGCACTGCTTAACAGTCTGCAGATGGGCTTCAGGACGCTGGCGATACAGAAGCATTCCAGCGAGGTCTGGGACATACTGGGTGCTGTGAAGAACGAATTTGGGAAATTTGAGGATGTGCTCATTTCAGCACAGAAGAGAATAAATCAGGCCAACGAGGACATCGACAGGCTGGTTGGCACGAGAACGAGAATGATGAGGAGCAAGCTTAAGAAGGTTACGTCACTGACAGACGAGGAGAGCGTACGCCTTCTGGAGACGGAGGAATAAGAGAAATAAGGAGTTTTGTTTAATATATGAAGTTATTTGCAATTGGAGATCTGCATCTTTCCTTTGACGAGCGCATTGAAAAGCCCATGGATATCTTCGGATCCAGGTGGAAGAACCACTATGTCAAGCTCGAGGAGCACTGGCGTGAGCTGGTTTCAGAGGACGATACAGTAATCATACCGGGAGACATATCCTGGGGTCTGCGGCTCGACGAAGCACTGGCAGACCTGGAGTGGGTGAATAATCTGCCCGGAAAAAAGATACTGACAAAGGGAAATCACGACCTCTGGTGGATGGGTGTAGGAAAGCTGAACAGGCTGCATGACGACATGTTTTTTCTGCAGAACACCAGCGTGGAAACATCACCCGGAGTTTACGTCTGCGGAAGCCGTGGATGGATATGCCCAGGAACAGAGGGATTCGGTGAACACGATGAGAAGATATACAAAAGAGAGCTTCTCCGCCTGGAATTCTCCCTGAAGGAGGCGCAGAAGCACAACCCGAAGGCCATAATCGCGGCCCTTCACTACCCGCCGACCAACGACAAGATGCAGGGTTCAGGGTTTACTGACCTTATGGAAAGGTACGGGGTCAAAACCTGCATATATGGCCACCTGCACGGCAAGGAGGCCTTCAAGAACGGCATGCAGGGAGTTTTTAACGGGGTAGAGTACAGACTGGTGTCACTGGATTATCTGGAATGCACACCTAAGCTGATTTATGAGGAATAAACGGACGCACGGCAGTTCCTGCCGGCGCACCTGAAAACGAGGAGGGATTATTATGAAAAGAGTAACAGTAATCGTAATGGACAGCCTTGGCGTGGGCGAGCTGCCGGATGCGGCAAACTACGGCGACAAGGGAACCAATACATTTACACATATTGCAGACAACGTGCCTGAGCTGGCGATTCCAAACCTGGCCGGACTGGGCTTCGGCAACATCGAGGGTGCGGCAGGCGGCAGATTTGCCGTCGACGAACCGGCAGGTGCTTACGGCAGAATGAGCGAGGTTTCCAAGGGTAAGGACACTATCACAGGTCACTGGGAAATCTCCGGTCTTGAGACAAAGACACCGTTCAAAACCTACCCGGACGGCTTCCCTCAGGAGTTTATCAAAGCTTACGAAGAGGCAATAGGCGTGGAAGTGCTTGGAAACTGTACAGCCTCGGGAACAGCTATTATTGAAGAGCTGGGTCCTCTTCACGAGGAGACAGGAAAACCAATAGTCTACACCTCGGCAGACAGTGTATTCCAGATTGCGGCTAACACTGCAGTCATTCCGATTGAGAGACTGTATGAAATGTGCGAAATCGCAAGAAAGATGCTGGTTGGCGACTGGGCCTGCGGACGTGTAATTGCAAGACCGTATATTATTGATGAAACAGGTGCAAGAAAGAGAACTTCCCAGAGAAAGGACTACTCCGTAGATCCAAGCGGAAAGACTGCTCTCGACAACGTTAAGGACGGCGGCCTGACAACCTATACAGTGGGAAAGATCAGCAACATTTTCAACGACCAGGGCGTAAGCGTTTCAGTTCATACCGACAACAACATGGATGGAGTTGACAAGACAATCGAAGCACTGAAGCAGGACTTTGACGGCTTCATCTTTACCAATCTGGTTGACTTTGACTCCGAATACGGTCACAGAAGAGACCCTGTGGGATACGGAAAGGCAATCATGGAGTTCGATGCAAGAATTCCTGAGATCATAGAGAATCTGAGCGACGACGATATTCTTATCATCTGCGCAGACCACGGAAACGATCCTGTTCACACAGGCTGGGATCACACCAGAGAACACGTTCCGGTAGTGGTTTACGGAAAGAAGGTCAAGGCCGGCGTAAATCTGGGAACGAGAGGCAGCTTTGCCGATATCGGCGCAACAATATGCGACTATCTGGGTGTTGCACCAACTGCCATCGGCACCAGCTTCCTGGGTGAGATTCTGTAGCCGAGAAACACATTTTCCCGGCACTGAATCGCGAACGTTAGCACATGCTAACCGCAAGGAGGACACATATATGAACATTGTTGACATTATTACCAAGAAAAGGGACGGCGGCAAGCTGTCCAAAGAAGAAATAGAATACTTTATCCAAGGCTACACTGACGGCTCCATTCCGGATTATCAGGCGTCAGCCCTTCTGATGGCTATATTCTTTCAGAAGTTGGATAAGGAAGAGACCTTCCAGCTGACTGATGCCATGCGCCGTTCGGGGGACATCATCGACCTGTCGGCCATCGGCGGCATCAAGGTTGACAAACACTCCACAGGCGGTGTAGGGGACAAAACCACCTTAGTCGTGGCACCTCTTGCTGCGGCCTGCGGCGTGCCAATTGCCAAGATGAGCGGCCGGGGACTTGGATTTACAGGTGGAACCGTAGACAAGATGGAGTCCATTCCGGGATTCAGAACTGCCATGGAGTCCGAAGAATTCATGAAGCAGGTTAACGAAATAGGCCTGGCAGTAATCGGCCAGACGGCCCATGTTGCACCTGCTGACAAGAAAATATACGCACTTCGCGATGTTACGGGAACGGTAAATAACCTGAGCCTGATCGCTTCAAGCATTATGAGCAAGAAGCTGGCTGCGGGAAGCGATGCAATTGTGCTGGATGTAAAGTGCGGCGACGGTGCTTTTATGAAAACCCCGGAGGATGCATCGGCTCTGGGACAGATAATGTGTGAAATCGGACAGTCAGCTGGAAAGAAGACGGTGGCTGTCATCACAGATATGAATCAGCCTCTGGGAAGAGCCGTGGGAAACTCTCTGGAGGTAATAGAGGCGATCGAAACCCTTAAGGGCAACGGTCCTGCAGACATAACGGAGCTTTCCCTGAGGCTTGCCGGCGTGATGATATACATAGGGGGAAAAGCTTCCTCAATTGATGAAGGCGACCGAATGGCAGAAGATGCTCTCAAAAGCG
>JALENF010000090.1 GCA_022767945.1 Bacillota bacterium
AACACAGGTGCATACCTGAAAACACAGGGTGTAGATGTTGAAATCCTTGAATACCCTCAGGTAAAAGAGAAAATAGGAGAGGAAATTCAGATAATAATAAATCCTCCGAAGGCAATCAACCTTATCGGTGAGGATACCTTCCCGATCAGAAGAGCGGCTATCGAGAGAGGATTCCCCGTACTGACATGTATGGATACTGCAAGAATCTTCACAAAAGCCATCAGACTGAAACAGGAAGGAGCAGAAATCAATGTAAGCCTTCTATAATAAACAATACATACTTAAGAAAAAACCAGGATCATCTTATTTATGAACCTGGTTTTTTCTGTATATATAATGTTGCTATTCGTCGAATATTTCTGCTACCATGCTTTCTGATACCATACGTCCAACGTTTCTGTTGGAGCCCATTATCCACAGAATATCGTCCTTTTGCAGTTCAGTATCGATGTGGGGCATCACAATTGGAAGCCCGTTCTGCTGGAGTCCCAGAACCATGCAGTGCCACTTGTCGCGTATTCTGCTGTTTCGGATTGTCTTGCCGGCATAAGGTTCGTCGCCTGTAAGCTTTACCGCACAGAATGCGAGCGCGTTCTGCGCATCCGGATATCCGCTGTCCATAAACTCCTTCAGTGTTCGCGGAACACGGGTTGGAACTATGTTGACCAGATGGTAGAAATTATCTATTGATTTCGGATCGCCGATGACGAAAACCTTGTCATCGGCATGAATCGACATATCTGTACCCGGCAGTATGTGATGCCTGCCATGCCGGCGTATCTTTACCACGAACACATTGAATCGGCGTCCCCAGTCAAGATCCTTCAGTGTTTTATGCAGGAAGGAGGCATCCTCAGGGGCGATGAAGGATATGATTCTGAGCTCCTCGTCAAGCCATGACTGACGAATGCCGTTTTCATTCTCCCTTTCTATTGTTCTCTCGTTAAGATTTCTCAGGAATCTTGTCTCCAGCTTCAGATATGAGGTGGACATGAAACCATTCTTTGCAGTTATGCACACCGCTGCGATAATGAACAGCAGAACCAGAAGGTGAGGCGTCTTCCAGAGAAGCGTGATCGGGAAGTAGGCTATTGCCGCAATCAGTATTATCTTAATCAAAGTGAATGCAGCCAGTGGAATTCTGTTGGCTTTGTTCTTCAGCCAGAGAGCCGTGAAGTAGGTGTTGCTGAAGTCCATCATCGGTTTCACGAACATGGCGATCACGAAGTACATGGCCATCATGGATATTACCCTTGCGGTTCCGTCGCTGAGGAAGCTGTTCAGTACAGGAAGCAGAAGTCTGCACCCTGCCATAACGCTTACCAGCATCAAAACTCCATAAATTGCAATACTTGAAACATACCTTCTGATAAAATCTGTCCAGTCGCTGTCGTCGCTGTCTTCGGACTGGCTGTCTGCAGCGTTTTTCTCGATGAAATCGAGAACGCGCTGGGGAATGAGTTTTGATATTCTACGGATGAGAGCATCCGAATGCTTCATCAGAATAGGTGAAACGAAGGCGGTAAGTATGGCGGCCGAAACGATGATAGGGTAGAGTTCATCCTTCATCACCCCGAGACTGATGCCGAGGGAAGCGATGATGAATGAGAACTCGCCGATCGGGCCGAGACTGAAGCCGGCGTGAAGTGCTGTTGAAAGCTCCTTGCCGGAAACAAGCATGCCCAGGCTTGCAAACACAAACTTTGCAGTTATTACAGTGCAGGCAAGAATTACTATGGTAGGCGCACAGGTAACAATGATGTGAGGGTCAACCTTCATTCCCACAGACAGGAAGAAAACTGCGACAAACATATCCTTGATACCCTTGCTCAGGTGTTCCACCCTTTCTACATGAACCGTTCCGGCAATTATGGAACCGGACAGGAATGCACCAAGTTCGGAGGAGAAGCCCAGTGCCTTTGCAATCATAACCATGCCGAAGCAGAGCCCCAGTGAAAGTATAAGTACCATCTCGTCGTTCATCAGATCGATTACCTTGGAAAGGAGAGTAGGTACAATGTAGATTCCCAAAATCAGCCATACAGCAAGGTAGCAGAGCATCAGAGCCAGGTGAAGGACAAGCGCACCTCCTGATACATTGCTGCTGACGGAAACGGTGGAGAGAATAACCATCATAAAAATGGCCATAATATCTTCTATTATCAGGTCTGCAAGGACGAGCTGAGCATATTTTTCTTTTTTTACCCCCAGCTCCTCGAAGCTTTTCTGTATTACTGCAGTGGAGCTGATTGACAGCATTACACCAAGGAAAAGTGAGTTGATCATGGTAAACCCCATGAGATGGCCGACAAGATATCCGGTAAGCAGACTTCCGGAAATTTCTATGATCCCGACCAGTATAGGGGTGCTTCCCATTTTGGCCAGCTTGTTCAGGTTGAATTCCAGACCGATGTGAAACATCAGAAAGATAACTCCGATTTCGCTCCAGACTTCTATGGATGCGGTTGATTCCACATCGAAGAAGAGAGGAAAATACGGTCCGGTCAGAAATCCGGCCAGAATATAGCCGAGAATGAGGGGCTGCCTGATTTTTTTGAAAATAATCGTGATGACCCCGGCGGTTAAAAGCATGATGGCCAGATCGGCAATCATATCCTGATTATGCAATATCTCACTTCCTTTCTGTAAATAAATATACTACTTTATATAATATCATAGACAGCTTTGAAAAATAAGGATTTGTTTCTATTTTTTCCTTGCAAAAGGCTGAAAAATAGTATACCATTGAAAATAAGCATTTTTTAGAAAAAGATATTATTTTACATAAAGCATAACGAAAGAGAGGAGATAAAAATGGCACAGTTTTTTAATGAACCATCAAGAACATTCAACGAGTATTTACTAGTTCCAGGCTATTCTTCAAAGGAATGCAGAGTAGAAAATGTTAGCCTGAAGACACCAATTGTAAAGTTTAAGAAGGGTGAAGAACCTGCGATTCACGCAAATATTCCACTGGTTTCAGCAGTAATGCAGGCCGTATCTGATGATAAGATGGCTGTTGCACTGGCTAAAGAAGGTGGAATTTCTTTTATCTTCGGTTCACAGTCAGTTGAAGATCAGGCAGCAATGGTAAAGAGAGCTAAATCATACAAGGCAGGTTTTGTAACAAGTGACTCAAATCTCAGACCTGACCAGACACTTAGGGACGTTCTTGAATTAAAGGAGAAAACTGGTCATTCCACTATAGCGGTAACAGAAGACGGAACTCCTGAGGGAAAAATTCTGGGGCTGATTACAAGCAGAGACTACAGAGTAAGCAGAATGGATCCTGACACTAAGGTAACTGAGTTCATGACTCCGTTTGAAAAGCTTGTTTATGCCAAGTCAGGCTGCACATTAAGTGAAGCTAACAATATTCTGTGGGAGCATAAGCTGAATGCACTTCCTGTTATCGATGAAAACCAGAGACTTACACATTTCGTATTCAGAAAGGACTATGATGCTCACAAATCAAATCCTAATGAATTACTTGATGATCAGAAGAGATATATCGTAGGCGCAGGTGTAAACACTCGTGACTATGAGGAGAGAATTCCGGCATTATTAGAGGCCGGCGTTGATGTTTTATGTATCGACTCTTCAGAAGGATATTCTGAATGGCAGTCTGACACTATTAAATGGGTAAGAGACAACTACGGTGACACAGTAAAAATCGGTGCAGGTAACGTAGTTGACGGAGAAGGCTTCAGGTTCCTGGCTGATGCAGGTGCTGACTTCGTAAAAATCGGTATCGGCGGAGGTTCCATCTGTATCACAAGAGAACAGAAGGGTATCGGTCGCGGACAGGCTTCGGCTGTAATAGAAGTAGCTGCTGAAAGAGACAAGTACTTTGAGGAGACAGGAATCTACGTTCCAATCTGCTCAGACGGCGGTATCGTATATGACTATCATATGACTCTTGCTCTTGCTATGGGTGCAGACTTCATCATGCTTGGAAGATACTTTGCAAGATTCGATGAATCTCCAACAAATAAGCTGAATGTTAACGGCAACTACGTTAAGGAATACTGGGGTGAAGGTTCAAACAGAGCTCGTAACTGGCAGAGATACGACCTGGGCGGAGATCCCAGAATGAAGTTCGAAGAGGGTGTAGACTCCTACGTTCCATATGCAGGACCGCTTCATGACAACGTTAACCTTTCACTGAACAAGGTTAAGTCAACAATGTGCAACTGCGGAGTTCTTTCTATTCCGGAACTTCAGAAGAACGCTAAGCTTACTCTTGTATCCGCAACTTCAATCGTTGAAGGTGGAGCACATGACGTAATACTTCGTGATTCATCAGCAAACGCTATCAGATAGTTTTGACCGAAAAGGAGATTATACCAATGACTAATGTAAGACCGGAAACAATGGAACGTATTACTACTCCTGAACTTGCGGAGAAGTTTATCGAAGAGCAGGTTGCAGAGATTCGTGCACAGGTTGGGGACAAGAAGGTCCTTCTTGCTCTTTCAGGCGGAGTTGACAGCTCTGTTGTAGCTGCACTTCTTATCAAAGCTGTCGGCAAGCAGCTGGTAT
>JALENF010000116.1 GCA_022767945.1 Bacillota bacterium
AAGCGGGATGAAGATTGTTGAAGCAACCTCACGAAGAATGTCCGTGAACAAAGCTCGCTCTTCAAAGGATGCTGTAATATCGTAGAATACCAGCTCGTCCGCTCCGTTGTCAGAATAATACTTTGCAAGTTCTACAGGTGAGGAAACATCGTTCAGCCCCTCGAACTGCACTCCCTTAACAACCCTGCCGTTCTTTACATCCAGGCAGGGAATAATTCTCTTTCTTATCATTTTGCTACCTCTATGGCTTCTTTTAAATCTATGGCTCCCGTGTAGTACGCCTTTCCGATAATGGCTCCGTGCACGTCCATCCTTCTCAGCTCTCGCACGTCCTCCATTGAGGAAACCCCGCCGGAGGCTATAATGTTCATGCTGAATTTCTCAGAAAGCTCCCTGTAAAGCTCCAGGTTAGTGCCCTTCATTGCACCATCCTTGGATATATCTGTGCAGATAATGGTCTCAACGCCGAGCCCCTGCATTTTTTCCATAAACTGATCAAGCGTGTACTGCGATTTTTCCAGCCAGCCTTTGATAGCCACATATCCGTCCTTCACGTCAGCTCCTACAGCAATTGCGCTGCCGTACTCCGCCACAGCCTTCTTCAGGAACTCCTCGTCATTTACCGCCGCGGTTCCAAGAATTACTCTGGATACTCCGGCACTCAAATATGCTTCTACTGTCTCCATGGAGCGAATTCCACCACCTATTTCCACAAAGAGACCTGTTTCCTCAGCGACCTGCTTCACAATGTCAAGATTAGGTGTTGTTCCATCCTTGGCACCTTCAAGATCAACCATGTGTATATGTGTCGCACCGCAGTTCTTGAAGTCCTCTGCTATCTCCACAGGATTGTCACTGTATACCGTCATGTTTTCGTAGTCGCCCTTGTACAGGCGAACGGCTTTACCTTCATAAAGGTCAATTGCAGGAAGAATAATCATATAATCCCCTCCTCATTAAAGGCTCTTAGAATGTTCAGTCCTACATTTCCACTCTTTTCCGGATGGAACTGACATCCCATAACGTTTCCCTTCTGAACGGCAGCGGTAAGCCTGGCTCCATACTCTGCAGTTGCAATAACGCTGTCATCGCAGTTAGTCGCATAATATGAATGTACGAAATATACGCAGTCGCCTTGCTTTGTGTTTCTCAGAAGTGTGTTTTCACTGCAGATGTCCAGCCTGTTCCATCCCATGTGAGGAATATTCAGCCCAGCCGGAATCACGCCTTCCATGGATACAACATCACCCTTTAGAAGGCCCAGTCCCTCATGGACTCCGTATTCATATCCCTTTTCAAATAAAAGCTGCATTCCCAGGCAGATGCCCATCAGCGGCTTGCCTGCTTCGGCCTGCTCTATAACTATTTTATCCATACCTGTTTCTCTAAGCTTGTTTATGGCATCTCCAAATGCACCTACGCCGGGAAGAATCACTCGATCTGCCTTTCTGATAACCTCAGGGTCAGCAGTGATTACAGATTCCGCACCGATACATTTCAGAGATGAGCTCAGAGAAAACAGATTTCCAACACCATAATCAATTATTGCTATCATAATTATTACCTATTCCTATAACATTCCCTTAGTTGAAGGCATCTGGTCCTTTGCTCTTTCATCTATGGAACATGCCTCTCTCATAACTCGGCCGACTGCCTTGAAAACTCCCTCGATAATATGATGTGAGTTTTCTCCGGCAATCTGTCTAATATGCAGCGTTATACCCGCTTCTCTTGCAAATGCAATATAGAATTCCTTGCACAGCTCAGTATCAAAGTCACCTACTTTTTCCGTAGGTATGCTCAGGTCAGAGTAAACTCCGCTTCTTCCTGAAATATCAACGGCTGCCATTATCAGAGTCTCGTCCATTGGAAGGATAATGTCCCCATATCGTTTAATTCCGATTTTATCTCCAAGGGTTTCACGAAAAGCCCTTCCAAGGCAGATTCCTATATCTTCAACTGTATGGTGATAATCAACGTCAGTGTCGCCGTCACATTTCACCTCCAGGTCGAACATGCCGTGCTTCGCAAACAATGTCAGCATGTGATTCAGAAATCCGCAGCCCGTATCACAGCTTGATTTCCCCTTGCCGTCAATCTCAAGGGAAAGATTAATTTTTGTTTCATAAGTTTCTCTTTTTATATCAATTTTTCTCATTACTCTGTCTCCAGTATTTCCCTAACGGCGTCCAGGAACGCGTCCATCTGTTCTCTGGTTCCTATGGTGATTCTGTTATATTCCTTGATTCTCTCCTTGTTAAAGTGTCTGATAAGAACACCCTTTTCATCTTTCAGTCTCTCATACAGTCTCTCTCCCGAAATACTGTCGCTCTTTGCCAGCAGGAAGTTGCTCTTCGACGGTATTACATCAAAACCCATTCCCCCGAGCCTCTCGGCAGTATATTCTCTGTTCTCGGCAATCGCCCTGCAGTTGTTCATATAGTATGAGTTGGTTTTGATGGCGGCGATGCCTACGGCCAAGGACACCCTGTTGATATTGTAAGTGTTTGAGGCGTAGCGGAGAGTGTTCAGATCCTGTATGATCTTTTCGTCTGCGACTGCGACACCCAGTCTGGCGCCGGCGAGAGATCTTGACTTTGAGAAGGTCTGTGAAACGATGAGATTCTCGTATCTGTCGATGAGTGCCACTGCACTCTCTGCGCCGAAGTCAACGTATGCCTCGTCGATTATCACGATATTGTCCGGGTTAGACGCGAGAATTTTCTCAATGTCCGACAGCTCCAGAGCAATGCCTGTCGGTGCGTTAGGGTTGGGAATTACGATGGTCTTTCCAATACCCATATAGTCGTTAATATCTATTGTGAAGTCCTCTTTAAGAGGTATTTCCTCGTAGCTCACTCTGTTGTACTCTGCCACGGAAGTGTAAAATCCGTAAGTTATATCCGGCATCACCAGCGGTGCCTTCTCGTCTGCGTATGCCAGAAAAGCGTAGTTCAGAACTTCGTCGGAGCCGTTTGTAATCATAACCTGAGACGGCTTTACTCCGAGCAGTTCCGCCATCGCTTTTACCAGCTCACTGCAGTCAGGATCCGGATAAAGCTGCAGTCTGTCAAGCTCGGTGAGAGCCGCCTTCATGGTTTCCTCTGAAGGCGTAAAGGGCGACTCGTTGGTGTTCAGCTTCAGGTATTTTCTGTCCTTGGGCTGCTCGCCGGGAGTGTATGGAGTGAGGCTGGCAAATTTTTCTGAAAAAAACCTGCTCACTTATTTTTCCTCCTTATCCTGAAATCTTATCTGTGCGCTTCTGCCGTGAGCATCCAGTCCCTCTTTATCCGCAAAGTATGCAATCTTATCTGCAACCTCACCGAGGGCATCCTTAGTATAGTATGTATACTGTGATTTTTTCACAAAATCATCTACAGAAAGAGGTGATGAAAATCTCGCTGTGCCGCTTGTAGGCAGTGTGTGGTTAGGGCCTGCAAAGTAATCTCCCAGAGCCTCCGGACAGTTCTTTCCCATAAAGATGGAACCTGCGTGCTTAACCTTGTCCAGATAGTCGAACGGATTGTCCATGCACAGCTCCAGGTGCTCAGGTGCGATTTCATTGGCAATGTCTATGGCAAGCATCAGATCGTCAGCAACGATAATTTTACCGTTGTTGTCGATGGAGGTTCTTGCGATTTCCTGTCTTGGAAGCACTGCCAGCTGTTTTTCGATTTCTTCCTGAACAGCCTCGGCAAACTCATAGCTGTCGGTTACAAGAACAGCCGATGCCATCTTGTCGTGCTCAGCCTGCGACAGAAGGTCTGCCGCAACGAAGCGCGCTTCACATGTGGAGTCTGCCACTACCAGGATTTCACTCGGTCCTGCAATCATGTCGATAGAAACCTTTCCAAATACCTGTCTCTTTGCCTCTGCCACGAAGGCATTTCCCGGTCCAACAATCTTGTCCACTCTAGGTACTGTCTCTGTACCGTAGGCAAGGGCAGCAACGGCCTGTGCTCCGCCCATCTTAAATATTCTGTCTACTCCTGCGATTCTTGCTGCTGCCAGAATAACAGGATTGATTTTACCATCAGCTCCCGGAGGAGTTGTAATTACAATTTCACCACAGCCTGCAATCTTTGCAGGAATGCTGTCCATAAGTACTGTTGAAGGATAAGCCGCAGTACCTCCCGGTACATACAGTCCCACCTTTTCAAGAGGTGTTACCTTCTGACCAAGAACAACTCCGTTGTCCTTTCTGATTTCGAAGCCGTCTCTAACCTGGTGTCTGTGATACTCTCTGATATTCTCTGCCGCTTCCTCAAGAATATCCAGGAATTCATCGTCAACGGCACGGAAAGCCTCTTCAAATTCCTCTTCACTTACCTCCAGAGACTCAAGCTCCGCCTTGTCGAATTTCTTGCCATATTCGAAAAGTGCCTTGTCCCCGTTCTTTATAATGTTTTCTATTATTTCTGTCACTATTTCAGTAACGCCTGAGAATGTGTCCTCTCTGGCAAAGATAGTATTTCTGTCTACCTTATTATAATCATATATCCTAATAATTGTTCTCTACCTGCTCTTTCATTAGATTTATTATATTTTTGATTTCTTTAGTCTTAAACTTGAAGTTTGCCTTGTTGGCAATCAGTCTTGCACTTATAGGAAGAATCTCATCCACGATGACAAGGTCGTTTTCCCTAAGTGAATTTCCTGTCTCCACGATATCCACGATTACGTCTGACAGCCCGAGAATTGGCGCCAGTTCCACAGAACCGTGAAGCTTGATGATGTCTATATCCCTTCCCTGCTTTGCATAGTAGTCTGATGCAATGTTAACAAATTCCGTGGCTACTCTCAGAGTTTTTTCACCATCGTCGTAGAAATCTCTCATCGCTGCTGCACACATGCGGCAGATACCCAGCTTAAGGTCAAGGAGTTCATATACCTCCGGATGTCGTTCAAGAAGAATGTCTTTTCCGGCAATTCCCAGGTCGGCAACACCTCTCTCGACGTAAATCGGCACGTCAGAGGGCTTCACCCAGAAATATCTGATGCCCTTTTCCGGGTTCTCAAAGATAAGCTTTCTTCCTTTGTCGTGCATCTCTGCACAATCAAAACCGGCTTTTTCGAAAAGGTCGTATACCTTTTCGCCTAATCTTCCCTTCGGGAGTGCTACGTTAACCATTAGTTACCCTCCCTTCTCATATCTATAATGTGATCATATCTCAGCTTGTCCGGAATGGCCTTCTGAACTGAAACAGAATAGCCTGCGTTGATAAGCTGTCTGCTCTTTGCCGCAATTTCAACGATATCGTCCTCACTGTCGTACAGAATCAGATAGTCCAGACTTCCCTTTGGTGCAGAACTGTAACTGATGGATTCCAGTCTGTTGAGGAAAATAGCAAAACCTACTCCCCTGGATTTTCTTCCCATCTTTTCCAGCAGATTATCATACTGTCCACCTACCATTACATTGTCGCTTATGCCCTTTAAAAAGCCCTGAAAAAGAATATTGTTGTAGTAATCCATATCATTGACGATGGAAAAATCTACAACAAACCTGTCTCTGTGCTCCGTGGCAGCTATTATTTTATAAATGGTTTTGATCTCATCAAGTCCATCTCTGCTTTCATCAGAGGTGCATAATTCTTCCAGAGTCGGAATAACCGAGCCGATTTCACCGTACAGCGAAACAAGTTTTGTTATCTTATTTGTCTTTTCCTCCGGAACTGAATTCTTATGGCATAAACGCTCAAGATCGTGAGTGTTCTTGGCCTTGATATATGTAAGTGCACGTCTTCTCATTTCTTCGTCTCTGCACACCTCGCCAAGAAGGCTGTCCAGAATTCCCAGATGTGAGATGCTCACCACATAATCCGGCGATATTTCGGCAAGGCTGTCTGCCGCAAGGGTCAGAACCTCTGAAATATCATAAAGATCAAGGTCTCCAATACATTCAATTCCTGTCTGTTTCATTTCTTTGAAACGCTTGCTATGTCGTCCTGTTCTATATATAAATTCATCGTAATAAACTCTATGCTTTACCCCTTCGATGTCTTCACTCTGCTTGATTACGGAGAGTGTTACATCAGGTCTCAAAGCCATGAGTTTACCGTTAGTGTCATAAAAAGAAACGATTTTGTCTCCCGGCAGAAAATCTCTGTTCTCCAGGTAAAAATCGTATTCTTCGAACTTGTTCATTTTGAACGGAAGATATCCGTGCTTTCTGTATAACGTCCTTAACGCCAGTGTTGCACGTTCATCATTTCTTAGAATTTTTTTGCTGATCAATTGTCTTCTCCTGAACTGTAATTTACTTCATCACTTTAGCGCGATAACGTATTAAATAATACCCTAAAATTCCCTATTTGTCAACCTTTCTTCGCCATAAAGCGGGAATTCCGAACATAATTGACCATACTGCACCAAAAAGCAGCGGAATGGATGCCAGATATCCCGGATTTCCCCACAGTCCCTCGAAAAACGACAGCGGATTTCCCGTTCCGGCTCCGTTCAGAAACATATACTCAGTGTCAAAAATCTTGTTGAAGACAAACACAAGAACCGCAACTCCACACAGCGGCAGGATCGCCTTGCGAAAAACGCTGAACCGCGGTCTGAGCCCTCCTGCAAGAAGAAGCAGCGGATATATAAACAGCATGATATGTACGGTAAAGCTGTGTATGTGCATAAAAGATGTTATCGGAAGTCTGGTCCAGGTAGGACAGAGTATGGCTGCCAGAGCCGCCGGCATGCACAGTGCATACAGGAAGTTCCCTATTATTTCTTTAACCCTGTCTGATTTTGCAAACCAGGCATGATAGAGAATTACATAGATGTTTATGCTGCACAGATGCAGCGGAAGATAATCCAGCATAGAATGATGTCCGTAGAGTACCAGAAAGTATTTTCCCAGCTCGTCGGCAAAGATAAGCAGTGCCATGATCTTCAGCATAAGGTTTCTCTTTCTGTTGTCCAGCCTTCTGTAAATGAGGCTGAGCAGAACAGCACTTATGATAAAAGCTCCTATCCATGCAAAATGAAGCGGACCATAGGCGCTGAAACCCAGTCCGTCAGGTATAGATTCACTAGTTTCCCAAAAATATTTGCCCATTACGTTTACCCCTTTGATTATTTTAGCCTTTATGCTATAGTATACATTGCATAACATGTTATTTCAACATCACTGGCAGACCAGGGTGTAAAATAGTGCTGAGAATTACGGTTTTATGGAGGTTTACCGATGAACAAAACTAACTTAGACAAGGCAATTAAGCTGAGACATCATCTTCATATGTATCCTGAGCTTTCAGAACAGGAATACAAGACTCGGGAAGCTTTGATAGACTTTCTGAAAGAGAACACCTCGCTTGAGGTTGTGGACCGGGGCAGGTGGCTCTATGCAAAATACACCGCTGCGGAAAAGAAGAAGCCTTCTATTGCATTCCGTGCGGATATTGATGCAATCAGGGTTCAGGAGAAGGACACGCTTCCTTATGCGTCAAAGAATCCGGGGGCGGCTCACAAGTGCGGTCACGACGGACACAGCAGTGCCTTATGTGCTTTTGCGATGGAAGTGGATCAGAACGGTGCTGACAGGGATATATATTTCATATTTCAGCATGCCGAGGAAACGGGTGCAGGTGCAAAGGAATGCTGTGTTTTGATAGAAGAGGAAAACATTGCAGAGGTGTATGGACTACACAATCTTCCGGGTGCCTCTTTCGGCTGCGTATGCACCAGACCGGGCGTGGTAAATTTTGCTTCAGTAGGAATCGAGTATTCTCTTACCGGAGCTCCCACTCACGCAAGCACTCCTGAGCTTGGAAGGAACCCTGCAAAAGCGGTAAGCCGTATGGTGCTGGCCATTGACGACATCACCGCTGCGCAGAATCCAAAGGGAAGGCTTCTGGCAACAGTAATTCAGATGGACGTGGGCGAGCGCGCCTTCGGAGTTTCTGCCTGGGAAGGAAAGCTGCTGCTAACTGTGCGTGGAGAATATGGAGAAGAAATGGATGCCTTTATAGAGGCCTTAAATGCCACGGCTGCAGAAGAGTGTGAAGAATATGGGCTGGAACTGTCCATCCAATATTATGAACGCTTCCCTGACACTTACAACCATCCTGAGGCTGTAGAAAAGATAAAGAAAATCTGTGAGGATAACAATCTGGAATACGTGGAGATGGAGCCTATGCGCTCCTCGGAGGACTTTGGAGAATTTACGAAGAAGACCTGCGGTGCACTCATCTGGCTGGGCGCGGGAGAAAACTGGCCGCCGCTTCACGACGAGAATTTCGACTATAATGACGCTTTGATAGAAGAAACCTGCGAGCTGTTCAGACTGCTCGTGGAAGCGTAATGGATGACGACAAAGTAAAGTGAATTCTTTTCTTTGTCGTCTTTCTATGTACAGTAGGTTTGGCCGGCGCGCCCGATTTGAGAATGCAATTCCCTGTTGCCCCACTATTATAGCTGCATAATATGACAATTTTATGCAGCCGCCATATTCTTTATCATTTCGTTCTCTTTATGGCGTTTTTTGGCATGATATAGTGGATTTTAATACAATTTATGGCGGGAACCGCCGCCATAACCAATGGAAAAATACCATTTATATGGCGTTCGCATGTATTACCAAAGTTCAGCTCCTTCAGATTAACATCAGCAGGTGATACTTGGCATCAACTTCTTTGAGTAATCGTAATAATTCTAAATAAATATAATTTTTTATCGTATATTTATTCATATAATGCACCAACGCTTCTGACAAAAATGTTTTTCCGCCATAAAAATAGCACTTTCACATAGAATCATGCCAAAACACGCCATAATCACCGCCAAATCCTGCTATACATGGCGGACATGCCGGCGGTGCCGAATAATCTAAATAGAATATTCCCTACACTAAACAAAAACCCTCCCGGCATCGCGTGCCATGAAGGGTCTTCACTCTTCAGCTATTCTAAAATTGCTATTCTGAAATTATGTTGTTTTTTACTTTCCACTCGACAATTCTGTCAGCATACCTGCTGGTCATAATGGTTCCGACTATAACCATTCCGAAAGAAATGCCCAGAGACATGCCCTTTATAAATTCAAATAAGTGCGAAGTGTGTTCCGGTTCAAAAAACAGAACAGTCAGATAGAACACAAAGGAGATGCATCCGCAAATAAACAGATAATGCATCCTTCTGACTATTTTTTTCTTTATGTCCTCTGTATATTCCGCTGCCTGCAGCAGAGTGTCCTTAATTTCCGTTTCCATCCCTGTCTCACTACTCCTTTCACCGTGAAAGATTTCATTCAAATCAACGCCATAGTAATCAGCAAGTTCAACAAGCAAAGATAAATCCGGAAGATTATTCCCGGTCTCCCAGCGTGAAACAGTTCTGCGCGATACGCCCAGCTCCTCTGCAAGCTGTTCCTGCGTAAGCTGCTTTTCCAGACGCAGTTCCTTCAGAAAGCCTCCTATTTTCTGCTGATTCATAAATCATTACCTCCTTCCGGAACCCATCCTATCAGAATACTGCCTTAAACGACAGGACATAAAGCGACCATGCCGCCATTTTCTATATCAAAGCCCACACAATAAACCAAACCACCGATATTGCAGCCGTAAACAGGGCGTATGGAACAGCACTGCGGATTATTGTAATGTTAGATACACCCGTTCCCATAGACGTGATGAACACAGTATCGCTGTATATGCACAGTCCGTATCCCATTGTCACCCCGCTCATCACGGCGGCAACAGTCAGACCCGGACTTACACCGGCAGCAATTGCCATCGGCACAAAGACAGGAATTGTAATCAGCATTACTATCCAGCAGCCTCCCATAGTGAATACACACATACCTGTAACGAGAAATGCTATAACAGGTATCAGGAAGGAAGGCACTGCCCCTGTGACTCCGTTAATAACAATATCAAAGAAACCCAGCTCTCTGCTGGTCTCGCTTAAGGTGAATCCCAGACATAGT
>JALENF010000128.1 GCA_022767945.1 Bacillota bacterium
GGACCATACAGACAGACTTGGAAATACAATTGCAGAAATAGCCGCTGAGAAGGCGGGAATAATAAAGGAAGGATGTCCTGTAATAACCAGTGCTGTAAATCCTGAGGCTCTGGAGGTAATAACAAGAACTGCCATCATGAAACACGCTCCTATATACTTCAGTAAGGATGGACGTTTTGAGGTTCTGGAGGAGAATCTTCATGGATGCAGATTTATGGCAGTTCCTCCTGTAAATGATGCCTGCACCTGCAGTGGCTGTAACGGCTGTAAGACAGACAGCTCTGAATGTGACGGCGGTGTATGCGGTTCAGGAATTTCCGGATACCTGCTTCGGATCGGTATGCTTGGAAGACACCAGATAGAAAATGCTATGGCGGCTTTGACGGCTTTGATAGTGATGAGAGACAATGGAGATGTGGAATTGTCTGATGAGGCCATAAAATCAGGCTTTGCACATGCGAAGCACATTGGACGATTCGAGATTATGCAGGAAAATCCATATATGATAATTGACGGAGCTCATAATCCGGATGGTTCAAGGGCTCTGAGAAATACCGTGGAAAAGTTTTTCCCGGGCAAAAGGGTTCAGATGGTTGTAGGCATGCTGGCAGATAAGGACGTGAACCATGCTCTTGAAAACTTCAGAGCGGTGGCATCAGACTTCATTGTAACCGAGCCGGACAACCCGAGAAAAATGAAGGCTGCTGACCTGGCGGAGAAAATATGCAGTGCCGGCAACTGCAGCTGCACGGTGGCTTCAGGTGTTCGGGAGGCGGTGGATCTGGCTAGAGAAAGGGCGGCTGGATATGACCTGACTCTGTTTGCCGGATCACTTTATTTAATCGGAGAAATAAGGGGGATGCTTAAGAAATGATGCAGTTAAGAATGAAGCAGACCGACGAGTACGAGAGACTCGTTAAGTTTTTCGTTGAGCAGGGACTTGAATTCAACGGAGATGAAGAAGTGGATACAGACATCATAAGATGCTACAAGGTTACACACGGAAATGAGGACCACCTGGTTGGGGGTTTTGTTATAGCGAAGAGAGAAGGCGAGTACATCATCGACGGTATTGCTGTGGAACCGATATACAGAAAAATGCAAATTGGGAAAATAATGCTGGAAAAAGCTGTTAAGGTTGTAAAGGAGCTTGGCGGAAACAGAATTTATCTGGTTGCAAGAGCACCCGGGTTTTTCAGAAAATACGGCTTTGTGTCCATAGAACCTGAGGATGCACCAAACTTCTTCGAGTGCAAACAGTGTCCGCAGTTTCAGAAAACCTGCCATCCTGAGGTAATGAAGTTGGAGATGTAGTTATGAAGGAAAGAAACTTTCATGTGATTCTTCAGGCTATCCTTGATGTCGGTGAGGAAATGATGGTTGCCGGGGCTGAAATCTATCGTGTAGAGGACAGCATAGAGCGAATGTGCAACGCATACGGAGCCAATCCGAGAAGAAGTAATGTTTTCATTATTACAAGTAATATTCAGGTGACTATTGAGGCACCTGACGGAAGTATCATTACGCAGATCAGAAGAATTCTGCGCAGTGATGTGAATTTTGACAGGCTGGCGCGTCTCAATGATCTGTGCCGCAGAATATGTGCAACGACGCCTGATGTGGAAGAACTCCAGGATGAACTGGATAAGATTATGGGCAGACCTGATCAGAAGTGGTCTGTGAAGTTCCTTGGGGGAATACTGGCGGCAAGTTTTTTTGCCATTTTCTTCGGAGGTTCTGTTATTGACGCGGTTGCCACCGGAATTATTGCCGTTCCTATTGTGCTGCTGCAGAACAAGTCAAGACTGAAAAATGACAACAAGATTGTGTTCACTTTTTATCTGTCTGTGATTGCCGGGGTGCTGTCTCACGTTATGATTATGCTGGGAATCGGGGACAGCTGTGACCACATTATGATCGGATGTATAATGCTGCTGATTCCGGGAATTGCCTTAACTAATTCTGCAAGAGACATTCTTATGGGTGATACTGCGTCGGGGCTTCTGCGTTTTGCAGATTCTCTTATTAATGCTGTAGTTATTGCCTGCGGATTTGCGCTGAGTATGGTACTGTTAGGAGGGCTGATATAAATGAATGAGATTGTTGTTCAGCTCATAGCAGCCAGCCTGGGCTCGGTGGGCTTTGCTCTGATTCTGAAGGTGAACAAAAAACTGCTGGTTTACGCGGCTTTAGGCGGATTTATTACCTGGGGAATATATCTTCTGGTGTATAAATATTTCCCAAGCTTATTTATTGCCAACTTTCTGGCTTCAATATTTGTTGGCCTGTATGCGGAGATTATGGCCCGGGCAAAGAAGATACCCACCACTGTTTTTCTGACTTCTGCAAGTATACCTCTGATTCCGGGGGGCAGACTGTACTATTCTATGGCAGGTCTGGTTTTTTCTGACGGTGCGATGTTTGCTGAAAATGCAAAGGCTACTCTCCTCATTGTTCTGGGCATCGTAGTTGGTCTGGTTGTAACGGCTATTTTTACAAAGTATTTTTACAAGTTGATTAACGCACGTGGTAAAATATAAGCATATTTTGTTCTGCCGGTAATAGACTTTAATAAGGTTTTACCGGGAGGGGAAAAAAGAGATGATAATACCAGAAGCCGGACTGGAAACAAACACAGTCCATTTATGCGGCGTAATTGTGGAGACACCCGTGTTCAGTCATCAGACATATGGTGAATCCTTCTATACTTTTATAATCGGAGTGGAAAGAAACAGCGGATATGAGGATAAGCTGAATGTGATGATATCCGAGCGGCTGCTCAATGTGTATAAGCTGTCTGTGGGTGATACCGCACTTGTATCGGGACAGATAAGAACCTACAATGAGCAGGTTGACGGAAAAAACAAGCTGAATATCGTTGTTTTTGCAAGGGACATGGAGCTTGTTGGTTTTGATGAGGGGCACTTCAACCAGGTATACCTGGAGGGCTTCATATGCAAGACTCCGATAGGGCGTGTATCACCTCTGGGCAGAAGAATCTGTGATATTATGCTTGCCGTGAACAGAATGTACAACAAATCAGACTACATTCCATGCATAGCATGGGGCAGGAATGCTATTTTTGCGGAGGGTCTCGAAGTGGGCAATAAAATTTCTCTTACGGGGAGAATGCAGAGTCGTGAATACAGAAAGCGGCTGGATGACGGAAACGTGGAGCAGAGGGTCGCCTTCGAGGTTTCCATATTACAGCTTGAAAACTGCGAAGAGTGGTAGTAAAATTACTCTATATACTGTATAAAATCGGAGTATACCCGGTGTATATAGGTGTGGAAAGATTCAATACTGAAGATGAAAGGAAGTAGATGTATGTTTAACAAAGACGCAACAGACAACAGTACATATAACGTAGACAATTTTGAGTTTATAAAGAAGACTTCTCCGAAGGTAGGGGCTTTGATTGAGCAGGAATATAACAGACAGAAGAACAATATCGAGCTTATCGCTTCTGAAAACTACTGCTCCGAGGCGGTTCTGGCTGCCTGCGGAAGCTGCCTGTCATGGAAGTATGCGGAAGGATATCCTTATGTAAGAACTTCCGGAAATACCAGCAGATACTATGGCGGAACCAAGTTCGTCGATGAGCTGGAGGAATACTGCTGCGATCTGTGGAGACAGGTTTTTGACACAGACTACCATGTAAACGTTCAGCCGCACAGCGGATCTCAGGCAAACTTTGCTGCATATAAGGCAATCCTGAATCCGGGTGACACTATTCTTTCACTGACTCTGGATAATGGCGGTCACCTGACTCACGGTTCATCTGTAAACTTCAGCGGAAAGCTTTACAATATGGAATTCTATGATGTAGATGCTAACGGCTTCATCGACATGGAAGACGTAAGAAGGAAGGCTCTTGAAATCAAGCCTAAGCTTATCCTGACAGGTGCAAGTGCTTACTCAAGAATCATCGACTTCCCCAAGTTTGCTGAAATTGCAAAGGAAGTTGGCGCTTACTTCATGGTTGACATGGCTCACATTGCAGGTCTGGTTGCCGGCGGAGCTCATCCGTCACCATTCGGATATGCTGATATCGTTACAACTACAACCCATAAGACTTTAAGAGGTCCAAGAGGCGGCCTGATCTTCGCAAGACCTGAGCTTGCAAAGAAGGTTGACAGTGCTGTTTTCCCTTATGCACAGGGCGGTCCTCTTGAGCACATCATCGCCGGCAAGGCTGTATGCGCGGAAGAAGCTCTTAAGCCTGAATACAAGGAATATGCTCATCAGGTTGTTGCCAACTGTGCCGCATTCTGTGACGAATTCCTGAAGATGGGTTACGACGTTGTAACAGGCGGAACTGATAATCATCTGTTCCTTCTTGATCTGTCAAAGTTCCCGTTCAGCGGAAAGGACCTTCAGGACAGACTAGACGAAGTCGGCATTACTCTTAACAAGAACTGTGTGCCTAATGAAAAGCGTACACCGAAGGAAACAAGCGGTGTTCGTATCGGAACTGCTCCGATGACAACAAGAGGATACAAGGAAGATGACTTCAGAGAAGTCGCCAGAAAGATCGATGCTGTTGTTAAAGAGATGGTAGCGGAAGCTGAAGCTAAATAGGACTTTGTTAATCGTAAATAGCTGGCTGAAATAATCTTCAGAGTTAATATGAGAAAATGAGAGGGGCTGTCGCCCTGACGGTTTCTTAACCGTTAGGGCGGTGCCTCTTTTTTCATACTGTGACGCTTTCGGGCGCGAGGCAGGCAATTTATCACATTCTGTGTCGTTTCAGGCGCGAGGCAGGCACGAGTTTCCGAAATCCAAGGAAAAAGCCCAGATTCTGGCTTCGATTTTTCTGAAATCTTCAAAATGGCCTAGAACCCAACGAACTTAAAAAATAAAAATTTGCTCATGCGAATATTTATAACTGATATTACCGAATGCACTGCCTTCATTCGCTGTAACCCTGTCTGTTACCGGCACCTTCACATATGTTCAAATACATTTGAAAGTTGTGAGGCAGTGGCTGGTAAATTTTTTCTGCTGCTTTCCCTTATGAAAACCCCTTCCCTTTACAAATCTTTCACTTCTGACGAGAAAATCCGGGCCAAGTCCGGGCCAGAGTCAGCATCTGAAAAAAATTGTGCCTGTTTTTTGGGCTTTTTTCGGAAGTTACAAAAAATCGTGCCATGTATATAAATTCACCGGCATGTCTTCATATCAAAACTGCCAGATCATATTTGTAATTTCAGTGGTCAAAATGGCGCGATATGTGTACGCAAACGCAGAAGCATTAAAAAGCAGCGAAGCCACTTTTCTACTTGAGAAAACCGGAAAGGAGCATTAGAATGTAATATATAGCAAAAATGAAAGGATGAGAAGGATGTTTAGAGAAATCAGGAAAAAGAAGAATGCACTCAGTGTGGATGCGGCGAAGGAATTGCTTCGTAGTTCGAAAAGGGGTGTTTTTGCAGTGAACGGTGACGATGGATATCCGTATGCAATTCCTATTAATTACTTATATGACGAAGAAGGGGAGAAAATTATTTTCCACGGAGCAAAGGCAGGTCACAAGGTTGATTCTTTGCGTAAATGCGATAAGATTTGCTTTACTGTATATGGTAATGAAACTATCAAAGATAAGGAACATGAATGGGCACCGCATCTTCAGAGTGCAGTTGTTTTCGGTCGCTGCCACCTGGTTGAGGATCGGGAGGAGACGCTTGAGCTTATAAAGAGAATGGCGATGAAATATTATCCTGATGAAAAAACAGTCGATGACGAGGTTACTGAATCAGGCATGGCTGTTCAGATGTTTGTAATTGAGATAGAGCATATCAGCGGTAAAGAAGTTCAGGAGATTTAATTCTTTCTAAGCAAAATACGGCACCTGTCGGGGAGTGATTCCGACAGGTGTTTTTTCGTGGAAACGTTGCAATTCAAGGAATTTTGTGCTATTATATATTCTGTATATTTGTGCGAACACGGCCGAGAGAGTGATGGTGCGCAGAGGCACTGCGGACGTTGGAAATAGGGTATCAGGTCGTGGGAGAAGTAGAATAACCCTATTTGAAACAGGAGGAAATGAAATGAGAATTATAATAGATGCAATGGGTGGAGATAATGCGCCTCTGGCAATCGTTCAGGGAGCTATTGATGCGTTAAAAGAAATCGACGATGAAATCATATTAGTGGGAGATGAGGCATTAATAAGAAACACTCTGGAAGCAAAGCATTACAAGGGAGACAGAATCAGTGTGGTACACACAACAGAAGTTATCGGAAACGATGAGGCACCGGTAAGAGCGGTAAGGTCCAAGAAGGATTCATCAATTGTAAAAGGGCTTAACATGCTGAAGAACGGAGAAGGAGATGTATTCCTGTCAGCAGGAAGCACAGGTGCCCTTCTTGCAGGAGGACTGTTCATTCTGGGCAGAATCCAGGGTATAGACAGACCTACACTTGCAACAGTTTATCCGGTAATCGGACATCAGCCTTCGATTCTTGTAGACACAGGCGCCAACGCCGAATGTAAGCCAAACAACCTGCTTGAGTTCGGTATCATGGGAAGCATATACATGGAAAAAGTTCTTGGAAGAGAAAAACCGACAGTAGGACTGATTAACAACGGAACCGAAGAAGGCAAGGGAACTGCGCTGACAAAGACAGCATATGACCTTTTCAAAAAGAGCCATCTGAACTTTGCAGGATATATAGAAGCAAGAGAACTTCAGAATGCTGTCGTAGATGTAATCGTAACTGACGGCTTTACAGGAAACGCAATTCTGAAGCTGACAGAAGGAATGGGGCTGATGGTTCTTAGAGAAATGAAGTCAAGATTCCTGGAGACAACAAAGTCCAAGCTGGGAGCAATGCTTCTGAAGAAGCAGCTTATGGGCATCAAGAAGGAGTTCAACTATGCAGAATACGGCGGTGCTCCTCTTCTTGGAGTTAAGGGTGCCATGCTGAAAATGCACGGTTCTTCCGACGCACTGGCAGTAAAGCAGACCATTATCAAAGCCGTTCCATACGTAGAAGAAAAGGTTGTAGAAACAATTCAGAATTCAGTTCTTGAAATAGAAGAAATACTGATAAGCGAATAAGGCGAACAAACAGACAAAAAGGGGTTATCCCGGGAGGAAACAGTGAACAATCGCAGGCTTGAGGAAATATTACAGTATGAATTTAATAATAAGGAGCTGCTTCAGTATGCGCTGAATCACGGATCCTACTGTGTGGAGCACGGACTCAGTCACGAGCAGAGCAATCAGCGGCTGGAATTCCTGGGCGATGCTTATTTCGATGCAATAATCAGCACGGAGCTTTACAGAAGAATGCACAGCGACGAGGGAAAGCTGTCACGAACCAGAGCTGCAATCGTATGCGAGAACAGCCTGGCCTCAGTGGCGGAGAGACTTGGAATCGGAAACTTCCTTAACCTCGGAAAGGGCGAGGACAATGCAGGCGGAAGACATAAGAAATCCCTGCAGGCCGATGCTGTGGAGGCAATCGTAGGAGCAATCTTCCTTGACGGAGGATACGAGGCCGCGGAAAGGTTTGTTCTGAGAGAATTCGATGACATTATCACAGAAGCTCTGACAGGAAATCTTGTGCTGGACTATAAGACCAAGGTTCAGGAAGAGTTCCAGAAGAAGGGAAAGAAGATCAGAATCAGCTACGAGCTGGATAAGACAACCGGTCCGGATCACGATAAGACTTTTTTCGTACACCTTACATGTAACGGTAAGAAATACGGAAGCGGAATCGGTAAAACGAAGAAAGAAGCTGAGCAGCAGGCTGCGAAGGCTACAATTGAAGGAGGCATTTAATGTATTTTAAAAGACTGGAAAT
>JALENF010000150.1 GCA_022767945.1 Bacillota bacterium
ATTTCCGTCTGCATCAGATCATCGGTTCTTCTTCCTGTAATTTTTTCTACTGCATCCTGAAGATAAGTATATCCTTTTCCGGAATATCCGAAAGAAGTTCCCGGTTCAAATGCCAGAGGCAAAGGTGCATCACCCCAGTTGGGAAGGCCTGTTCCGTGAGATAGTACATGCTTTGCCGTGATATTCTTACATCTCTCATCATCTGAAGGCATTGCCTCAGGAGCATACTCGCTTAGAGGCCTGTCCAGATCTATTAATCCCTTATCTGCAAGCTGAAGGACAAGCCTTGCAAACACAGGCTTTGTCAGTGAGGCTGCTTCAAAGTGGGTATTCTCTGTTACCGCTGCACCCGTTTCAGGGTCAGCTGTACCTGCAGTTTCAGTATGAATAAGCTTACCTTCGGAAAAATATGCCATAGCAATTCCAGGCACAAGGTTCTTATTCATCGACGCCGCAGCAATCTGTACAGCATCCATCATTTTTTCTTTATTAATTCTCATCTTTCTGTTCCTTTATCCTGTTAATTATTATAGTTTCATTATATATTATACAGAGCAAAATTCGTACCATCGAAATCCTGCTCCGGCTGTGTGCTCCACAGCCTTTTTTGCACATTATATATAAACAGAATATAGGTTCAATCCCATTTAAACATCCTTTAATCCTATTTATGCGTCGTTTATTACCGTCCGGGACACAAAATTCAAGCAAAAAAACGCATCTTTTTCTTGGCAGAAATTTTGCATATAATATTTTTACAATCTTTTACCTAAGAGGAGATGAAGTGAATGAACACCGATTTGATTATTAAAAATGTAGAAATTATCGATGGAACAGGCGCACCCGCATTTCATGGTGCTGTTGCTGTATCAGAAGGGCGGATTTCCAAGGTTTACAAGGGTTCTCAGCCCTCTGATGAAGAACTCAGTCTCTGTGCTGAAGTCATCGATGGAGAAGGCAGAGTTCTTTCTCCCGGCTTTATCGACATACACTCTCACAGCGATACAACAATTGTTAATGTGCCTGAGGCACACAGCCGGCTTCTTCAGGGTATAACGACAGAATTCGGAGGAAACTGCGGCATTTCAGCCGCTCCCTTTAACCCTGAATTCGAAGCTGACCACCGCTATTACCTTCGTGAAAGCTTTGGCACATCACCTTTCCGGTGGACTTCCGTTGGAGAATATCTTCTTCATGTAGAAAACATCCATCCAAGCGTTAACATAGGAACATTCGCAGGACATGGAACAATTAGAATTGCGACTATGGGCTTCAGCCCGGATCAGCCTTCAGAGGATCAGATGAAAACCATGAAAAAATATCTTAAGGCAGCACTTGAAGATGGTGCTTTCGGTCTTTCATCAGGGCTGATATACTCACCCGGTTCCTTTGCTCAGGCCGATGAGCTGGTCGAGCTTGCAAAGGAGCTGGTTCCTTATGACGCAGTCTACGCAACACATATGAGAAACGAAGGCCTTAACCTGATTCCTTCAGTAATTGAAGCAATCAGTCTTGCAGAGGAAAGCGGAGCCTTCGTTGAAATATCTCATCACAAGGAAATCAGGAAGGAACTCTGGCAAGACGCGGTTTTCCAGTCGGTTCAGCTTATGAAGGAAGCCAGAGAACGAGGCGTCAGAGTGGCCTTCGACCAGTATCCATACAGGGCATCGGCAACAAGTCTGGACTCCAATATCCCGGGGTGGGCTTTTGAAGGAGGTCAGGAAAAACTGTTCGAAAACCTGCGCAACCCGCAGACGCGATCAAAACTCATAGAGGAAACAAACGCCAGTCATGTTGGACGCTGGGGAGACATTTTCATATCCTATGCCTATGGCGAAGAGAACCGGTGGGCTGTCGGAAAGAGCATCGAAGAGATTGCCCGGATTCAGGAGAAAGATCCTGCCGAAGCATGTTTTGATATAATTCTTGCCACAAACGGCCGTGTAAACGAGGTGAACTACGGAATGTGTGAGGAAGATATCGAATTTATTATGAGTCAGGACTTCGGGGTCATCGGTTCTGACGGAGAGGCCATGAGCCTTGATTTTGAAGGCATTCCTCACCCTAGAAACTTCGGAACCTTCCCAAGAGTAATCGCTCACTACTGCCGGGAAAGGGAACTGTTTTCTCTTGAAACTGCAATCCGCAAGATGACCGGTATGCCGGCAGAAAGAATGGGTCTGAACGACAGAGGCCTGCTTGCGGAAGGCATGTGGGCGGATATGGTACTCTTTGATTTTGATTCGATTGAAGACACTCCGACCTATGATAATCCTAAGCAGCCTTGTAAGGGAATCGAACGGGTATATGTAAACGGAATTCTCACAGTACACGACGGGAAGCATACCGGTGCCAGGGCGGGACATGTGCTCCGCCATACTCCTTTGGCACGCTAATTGCTTACTATTAGGGTGTAATGATTTATTATCTAAAACTTTATAAAGGAGGAAAGACAAATGGCTGACAACAAACAGGTCCAGACGGGCGAATTTAAAAAGGAAATCGGTCTATTTGGCGGAATCAGCGTAATCGGCGGTATTATGATCGGTTCCGGAATCTTCTACCTTGGTTCCTATGTTCTTGAAAGAACGAATATGAACCTTGGTATGGCATTATTATGCTGGATTGTTGGTGGTATCGTATCCATCCTTGGCGGTCTGTGCTTTGCAGAACTCGGTGCTGCAGACTCTAAGGCCGGCGGAATGGTTCACTACATGAACGTGGCTTATCATCCGGCAGTAGGTTATTCCTTCGGTTTTACAAGCTGGCTGCTTTCTGGTGCAGGTTCAATCTCCGCACTTGCAATCGCACTTCCAACAGCGTTTAACCTTGACGGAATGACTGTAAAAATTATCGCAATCGTTCTTATTATTGCTCTTACTGCCTATAACTGTCTGGGTGTAAAACTGGCAAACATCCTTCAGTCAATTTCCATGGCGGCAAAGCTTATTCCGATAGCTATCATTATCGGAGGTGCTCTGATCTTCGGTAAGCAGCACGTTGACCTTTCTCTTGCTTCAGCATTTGAAGGAACAGGCGGACCAAGCTTCGGAGCCGTTATCGGAATGATCTCCTTCGCAACAGTTGCTACACTGTGGGCTTATGAAGGATGGACTAACCTTAACTGTGTGGCTGAAGAGGTAAAGAATCCGGGCAAGAACATTCCTCTTGCTCTGATCGGCGGAATCGGTGCAATCATGGTTATCTACACACTGTTCAACTTCGCAATCTACAGAGTTCTTCCACACGATGAAATCGTAGCAATGATTGGTGACGGAAATCTTTACCTGGGTACAGAGGTAGCTAAGAGAATATTCGGAAACGTTGGCGGAACAATCGTACTGGCTACTATGGCAATTGCAATTTTTGGTGCTCTTAACGGTATGATTCTGGCATTCCCAAGATACTACTATGAAATGGCTAAGGACGGTCACTTCTTCAAGAGCCAGGCAGTTCTTCACCCTAAGACTAACGTTCCGGTAAACGCTCTGATCGTTCAGGCTGTAATCGCAATCGTTCTTGTAATCTTTAACTCCCTGAACGACCTGACCAACTACGTTGTATTCGCAGGAATGCTTTACAACACACTGGTAGTTCTGGCAGTTATCGTTTACAGAAAGAAGTTCCCTGATATGGAAAGACCATACAAGGCATGGTTCTATCCGGTTTCAGTAGTGGTTGCAGTTGTTATTTTCGCAGCTCTGATGATCAATACTCTAATGGAAGACCCTAAGACAGCTATCATCGGTCTGGTAGTTCCTATCATGGGTGTAATCCTGTACTTCATCTTTGATGCAAAGCTTAAGAGAGAACAGCAGGCACAGAAGTAATTCAGAACCATAATATAACCTCTTACAACAAACTTACTTACAAAAGAAGAGCAGCCATGCAGAATTTGTATGGCTGCTCTTTTTTATGTAATTACGTTTACGGAGCTTATCTGTTAATATTCCATGCTATAGTCTTTAAAACCTCGTCCATCTGAATAGGCTTTGATAGATGTCCGTTCATGCCGGCATCAAGTGATGCCTGAACATCCTCAGCAAGGGCATTTGCAGTCAGTGCAATAATCGGTATGTCGCGTCCATCCGAACGATTATCAAGGTTGCGGATTGCTTTTGTTGCCTCGTAGCCATTCATCTCCGGCATCATAAGGTCCATAAGAATGACATCGAATGTATTCGCCGGACAGCTCTCAAAAACCTTCACCGCTTCCTTCCCGTTTGAAGCCACAGTCACCTGCATCCCATACTCTTCTAACTGAATAGTTGCAATCTCGGCATTCAAATCGTTGTCTTCCGCCATTAGGATCCTTACTCCGGTAAGATTTGTCTTTGCTATATTCGTCTCCTGCTTTCTTACATTTTCCGCGTTTGTCAGCTCCAATGGAAGCTCTACGGTAAATGTAGAACCGATGCCTTTTTTACTATCTACGTCAATGGTGCCACACATCAGATCGACGTATCGCTTCGTGATGGCCATACCCAGGCCAGTTCCCTTATACTGAGTCCTTGCACCTTTTTCCTCCTGGGCAAATTCGTCAAATATATGCTTTACAAACTCTTCATCCATTCCCACACCGGTATCTGAAATCCGATAACGAGCGATAATATGCTGTTCATCTTCACCGGAACGATATTCTGATTCAAAACGTATGCTACCACCGTCACTCGTAAATTTGACGGCATTAGTGAGAATATTTACCAGAATATCCTGAATACGCACTATGTCAGCTAAAACATATGGCTTCTCAGGTTTATTGCCTGTCACCTGAAAATCAATATCACGATTGGCCAAAACGCCCTGCATAATATCTGTTATCTGATTCGTTACAGAGGAAATGTCAACCGGAACAGGCACCAATCTGCATTCACCTCTTTCAATCCTGCTGAAGTCCAGCACGTCATTGATAAGAGAAAGCAGATGCTCAGAGCTGCTGTCGATTTTGTCAAGACATTCTATCACTTCCCGACCCGGGTCATGCTTTCTGGCGATGTTTGTAAATCCTATTATAGCATTCATCGGCGTTCGCATGTCATGTGACATATTAGACAG
>JALENF010000008.1 GCA_022767945.1 Bacillota bacterium
GAAAAAACAGCAATTGTGCCAATTGTGATAGATTCAGGGTAGACTTGCCGGCCATGACCGAACCAAAGTCAAAAAAAACAGAAAGACAGAAAGAAAAAGTGGAGCAATATGCATAAGCCGCATCATGCTCCACCAGCCAATTATCACATGTATTTGTTCTTTCACCATTGAATTCGTCAGGTGTCTTCTATTATTTCTATTTCCCCACTGCAATTCGTCCCTGGTCGTCTATTCCCATAACATTTACTCCTCGCGCGCGGAGGCTCTTAACGTAATCCAGGATTTCATTGTCGATTATCTCACCCGGGCAGACTACAGGGATGCCCGGAGGGTATGGGATTATAGGGAAGGCGCAGACTCTGCCACCTCCTTCTTCCAGAGGAACGCGCTCCTTTTCAGCAGGAATTCCCACCTGCTTCAGAATCTTGTTCGGCAGCACCACCGGTTCCTGCGGCTTCAACTCGACTCTCGCCTGACTGTCTTCCGACACCGACTTTACCATCGCCTCCACAGAATCCGCGGTATTATCATTTGCCATCGCCTCCAGGTCTCCTACAATCTTTTCCAGCGCAGCAAGCAGACGCTCATAGTCACCGCGGGTATTTCCGATACCCGTCATGCACATGGTGACATTACCGGTTGCAAGCTCTGAGAAAATCCCCTCAGCCCTCAGCTTTTCCTCAAGGGCAAGGCCATCCAGCCCGTAGGCACTCATATCCAGATTTATCTTCGTATCATCCAGCAGAGGATGCTCCATGATCTTCAGCCCCGGAACAGCCACAGAAGCCGATTTGAACCAGTCCACATTCCTGCGCCATTCCCCGATCAGTCTCTCACCCTCATTTTCCATAAGCATGGCATTCACGTCAAGAGAAGCCATCAACGCGTAGGACGGACTGGTGCTTTCAATCAGCTGCAGCTTGTCCTCGAAGGCATACTTGTCGATTCTGTCACTGCAGATGTTGACCACCGCCGTCTGAGTGAAGCTGGCAAGAGTCTTGTGAGTACTGTTAACTACAATGTCCGCACCAAGGTTTTCAGCTGCCATAGGCTTCCCGTAAGGCGCGTATCTATCAAAGAATTTCAGGTGTGCACCATGAGCCTGATCCACGATCAAAACCTTTCCCGCCTCATGAACCACCTCGGCAATAGCCTCTATGTCGCTGCAGATTCCATAATAATTCGGACTCGGCAGTATGCACGCGCTGCAGTCAGGATTTTCCTCAATCAGACGCCTGACTTCCTCAGCAGTAACAGCCCCCGAAATTCCGTACCCCTCCACAATCTCAGGGTAGGCGTATACGGGAGTTCCTCCCGCCATGGAAACGGCGTTGTAAATCGACTTGTGGCAGTTTCTGGCCATTACCAGCTTCCCGCCCTGAGGCACAGTCGTCATAACAGCCGCAATCAGACCCGCGCTACTTCCGTTAATTAGGATGTAGCTTTCCTTCGATTCATACAGTTCTCTGTACCGGTGCATCGTCTCCAGAATTATTCCTTCGGTCTGAAACAGGTTATCCGCGCCCGGTATCTCCGTAATGTCGCATTCCATCAAAGCTTCCAGAATCTCGCCAAACCCGTTTTCTCTGTAAATCCTGCTGCCCTTATGTCCCGGCATATGAAAAGAAACAGGATTTGAAGCACTATGCTCCAGAAGAAACGGAACTACACTTTTCCGATTATTCTTAATCTCCATAACTCATCTCCAAATTTCCGTTCAAATATGATATACTACATTGTAACATTTCTTCGAAAGGTAATAAAGCTATGGCAAAGAAAAATCAGAGAAATACAAAGGGAAGAATAATATCATCCGCCTGGAAGCTTTTCTACGAGCAGGGCTATGACGATACAACTGTTGATGAAATCGTCGAGGAAGCCTGCGCATCCAAAGGTTCCTTCTATCACTACTTCAGCGGAAAGGATGCTTTGCTGTCCTCCCTATCTTTCATCTTCGACGAAAAATACGAGGAGCTTCAGGATACACTCGATCCCGATGCAGGGACAATAGATAAGCTGGTATACCTTAACCAGGAGCTTTTTCTGATGATTGAGAATTCCATATCCGTAGATCTTCTTGCCAGACTCTTTTCATCCCAGCTTATTACTCGCGGTGACAGGCATCTTCTCGACCAGGACAGAACCTACTACAAGCTGCTTCGTAAAATTCTTCGCGAAGGTCAGCAGAAAGGCGATATAAAGAAAGACTGTTCAATCAATGAGATTATCAAAACCTATGCACTCATGGAGCGTGGTTTCATGTACGACTGGTGTCTTTGCAACGGTGACTACTCACTTGCACAGTTTTCTGCACGTCTGCTGCCTGAAATGTTAAAAATCTATCAGAATTAAATTAAAAAATATTCTTCGTATAATTTTAAGTATAGACTATAGTCTAGTCTATACTCTTTTATTTTTCAACATTTCTATCTATAAGATGCTACTGTATTATATATTTTAGTACAAACTGAATTCCGTATTTCAGTCTACTTTTTGTTGTGTTATAATAGCGGCATATTCGAAAAGAAGGGATTGATAGGAAATGATAACATCACAGACAATTGTCATGCTCACCATAGGAGCATATCTCCTGTTCATGATCGGAGTAGGAGTTTACTTTACCAAGAAGAATAACAGTGCCGGAGATTTTTACCTCGGCGGAAGACAGTTAGGACCGTTTGTAACAGCAATGAGTGCTGAAGCATCAGACATGAGCAGCTGGCTGCTTATGGGTCTGCCCGGAGTTGCATATCTTACAGGCATCTGCGACGCAGCATGGACGGCAATCGGTCTTGCTGTCGGTACATATATCAACTGGCTTATAGTTGCAAAGAGAATCAGAGTATATACTCACAATCTCGGCGCAATTACCATTCCGGATTTTTTCTCCAAGAGATATGACGATAAAAAGAATATTCTGAACTTTACAGCAGCGTTAATCATCATCATATTTTTTATACCATACACTGCATCCGGCTTCGCAGCATGCGGAAAGCTTTTCTCCAGTCTTTTCGGAATAGGTTACATGCCTGCAATGATTGTCAGCGCAATCGTAATCGTATGCTACACCGCTCTTGGAGGATTCCTTGCAGCAAGTACAACAGACTTCATCCAGAGCATTATTATGACAATTGCTCTTGTAGTCGTATTAACATTCGGTATTTCAAGCGCAGGGGGTTTTGACGCGGTAGTCGCCAACGCGCAGCAGCTGCCCGGATACCTTTCACTGAACGCAATGCACGATATGTCTTCAGGAGAAGCTACACACTATGGCTTCATTTCAATAGTGTCCACCCTTGCATGGGGTCTCGGATACTTCGGTATGCCGCACGTACTACTTCGTTTTATGGCAATAGAAGAGAAGGAAAAGCTTACACTTTCCAGACGTATCGCAACTGTCTGGGTAGTAGTATCACTTGCAATTGCAATCTTTATCGGAGTTATCGGATACGGAATGACTAAAGCCGGTGCTTTCGAGTTCCTCGAAGGTTCATCTTCAGAAACAGTTATAGTTGTAATAGCCAAGCTTATCAGCGGCATCGGACCTGTCGCAGCAGTAATCGCAGGGCTGATTCTTGCAGGTATTCTTGCAGCAACAATGTCAACTGCAGACTCACAGCTTCTGGCTGCGTCATCATCAGTTGCGCAGAACGTTTTGAAGGACTTCCTGGGAGTAAAGCTTAGCGATAAGGCCACTATGACCGTTGCAAGACTTGCAGTAATCGCAATTTCAGTAGTCGCTGTTTTCATCGCGTCCAATCCGGACAGTTCAGTTTTCGAAATTGTGTCCTTCGCATGGGCAGGCTTCGGTGCAACCTTTGGACCAATCGTTCTCTGCGCACTGTTCTGGAAGCGTTCTAACAAGCAGGGCGCAATGGCAGGTCTGATCGTTGGTGCAGCAACCATCTTCGTATGGAAGTATGTTGTCAGACCTATGGGCGGAGCGTTCAACATCTACGAGCTTCTGCCAGCTTTCATTCTGGCTCTTGCAGTTAACATCATCGTAAGCCTTGCAACTGCAGCACCATCCGCAGAGGTTGAGAAGAACTTCAGCGAGTACGAAAAAGCACTGCACGTTTAGTATATAAATCAGAGAGCTTTTACATTTTTAATATTTCCGCAAATATAACCGCGAACTGACAGACTCGTCTGCGAGCCGTCAGTCTCGCGGTTTTTTATGCATATTTTCCGGCTTCAGGCACAGAATATGTTATAGTGTGCAGATGTATTCTCTGATATTTAGTGCTTCGTTTCCGTCTATGTATTTAAATGTATACAACATACTTATTATTTGTGTATTGACATAAATTATATTTTGTTTTATTGTTAAAAAGTACAAATTTTGTATTCATTGTATGTATAAACGAACACTACGAACACGCGAACAAGGAGAGAATTAGTTATGAAAAGATTGAACGGAAAGGTAGCCATCGTAACAGGCTCCACAAGTGGAATAGGTATAGGTATTGCCCGACTTTTCGCAGCAGAGGGCGCTAAGGTTGTAATCTGCGGACGCAGAGAAGAAAAAGGGCAGGCTGTTGTAGACATGATTAAGGGCGAAGGCGGAGAGGCGTCCTATCATTTCATGGATATGACAGATTTAGACAGCGTTAAGGCACTGATTGACGATACTGCTGAGAAATACGGCAGAATAGACGTGCTGGTTAACAATGCAGCTAACGTTGGACTTAAGGACGGCAGAGTTGACGAGCTTACACTCGAGATGTGGGATGCCATTGTACAGAGTGACCTTCGCGGCACATTCTATGCTCTTCAGAGCGTAATCCCTCACATGCAGAAAAATGAAAAAGGCGGCTCCATCATCAACATCGGTTCCATGGCTTCATGCGGCGGCGACCTTGGCTCCACAGCTTATGCATGTGCAAAGTCTGCCGTTAACACACTTACACAGTACACAGCACTTCAGTTCGGAAAACAGAAAATCCGCTGCAACTGCGTTCGTCCCGGCCTTATCGTTACTCCTGAAAATGAAGCCCGCGTTCCGCAGGTACTGAAGGATATCTTCCTTAATAATATCTGCGTTGACAGATACGGATGTCCGGAGGACATAGGCCATATGTGTGTATATCTTGCCTCAGACGAAAGTTCTTATGTAACAGGGCAGATTATGAACGTTGACGGCGGATTAAACTCACATGTATCTACAGTAGGTGAATTCCGCAAGCTGAGCTCACGTACATGGTAACGACACTCGCTTCTCCTATTAAATAATACAATATAAAAGCCGTAAGTCCGGAGAATTACATAATCCATAATCTCCTGATTTACGGCTGTTTCTTTTTCTTAAACTGTATCTGCCCTGCAGCACCCTACAGCAGAGGGCTCATTGCGCGAAGTATACTGTCTATCATCAGCCCGATGAATCCGCGTCTTCCGCTGTCCTTCAGCTCTATGAGTTTTGATCGGTCCATGGTCTCCAGGCAGTCCTCCTTCAGATCCTGCAGGCATCTGCATTCGACCATAAGCGTTGCACACTCGAAGTGAAGAAACAGACTTCTGTAGTCCATATTGATAGTACCGACAACCCCGATTTTATCGTCGGCGATAAAGCTCTTGGCATGAACAAAACCCGGAGTGAACTCGTAAATCTTCACCCCTGCCCTGATAAGCGGCCTGTAGTAGGAACGCGTCAGGCGGAAAATCAGCTTCTTGTCAGGAATACCCGGCGTCACGATTCTCACGTCCACACCACGTTTTGCGGCAAGCCTGAGCGCAGTCATCATTTCGTTGTCGATTACAAGATACGGCGTAAAGATGTAAACGTACTTTCTCGCACAGTTTATTATCTCAAGATATACGTTTTCGCCCAGATTCTCATCGTCCAGTGGTGTGTCAGCATAAGGCTGAACCATGCCCTTCTCCATGCGGAGTGACTCTCTTGTCTCGGACGGCCTGAACCGGTCGTAACTGTCCTCTGTTTTTTTGAACGCGTTCCACATGTTGAGGAACATAACAGAGAAATTCCATACCGCATCGCCCTCGACTCTTATGCCGGAGTCCTTCCAGTATCCGAAACGTTTTTCTTCATTAATATACTCATCGGCGATGTTGATTCCTCCTGAATATGCAACATCTCCATCGACCACAATGATTTTACGATGGTCTCTGTTGTTATATATCAGCGACGCAAAGGGTTTCAGCGGATTGAAGGTGAGAATCTCAATTCCCGCTTCCTTCATGTCGGCATAGAATCTTTTCGGAAGATTTCTGATGCTTCCCACATCGTCATAAATCAGCCTGACCTCTACGCCTTCCTTTACCTTTTCCCTCAGAATCTGAAAAATTCCATCCCACATCTTTCCGCTGTTGATGATAAAGAATTCAACGAAGATGAATTTTTCTGCTTTCTTGAGGTCTTCCAGGATTTTAACATACATCCGCTCACCGCTCGGGAAGTAATCCACCCTGGAGTTATCCCATGCCGGGTATTTTCCCACGCCGGAAACGTATCCCATGGTCTCGCGCAGTCGTGTGTTCTCCACGCTATCAAAACCTGCAGACTGGGGAATATCCTTCCAGTGCTCTTCCTCCTGAGGCTCCAGCTTCTTTTTCAGTGATTTGGCCGGCCTCTTGTTTCCAAAGAAAAAGTACATTGTACCCCCAAGAATGGGGAAAAGACAGAGCAGCATAATCCATCCCATCTTATAGGCCGGATTATCATCACGCCATATTACGAATAAAACCATACTCAGCGAACCAATTATGAGGGCAGTCTGCACCCATCCCCCATAGTCAGCCAGCTTTATTAAATAGAATGCTATCAATCCCATCTGCAGCAGTATCAGAACTACTGTGATGACAAGTCTGCTGAGCATGAAGCTTAGTGTCTTTTTAATAGCTTTCATAATTCAATCCAGTTACTTTCCCGTTTCCGGTTATAATCCCAATCCTTTACAAACGTTAATAAGGAAGTCCTGTACGTTAGTTACGATTCCCTTTGCGGAAAGGCTTCCTCTGTCTCCCAGCTTGTTGGCAGCAAAATCAGATGTGTCTACCATGTAGAAATATACAGGTCTGATTGTTCCGTCCGGCAGAACTCTGTATGTCGGTGTCATGTTGCCTGTCGCAATCGTATGAAGCACTGTCGCCATACCGATTACAGTTGTTGCCTTTCTAACATGGCTTCTTATCGTGTCCTGTCCTATATAAGTGTGTTCGTAAACCTCAGGAAGAGGTCCGTCATCACGAATAGAACCGTTCAGCACGAAAGGAACGCCATTTTTAACACATGCGTTGATAATACCGCTGTTGATCTTTTCTCCTTCGATAAACTTAGGAATTGAACCGTATCTGTTTATCGTGTTGATTGTATCCAGATGGTTGTAATGTCCGTCTGGCTGAGGCATCTGATTTGTGATATCCGTTCCAAGAGCAGTTCCAAGATATCCGCCCTCCAGGTCGTGAGTTGCAAGTGCATTTCCCGCAAGGATAGCATTAACATATCCGTTTTCTATAAGCTTTGCATAACAGTTTCTTGCCTCAGCATCGAAGGAACAGGCAGGTCCGAGAACCCATACAACGTATCCGTCATTTTCCTTTTCATACTTCAGCAGTTCTACGATGTTCTTATAGTCATAGCTGAAGCCTGTTTCTCTGCTTCTGCTCTGTCTGAAAGCAAAGGTTGCACGCTTAACCGCCTCCGGTACTTCGAAGCAGTCTGCATGAACATATATACCGTCTTCGCAGTCTTCAGTTCTTCCGGTAACTACCATGTCACCCTGTCTCAGATTTCTGAATTCTCTTACATGTATTTTTCCGTTTTCATACACAGGCACACTGTCCATTCTGCTGTCTTCTGCCAGCAGCCATTTGCCGTCAATTTTGAAGTACTCCGGATAAATAGATGTAGCATGGAAATTCTCCGGAGCCGCTTTGTCAACAGGTGCGCCCACCAGCTTTGCGTTGGGCGCATTAACAAACTTCTCCTGTGTAAAATCCGGTTCTATATACTTCGGTAATTTAAACAATTCTATCAACTCCCATATACTTTCTTAGAGGTTCTGGCACGATGACGCTTCCGTCCTCCTGCTGGAAGTTTTCCAGGATAGCTGCTACTGTTCGGCCTACTGCAAGACCGGATCCGTTTAATGTGTGTACGAATTCAGGCTTGCCCTTTTCTCTTCTGAATCTGATATTTGCTCTTCTTGCCTGGAAGTCTTCAAAGTTACTGCATGAAGAAATTTCAACATATCTTCCGTAGCTTGGCATCCATACTTCTATGTCGTAGGTCATAGCTGATGAGAAACCAAGGTCTCCGGAGCTCAGTCTTACAACTCTGTACGGAATGTTCAGAATCTGAAGTACGGCCTCTGCATCTGCTGTCAGCTTTTCCAGCTCATCATATGATGTTTCCGGAGCAACGAACTTAACCAGTTCAACCTTGTTAAACTGATGCTGTCTGATCAGACCTCTTGTGTCTCTTCCTGCAGAACCTGCCTCTGCTCTGAAGCAAGGAGTGTAAGCAGTATAGTAAACAGGTAGCTCTGATTCATCCATGATTTCGTTTGCTCTCAGATTTGTTACAGGAACCTCAGCGGTCGGAATAAGGAAGAAGTCCTTCTGCGGAACGTAGAACATATCCTCTTCAAACTTAGGAAGCTGACCTGTACCTGTCATAGCAGCTCTGTTTACCATGAACGGAGGAAGAATTTCAACATAATCCTGATCTATAGTGTGAAGGTCAAGCATGAACTGGATTACTGCCCTCTCAAGTCTTGCACCTAATCCCTTATATACTGTAAATCTTGCACCTGAAATCTTTGCGGCTCTTTCGAAGTCAAGAATGTCAAGATCCTCTCCAACATCCCAGTGAGCCTTTGGTTCAAAGTCAAATTTTGTAGGTTCGCCGAATCTTCTGATTTCAACGTTATCGCTGTCGTCCTTACCAAACTGCACGTCCTTATATGGAGTGTTTGGAACATTAAGAAGTGCGCTCTGAAGATTTGCTTCGATTTCAGAAAGCTGTCCGTCAAGCTCTTTGATTTTTCCTGATAATTCCTTCATTTCAGCCATGATTTCAGTTGTGTCCTCACCGGCCTTCTTCATCTTCGGAATTTCCTTGGATACTACGTTCTGCTTGTTCTTCATCGCTTCTACTTCAGCAAGAAGTGCTCTTCTTTCCTCGTCGAACTTCTTAACATTTTCAATGCCGAAGTCGCCCTTTCCTCTGAATTCAACTCTGGCTTTAACGCCTTCATAGTCTTCTCTGATACGCTTAATGTCTAACATTTTTTATATTATCTCCTCTTATAAAAGTTTTTGACTCATTTTGTTCTGTGTATTCCGCTTCTCCCGGTTGTTTCTGCCGGTTTTACAGAAGATTCTTCTTATATCTTGCATACAGATCGTTAAGCTCTGCCACCTTCTTCAGTATTACCAGCTGAAGGTCTGAGGCCAGGTCGTATTCGCCCTTATCCAGAGCATCCTTGGTTCTTGTAAGCAGACACTTGTCTGTAATAGTGTCCTTGGCAAGCTCGTGTCTTATCTTATCTATTTCCAGCCAGTTCTTGATGTCAAAGTCCGAAAAATCGTCGTCGCTGTGTTTCTTTCTGCAGCCTCTGATAACATCCATAGTCTGCGGGATTATTCTGTCATGAAGCTCTGTCTTCCACTGCGAAACAGTCTGTGCTCTGTAGGAATTCAGAACTACATCTGAGAAAGCCTTACTGTCAGTGAATATCTTCATCTTTTCAGGATACTTGTCGAAGGCCTGTATATTCTGCCATACTGTCGCAGGAGCCTGACCGAAGTAATGGTCTCTTTCGTCCTGAGTGTAGTCATCGAATACATTTGCTTCGCTTCTGTATTCTCTGTCCTTTTCCAGGTAGAACACTTCTTCACCGTGTTTCTTGGATATAGCCTTTTCCAGTTCCTTAGTATCCTTTTCTGCAGCTAATACAGCCTTGATACCGTCAAGAATAGCCATATAGGATGCTGCTATTACCAGATATGTGTTGCTCTTAGGGTTAGGCGAACGCAGCTCAAATCTTGTGGACAGAGGGTTCTTTGCATCTCTGATCAGACCCGCCAGAACAGTTCTGTTTCTTGATGGTTCTGTAACAGCTCTGCCAAGTGAAGTAACTATGCAGACCGGAGCTTCATATCCGGGTTTCAGACGATTGAAGGAGTCGTTTGTTGAGCTTACGAAAGGATTGATAACCTCGTAATTCTTCAGAAGACCCATCAGTGCACCGTATCCGACAGGATTCATGTAATCCTCAGTAAAATCCTTCGGTGCGAACATGCTTACAATCTTGCCTGACTTCAGCTTTGCAGCAAGCCCCAGGTGAGTGTGTTCACCGCTTCCGGCAACGCCTTCGAAAGGCTTGGCCATGAAAGTAACGTCCAGACCGTGCATTGCAAAGATATCTCTAACCACATATTTCACCTGATTTTCATTATCAGCCGCCTGCATTGCGTCGGAGTACTTCCAGTCAATTTCAAGTTGCTCCATAACGTGGTCATAGTGACCGGAATTTCTCATCTTTGCTCTTACTCCGCCCACTTCCTTGTGACCCATCTCAGCCTCGAAACCGTACTTGTCCAGCACAATCAGAGTCTCCTCCAGGGCAGTTCTTACATCACCTGTGGTTCTCTTCCAGTACTGCTCCTTAAGAGTCTGCGCAGTGAACAGCTGCTCTCTGTCACCCTTGTCATCCGGCGTCTTTACCCAGAATTCAAGTTCAGTTGCACTCGTAATAATAAAGGTTTCGATATCGTCGACGCTGTCGATTCCTGCAATGTGTTCGAATACATACGGATGAGCAGTCAGCTCTTTTCTCAGTTCAGCCTTGAAATATTCCAGCGCATCTCTAAGCACAGCCCTTGAACCGCATTCAAAGTCATCGTTGTGAACCAGGAATGACGGAATTCTGAGAGTTCCCACAGGCAGACCTGTTTCATATCCTTCGTACTGGAAGTTGTAGTCAACATACCAGTTTGCCTTCATGTCCGGAATAATGTCCACCTTTGCATTATTCAGCTTTGCAATCTTTGGAAGTGCAACACTGGAGCCATCTGTCTGCACACCTGAAGTCAGAATCTTTTCGATATCCTTGATAAAAAGCTTAACCGGAATCTTTTCATCTGTATCGTGTCCTCCGATGTCTATTCCAACCAGTGATACGAACTGTACCTCCGGGTGTTTTTCCAGTAGTTCTGTTATTTCTTCGGGTGAATGCCTGTCCACAGGTATTCTGAACAACATCTTGTCTAAATCGTATTTCAGCATCTGAGCCTCCCTTTTTGCCTTATTAGTGTTATTCGCCCCGGAAAGAACCGGGGCGATAAAAATCTTCTTCTATTACAGTCAGCCTGCATTCAGTCCGTCAGGATCATCTGCTGTGGTCAACGTTCCGGCTTATTATGCCAGGTTGCCCAGAGCTTCTTCCAGCTGATCCATATATTTTCCGTATGCGGACCAGTCTCCGTCCTTAAGTGCATCCTGTGCACTGTCATACGCGTCATTTGCCTTCTTGATCCAGTCTGCTGAAGTTACCGGCTCGCCGCTGCCGCCCGGTTCATCTGCAGTCACCTCAGATGAAGCCTCTTCACCGAACAGTGATGACAGTGCCTGACCCAGAGTCGGCTCGTACGCAATCTTGTCATTATATGCCACGATAACTCTCTTAACTTCAGGAATAGCTGAATTTGCAGCTTCCAGATAAATCGGTTCTACATACAGCAGTGAAGATTCAATAGGAATTACGAACAGATTTCCTCTCTTATAAGTAGTTCCCTGTGAGCTCCACAGTGAGAAGTCCTTGGAAATCTCAGTATTCTGGTTAATCTGAGCTTCTATCTGCATCGGACCGTAAACAGTCTTGCTCTTCGGTACAGTGTACAGAATAAGTTCACCGTAGTGATCACCGTCATTTCTTGCCACCATCAGACCTGTCATATTCTGCTTGGACTGCGGTGTGAACGGAATTGAGTTGATGAACTCTGCACTGTCCTCTCCAGGAAGCTTAACGATGTAGTAGTTCGATGACATCTTCTTCTGTTCTGTTCCGTAGATTTCGTCGGCGATATCCCAAACGTCCTCGTTCTGGTAGAATACCTTCACGTCGTTCATGTGATAACGTCCGTATACACCGGCCTGAATGTTGAACAGTGTATTCGGATATCTGATATGACTTCTCAGTGATTCAGGCATCTTATCGATGGACTTGAACAGTTCAGGATAAATCTTCTGGAATGTGTTTGCAATAGGATCCTTGTCGTCAACCAGATAGAAGTTAACGTCTCCGTTATATGCATCCACAACTACCTTAACTGAGTTTCTTACGTAATTTACTCCGCCCATTTCGCCTGTATACGGCTCTGAGTACGGATAATATCTGCTTGTTGTATATGCATCGACCATCCAGTAGATCTTGCCGTCTGCAACTACAGTGTAAGGATCGTCCTCATAGCTCAGCTGCGGCATGATCTTTCTGACTCTTTCCATTACGTTTCTGTTGATGATAATCTTGGAATCGCTCTTCAGGTTGGAGGACACCAGAATCTTCATGCTTCCCTCTCTGATACTGAAGATTATCTTGTTCAGCAGATTAAGCTTGATGCCGGCTTTTCCCTCGTACTGAGTGTACTTGTTGGAATCTCCGTCAGGATAGTCGAATTCATCTTCACTTGTGTTAACCATTACGTAATCGTTAGACAGCTCACCGAAGTAGATTTCCGGTCTGTCTACCTGAATTTCCTCAATGTTTGATTCAGGTGGAATATTTCCGATCATAACGTCAGGCTGTCCGCTTGCTGTAACAGTATCTACTCTTGAAAGTGTCACACCGTAACCGTGTGTATACTTAAGATGTCTGTTAAGCCATGTGTCCTGAATCTTGCTCTCGTCAATTTCTCTTGTTGCAAGATAAGTCTGAGTATATTTTCCGTTGACCATATATCTGTCTACGTCAACATCGTTGAACTTGTAGTACTTTCTGATACTCTGAGTCTGGTTGTAGAATGTGTTAACCGGCTCATAGTCGTTGATACGGATATTCTTGATTGTCTCTGTGTTTTCCTTGATGTCGTCTGTCGTCAGCTTGTTGTCCGCAGCAAAGCTCTGAACAGAAACGTCATTAAGGTCGTATGCATACTGAGTGTATTCAATATTGCGCTCTAAGTACTTGGATTCCTTGTTGATTTCGTCAGGAGCGACAACGAAGTTCTGAACCACCAGAGAAGTTCCCACTCCGACAGCTCCGATAACGATCATCAGTGCCGGGATTCTGAAAATCTTTCTGAATTCCTTCTTTCTGATGTGGTGTCCGACTGTAACAGCACCAACCAGAGCAAGCACCATCAGGATTCGGTAAACCCACAGAGTAATGTTTACATCCGTGAAGCCTGCGCCGTAAACTGCTCCTGTGTGCGCGTGCAGCAGATCAAACTGCTTAAGCAGGAAGTTAAGACCTATCATAATGAAGAACACAATTCCAAGAATTGAAATCTGTCCGCTGGCGATGTTCAGAAGCTGACGGAAGTTTCCGTCGTCCAACTGTCTTCTCTTCGGTCTCTGGTGCACACGTGCCCTCTTTCCAAAGTTTCCGAATGCCTTTCCGAAGTCTCCTCCCATTCCCTGGAACGGGCTCTGTCCTCCGGTGTATCTTTCTTCATCATCAAAACCCTCAGCCTCTGCATATCCTGTCTCATCTTCATGCTCGAACACGTCAGGGCTGTGCATTGTCAGAAGAATTGTATAGTAAATAACTGTAATTACAACAACCAGAAGCACCGCTCCTATAAGCATTTCATTCAGCTGCTTCAGGAATTCAAGTCTGAATACATAGAATGAAATATCCAGATTGAACAGCGGATCCTTAATGTCGAAATCCGAGCTGTTGAGGAACTGAAGAATGTTGAACCACAGAATAGATATAGCATAGAATGATGCTATTGCTGAAGATACGACAGACAGTATCCATGTGAACCTGTTCAGCTTCTTCATGTCCGTTGCTTCGTGAGAAGTGATCTTCTTGAAGTATCCCTTCTTCAGAACCCTCAGATACAGGTTGATAAGCAGCATCAGAATAATGAACATCGGTATACCGAATTTCAGTTCTGTAAACAGCTGCGTAAAGAATACGCTTACATATCCTACTTCCTTAAACCACATCCAGTCAGTGATGAAGTTAATCAGCAGGAGAAACAGTGATACTGCCAGTACGATGAGCAGAAGAATAATACTGATCTTCTGCTGCCCTTTTTCCTTACTTTTTCCCAATTTCCAAACCTCCTATAATACAACTATACTGATGACTTTCATCATCTCATTATCAGGCTCCAGGTAAACAACCTGCTGTTCTGTCGACTTGTCTGTGTCCCCGCTGTTGACATAAACAACCTTTGTCATCACATAGAAGCCTGTGCCGTCGAATCTTATTTCCCCAATGTCCAGTGATTCAATGCTGTAAACCACGTCTTTATCAGGACTCAGCGCATCCAGATTTCTTCTTACGGGTGAAGTGCTGTCTACATAGTCGTAGATTTCATCGCTGTCGTCATCCATCTTGTCCACCCATGCGGAATGGAATCTTATTAAAGTGGATATAACTCCGTCCAGATATGTCACCTCGCTGCCATCTTCATCGGTATACCATGGCGCATTTTCGTACTTGTATGTATCTTCAAAATTATCAAAACCGTAATCCTGGCCGTTCTCAAAAGCCAGGCTTGCATCCTCGCCCACAGCAGCGATGTTCTTGTTTTCGCCTGCATGGGCTTTGATAATACTTTCGATTTCAGAGCTTTCGCTGACAGGGTTTGCCGGTTCCTTTTCGCCGGAAATCAGGCTCAGAACCTTGCTGTAACCCCTGTTAATAATTTTCGCCGGCTGTGATTCCGGTATGAAGTACTGGATACCTATCATAGCTAATTGTATCACAACTACGATACAAAGCAGAATGGCAACCACTCTTAAACATCCGCCTTTTTTCGAACTTCCTTCACCTTCATCATCGCCATCGTCATCATCATCAAAGATATCGCCAAAAGTAAGTTTATGCACTTCTCCTTTTTCCTCGGCTTTACTGGGTAAGGCTCCGCGATTCTTTTCCTTTTCGTTGAGTCTGACACCTCCCGGCAGTTCATCCGTCTCAGTGACAGCATCAGCCTTTGACGTGTCCTCCTTCGGAACACTTATCACCGGCTTTTCCTCATCTGTCGCATAGATTCCGGCAGGTGCAGAGGCCAGCTGAACGCCCACGTATTCAAGTGGTGGAAGTGCAGGTGCTTCCGGTGTTACAGAAAGTGCAGTTTCCGGTGCCGGTACCGGCTCCTCAGCAGGAGCAGCCACAGGTGTTTCCTCTTCAGTAACAATGTCTTCAAGCTTCGGAAGCTTCTCCTCTGCATGATTCAGCTTTTCCAGACGTGCATACTCTCTATCCAGCAGAGCCTGAAGCTCTGTCTTCTTCTGATTAAATGTATAGAACTTGTCTACCTTCTCTTCATCGGCTTTTTTTCTTCCGGCTATTATCGTTGCCGCCGGCATATCATCTGCTTCACCGGCAGACACCATGTCACCGAAGATTTCTTCTTCGAGCGACTTCTGAACTGTATCAGGCTCTTCCTCAGCAGGCTCCGAAGGTGTGATTTCTGTTTGCGCCGCAGGCGCAGCTTCCTGCTCCGGCTCTGAAACACCAATCGGTCTTCCCGTCCACGGTGATACAACAGGTTCTGCCACTACCGGCTCCGGTCTTCTATCCTCTATGCCCTTAAACAGTGAATCGGGAATTTCATATTCCGATTCCCTGAGTTCAGGTACGGAACTCAGCAGCTCCTCAAATTCCTTTTCAGCGGCTCTCTGTGCCTCATCCTTATCCGCCTTGTCTGTTTCAGACAGGGAGGCCTCTGCCTCTTCAGCTGTCTTGCGTGCAGCCTCCTCAGCCGCCGCAGCCTCAGCCGCTCTCTGTGCCGCTGCAGCTTCCCGTTCTCTGCTCTTTGCCTCGTAAGCAGCCATCGTATCTTCATCAAATGACATTTCTGCCGGATCGTACAGCGGAGTACGTTCCCTGTCCTTCTCCAGTCCATAGATTCTTCTCTGGTTATGTTCAAGAACGGAGGACCAGTTGAAATCCACATCTTCTGTCTTCTTGTTCGGTTCCGGGAATCCATCCAGGTGCCAGTCGAAGTTTTCCCTTTCATAGGTTTTCCTCTTAGGCTTTTCCTCCTGTTCCTTCTCAATTCCATATGATTTCATAAATGCGGGAACAAAAGTCTCATCCTCCCTGACAACCTTCGTTCCGCAGTTACTGCAGAATTTGGCATCTGTGTCCAGTGCCCTTCCACATTTCTTACAGTACATGTTTTTCCTCCTGAAAAAAATATTACTTTATCTGTTCTTCAAGCTCTTCTATGGTATAGGATTTTCCGTTTCTAGACACAGCATAATCCCGACTTCCAAATTTATTTCGCTGCTGCTGAGGCACGTCCCGGCCGTCTGCCTCTGCGAACGCATCTGAGACTCTCGGTTCGTCCGCTTTCTTTACAGTCTCGGCTGATTTCTCCTCAGCAGGGATTTCTGTCTCATCAGGTTTGGATGTAACCTGAGGCTCGCAACAGGTCTCCTTCTCCGGCGCAGCCGCCGTTTCCACCGATGCAGCCGCTTCTCTTACAGCCGCCATGGCTTCCTTCACCGCTGCAGGCTGCCCACTGCCGTCCTGCTTCAGGCTTCTGTTGTCTATGTAAATCACGCCGTTCCCCTTGTTTTCATTAGTTTTCTCACCCTGGATTTCTCCCACGGTGGTATGAATTTCGGAAACAGTCCTGTCTATCTTCTTAAGAAGCTCGGTCTTCTTTCGCTGGCTCACAACAATTTTTCCTATAACAACTATTGCGAGTATCACCGCAAAAACCACCAGACCGGCCCAGATCAGCTCCTGGTTTTCGTATATAAATCTGCCTATTCTGCCAACTGTATTCAAAGCCTGATCCTCCTGATTATTATTCATTTTATTATACAATAATTCCATTGCAATAGCAAACTAAAACACCTAGTTTTTCAAGTTTTTCAAAAGAAAAAGCAGAGATCGCATAATGCTCTCCCTGCTTCTCTCTTCAACCGTTTCTACTTTTTCAGCCGAGTGCTGAAACCAGCTTAGAATTCCTTATTGTTGTTATTCTTGTTCTGGTTCTGGCTCTTGTTGTTATTTTTGTTCTGATTCTTCTGATTGTTATTCTTGTTGTTGTTTTTGTTCTGGTTGTTGTTTCTGTTCTGATTTTCCATTTTAAATTCCCCCTTTTTACTTATTCTGCTCCGAAGGGCGCAGAATATGTTTGGGAATTTTTTGTTTAAAAGCTTACGCTGCCCCCGTTCATTCCGTCCAGGTCGTCCACTCCTTCCGCTGCAATGGTGTCATAACCGCCAACATATCCGGCTCTGCTGTGGCTTCCGCCCCAGTGAATGTACACCGCGTCAAAAAACCTGCTGAACCTGACATAGGACGGACGCGCGGAGCGCACCGGTCCCACCTTTGACGGTACATCACTGTAGTCCGCATAAAGCCACAGCATTCTGGTTATTCCGCCTTCGACCTCACCCTCCATTATGATGTCCGGCGTGTCGATTGCCCACTGGGGTCTCGCCTGCGGGTGGTTTTCCACAACCACCGCAACCGGTCTCTTTGAGAGTTTTGATGGAGAGTAGTCCGCCTCACCGGTCAGCGGATTGGTATACGCAGGAACGGGCATATCCACAGGAATAACATTCAATTTTTTAACTTCTTTACCGCACCCTGACACCGCAGCAGCCATGGCCGCAATCAGAAGCAGCACTGCCGTCAGCTTTAGTTTTTTTCTAATCATTATTTTATATTTCCTCTGAGTAGATTTCTTTGCCGTCTCCGTTGATATAGACCAGCTTCACGGTGACCTTCTCCAGCCCGGAGCTCTCCTGCAGAGCAGCCGCCGTCTTCTGGAACTTCAGCCTTGATTTTTCCATTTTTTTCGCGATGTCCTTCTGGACGGTTTTTATATCCTTTCCCTTGAAGGTCTGCTCAAATTTGTAGGTGTAAATCAGCCCGTTGCCGTCGACCTCAACCGTCTGCCCGTCTTTGCACTGCGCCTCGATGGCTTCCTTCGCCTCAGGGCTGTTCTCGACCATGCCCTCCAGGGTTGACGCACCGCCTCCGCATGCAGTCAGCAGCATCAAAACCGCCAAAGACCAGCAGACCGCACTTTTCTTAATAGTTCCTGTCATAGATTTTCCTTTCGCTGCTTCGATGTTATGTATTGGGCAAACCCGGTGGCACGCACCACCTATCGAAGCCTGCCGACTACAGCATCGTAGATTTCGTCAGCCAGCCTTGTATATTTTTCAAGAAGCGCATCCGCCTCTTTTTCCAGCTGCATTGCATAGTCTCTGTCCTTCATTGACTTTGTATTGATAAAAACATTCAGAGACGCAGCCTGAATTGCCGCCTTGCATGCCGCTGCACCACATCCGGCATCTGATATTGCAATCTGCGTTCCCTTTTCTGCCAGCTCCGCGATGATGTCCAGTGCCTCTCCGCATTTTCTCATAATGTCCATGGGAACCGAGCAGCCGCCTCTCAGTGCGGCTTCCATTATCTCATCTCTTTTCGGATCGTCCTTTGGAATTCCATAGGCCTTTGCCAGCGGCGCGAACACCTCCGCATCCGCGTCAACAAGCTCCAGAAAGTCCTTTCTCACCTGCTGTGCTCTTTCCATGAGGTTCTTTACTTCATCCTCAACATCAGCAAACTTTTTCTTGCCCACGGTCAGCTCACCAACCATGTCTCCAAGAGATATGCCGATAGCTCCAATCAGTGCACTTGCTCCTCCTCCACCGGGAACAGGCTCCTTAGAAGCCAGCACCTCTGTAAATTCCGTAACAGTTTTTTCTACAAGCATCTTCCAGCCTCCATATCTTACCTTGCCGTTTATTACTTATGCCGTCAATTATATTGCCACACGTTTTGCGGCTTCAACAACGTGTGAAACCAGCACACTGGTTGTTACCGTACCTACGCCGCCGGGAACCGGAGATATTGCCTTAACTCCAGGCTCAACCGCGTCGAAATCAACATCTCCTGTTATTCCGCCCTTAGCTTCGTCCCAGTTGATGCCGACATCCACTATAATCTGATTCGGATTTGTAAATTCCGGACCTACTGAATGCATCTTTCCCGCAGCCGCCACCAGAATGTCCGCTTCCCTTGCAATTCCTGCAGGATCAGCCGTCTTCGTATGACATGTCACGACTGTGGCATTCTCGTGCATAAGCATCATGGATACAGGTCTTCCGATTACCAGAGATCTTCCGATTACTGCCGCTTTGGTGCCTTTGATATTCACGCCGTAAAACTTCAGAATTTCCATAACCGCCTGGGCTGTGCACGGCGGAAATCCAACCTGGGTATTGGTAAAAACCCCTGCAAGCGAGCCGTCTGTGCATCCGTCGATATCCTTCGCAGGATTCAGCATCTGACGTGCCTTTTCATTGTCCAGCTGCTCAGGAAGCGGTCTGAACATGAGGATTCCATGAATACTGTCATCCTCGTTCAGTCTGTTCAGCGTCTCATCGAACTCCTCCTGAGTAACATCAGCAGGTAAAACAACGTTCTTTACTGCAACGCCCACCTTCTCGCAGCGCTTTATTGCATTTCTCTCATACGACAGGTCGTCAGGACGTTCACCGACTCTGAAAATACATAATGTAGGTTCTATTCCTTTTCCCTTCAGTTCCTTAATTTCTTCAGTCATCTTATTATTCAGTGCTTCCACTACGGGTGCACCCTTCAATATCTGTGCCATTATTTTCTTATCCTTTCAGGTATTTCTTCTAAATATGTTTCGCCGGCTCGCGCCGGGGTGTTCTACTTATTCTACCCCAGATTCCGTGAAATCACAAGAACCTGCCGGCAGCAGGATGAAAAAAGACGGGTTCCTCATGTTAATATCTATCATATGCAGGACATTTCTTGTTTTTTAACCCAAAAACCTGCTAACAAAAGTCAAGTACTTTTTAAGCAGGTTTCAATTCAAAAAAGGTGTTTTATGCCACATCTGATAGAATCCATTTTTCCAAACACACGAAAAAAATAAGTCTTGAAGGACTTCAAGACTTATTTTCGTTGGTACACCATCACGGGCTCGAACCGTGGACACCCTGATTAAGAGTCAGGTGCTCTACCAACTGAGCTAATGGTGCATAATTTTTAGTTTTTATTTTGTTGCTCACTCACAACGCTCGTTTATAATACCATGCACATAGAGGGTTTGTCAACACATTTTCTCAATTTTTTTGCATTATTTTTTCGTTTTTTCCAGAATCCAGCAATTCCAACAGTTTCATCACACAATATTTTCAGGATTTTCAGATTTTTTCAGGTTTTGACTGAAAGGTTCTTTCATGATATACTATGTAAATCATGGAAAAATTTACAATATTGCTCAAATAAGATGATATCATCAAAATAGCAGAAAGAAAAGAGGTAAAATATGTCATACACATACAAGACAAGAGGCGTCTGTGCCGCATACATCGATGTGGAAATGGACGGAAACATTCTGAAGGACGTTCAGTTTCACGGCGGATGTCACGGAAATCTGCAGGGTATCTCCTCCCTTGTTAAGGGAATGAGCTACGAACAGATCAAAGAAAAGCTTGACGGAATCCGCTGCGGATACAAATCCACTTCCTGCCCTGACCAGCTCGTCAGAGCCATCGAGGAGGCCATGGCAGACAGATGATAGAATTATTGTGCAAGACCTTCGTAAAGAATCACGAAAACACTACGGATCCCGAAGTCAGGGAAAGCTACGGAAAGCTGGCCGGAATCGTCGGAATAATATCAAACGTCATTCTATGCGCCGCAAAAATCCTGACGGGCATCTTCGCCGGCAGTATCGCAATCATAGCCGACGGAATAAACAACCTGGCAGACGCATCCTCTTCCATCATCACACTGGTAGGCTTCAAGCTGGCATCAAAGCCGGAAAGCGAGGAGCATCCTTACGGACATGCCCGCATAGAGTACATCTCCGGCATGATCGTGTCAGTTCTGATAGTGGTTGTAGGAGTGGAGCTGTTCAAATCTTCGGTTGAAAAAATTCTTCATCCGGAACCACTGGAGTTCAGCATTTCCATAGTTGTGGTTCTCCTGCTGGCGATCGGCATCAAAATCTGGCAGGCTATGTTCAACATCAACGTTGGAAAGAGAATCAGCTCAGTTGCCCTTACGGCAACAGGCGCCGACAGCAGAAACGACGTTATATCCACTTCGGTGGTTTTGATAAGTGTCATCATCGGAAAAGCAACAGGACTTCAGATTGACGGATATATGGGCTGTCTGGTTGCGGCTTTCATCATATGGTCCGGAATCGGTCTGGTTAAGGAAACCATGAGTCCGCTGCTCGGTGAAGCTCCTGACCCCGGTCTGGTTGACAGCATCGAGGCTCTGGCCATGGAATACGACGGGGTTTACGGAATACACGACCTGATGGTTCACAACTACGGTCCCGGAAGAATCTATGCGTCCATTCACATCGAGGTTGACGCGGACCGCGACATTATGGAAAGCCACGACATTGTGGACAACATCGAGCGTGACCTGTGCCGTAAGCTGAACATTCACCTTACATGTCATCTGGATCCGGTTAAAATAAATGACCCACTGGTAAACCAGATGAATGAGATTGCAAGAGAAACGCTGAAAAAGCTGGATGGCGTAACCAATCTGCACGACCTGAGAATTGTTCCCGGTCCAACCCACACGAACATCATTTTCGATGTTATGGTAACCCACGAATGCAAGCTGACTCCATCAGAAATACACGACGGTTTCGAGGCAGCCTTCAAGGCGGTCGACGAAAGATACTTCGTGGTGATAAACATCGACAAATACTATACGAAGAGAAAACCGGCATAAAAAAAATAACACCTGAGCCTTACTTGCGAGGTTCAGGTGTTTTGTTGTGTTTAACTTTATCTACGCACGCGATGACGATCAAAGCCCCCAGAAGGGTGATAACCGTGGAAACAAAGGTCAGCGTCTTTGCTCCGAAAGCATCCAGAATAATGCCTCCCGCCACACTTGCGATTACCGAGCTTACCGTAGTCATCATTGTGTAAAGTGCCTGTCCCTTTACCGCTTCGCCCCTGCTCATGGTTTCATGGATGAAATTGACCATGGCCGGCAGGAACAGTGCAAAGGAAAACATCTGTATTAACTGTATGGCGTAAATGGTCATCACAGATTTTGCCATGAATATCACGCCGATCTTGATAGTGAACATTATGCTGGCAAACTTAAGCATCCTCTCACAGGTGAATTTTTTTCGCAGGAACCCGAAGAACAGCATCGGTGGAATCTCCAAAAATGCCATAACCGACATTACCCTTCCAAGGTCCTCGCTGTTTCCGCCTACGTCAACAACTATCTGCATGGTGTAGAAATTCAGCACCGCATTGCTGAAGTATACTCCAAGAACGCCGATGTTCAGCAGGAAGAAAAGCTTGTTTCTGCGGATGAATTCGACCAGATTGATTTCTTCCGATGTTCCGGTTTCTGCGGTAATCACTTCAGTCTCTCCGCCTGCAGCAGGTTTCAGTGCAGCGGCACCGTTCACCTGCTTTGCTTTTTCAAAGTGGTGCTTCGTCATAACAAAACTTACAAGCAGCATGGTCATTACAATCTCTGCCGAAACCGGAATGGCTCTGATACCCAGGTTTTCTACCAGAGTGCCCAGGAAGGCCATCAGAATGGCATAGAACAGAGAGCCCATGCTTCTCGCAATGCCGAAGCTTACGTTTATTCCCGACTCGTTCAGCTTGAAGCTCAGCGAGTTGATCAACGGCTGAAGGGTGGTGTGCCACGCAATCAGAAGTACGAAAATCAGTGATAACGCCAGGGTTTTCCGTTCAAATACGAAGAGTCCCACGGTAAGAGCCATCAGAAGTATAGTCACCAGCTGAGATAATCCTATCAGGGAAAACTTTTTTGTTCTGTCTGCAAAGTCGGCCACCAGCGGCTGCATCACTACAGACAGTACGTTTGCCGCAGCCAGGATGATTCCTATTTCTGAGTTTGAATAGCCTTTGCTGAGCAGAAAAGCAGAGGCAAAGCTGCAGATTACACCGTAAATCATCCAGTAGCTGCCCTGTATGGACGAGTATTCTACGTTGATAATCTTCTCCAAATCCATTTCACCTCGCCCTCTAAAGCAGTTCCGTAAATTCGTTTATGTATACGTCCGAGTTGGTTTTGATCGCGGGCTGGTCGGCTTCACTCTGGTTGTCGTATATGCCGAGGATCCTGAAACCTGCGGCCTTGGCGGTTTCTATAGCGTAGAGACCATCCTCAAACACCCAGGTGTCCTCCGGCTGTGCACCCAGCGATTCCAGTGCAGTGAAGAAGATGTCCGGCTTCTTCTTTGAGGTTTTCAGGTCCGCGCACGAGAGCACCGCCTGAAAATAGTCCAGGCAGCCCAGACGCTCAAGTGCCGCGCGGACGCAGTATCCGTCGGTGGATGTGGTAATAGCCATAGGAATCCCCTCGGCTCTGAGCTTCTCCAGGTATTCGCGAGCTCCAGGTCTGAAGTCTGCATAGTTGAAATACATATTTTCTACAATGGAGTTGATTCCGCGCTGAATCTCCTCAACGCTTTTGTCTAAACCGTAGTTTTCAATCATATATTCCGCTGATGTGATGCTGGTCATAGTGAAAAGAATGTCGCCCAGGTTCGGTTCCGGTTCTATTCCAAGTGACATCAGGTATCTGGCACCAACATCGTGCCATTCACCCATGGTGTCCAGAAGAGTTCCGTCTACGTCAAAGATTGCTGCTTTCATTTCATGTCCGTTAATCTTCATATATCAAAACCTCCAGAGTTTCTTTAATCTTATTCCGCCGCGCCGCACATGCCCAGCCTCGCAGCTCCGATCTCTCCGCCGCCGGTTTGCTGCTCTTATTCATCGCGGGCCGTTTCAGCGGCGCGCTTTGCCGTTCTCTCCGCGGCGCGCTTTGCTGCTCTCTCCGCGGCGGCGTGCTTTTTTAATTTTACTTCCAATCGCAGACCTTGTCCAGTGCAAGATTCTCGGAAAAATATAGTGTTCCCCCTTGTCGAAGCTGCTTCGTTTGGGAAAATCTATCAAACTTGGCACAAATCGAACATTTTCATCTCTGAGTACCAAAATCCTCTTCAGCGCATGCTTCATACATGTAATACCGGCACTCTATCCTTAAAAAATTCTGTATTTCGATTACAATATATTACATTAATAACATCTTATGTAAATATATTACTGTTTCCCCCTAAGTTCCTTTGATAAAACCTACCCTGATTATTGTCCGAAATCATTTTTTATGGCTAATCAAGTTTGATTTTGGAATTTTGTCCTTAAAAAATCAAAAATGTGCCATATTTGATAGACGGCCGGCGCAATCAAACTGCCGGCCAAACCATAAAAGCCGGCCAAAAAGAAAAACCCCTGCGGACGCAATGTCTGCAAGGGTTTGAACTCTTTCCAAATTCCAAATCCGATAATCGAAATTATCTCTTTGGTAATTGAGATTAACGCTTTGATAGTTGAAACCCTTGAAAAATAAGGGTTTTCAAAGGCATTGTTGCAAGTGCGTTGCAAGTCTGAGACCTTTCATATCGGTTCCTAGTGTCGATTATCTACCTTTTACAAAAGTTGCATTTTACATTGCCCTATGCTGTTGGTGCTTCGATTTGTTTCTCTGTTTCATTTTCCGAATTATGAAGTCTCACAATATACTCAAATTGATTATGTAGCCACCTGAAATTAGCTTTTTTAATCAAATAATAACGCTGCCTTCAAATTGCACAATCTCAGATTAAGAATCTTAGTTGAACTTTAACCCAGTAAGGAAATCTTGACATATTATTCTTAATAATACTTTTTACATTTTGTCCAGTAGCACCAGTTTTATTAAAACTCTCTTCTAATTCTTTATAAACAAATAATGCTGTTTCTCTTGGTATCCCTAAATCAATCATCTCAATTATGTGTGCATTCATTGCGCCAGATTGAAGACTTGACAGCACACTGTTTTCAGATTTTCGCATATCAAATAAAGGTTTTAAAAGTAAAGGTAAATTATATGAAACTACATTTTGAAGCAGCTCTATAGTATCTTCTATTCTATCTGCACCCTCTTCTCCATCATAGTATGGTTCTGAAAGGATTTCCTTCAAAGGCACATTAGTTGCCCACTGAAAGCTACGTTTAATTAGTAAGCTCCTATTACGACCGTTTCTATACTGAGATGGAATATATTTTTCATATATTGGAGCTGTAATTGAATTATCTCTTAAAAACCTCATCATTTCTGTAATGCTAGCTTTTGCACCTTTTTCCATAACACTAGAAGGAGGATTACCATTATAATTTCTATAAATATAATCTAATACAAAGGGATCCCAGTACCGGTTCTTAAAGCATACTTCTCTTGGAACAGATAAATCCTCCAGTTTGAGTATTATCGCTGCAACTTGTTTTTGAGTTAGCTTAATTCCAACATTTTTCATTCTTGATGTGGCTTCTTTTCCGTATTTCAAAACAGTCTGCCGTATATATGTAACCAAATGTCCATAAGCAAACATCTCATTACCAACTGGTTGATCTGTATCAATTGCTGCTTCTATAGAACCT